>NZ_AZUI01000001.1:5182355-5482691 GCF_000526995.1 Lacrimispora indolis DSM 755 | reverse complement strand
AGTTACAGCTCTGACAGCTGTGTGCGTGCTTTTCTATGTAAGCAACTGGATGCTGTCTAAATCTGAGACAGATGCATGGACTTCATATGTTAAGACCAAAACTGAGAAGTCCACTGCGAGAGGAAGCAGCTTTGCACTGACATTTACTGCATTTTTAGCTGTTTTCAGAGAGGGGGCAGAGGTGGTGCTGTTCTACCAGCCGATGCTGGCAAACAGTAATACCGGAAGCGTATGGGCAGGTTTCATAATCGGCTGTATATGCCTGGTGTTCGTTTATCTTGCGATTCATTTTCTCAGCATTCAGATTCCGATCAAGCCATTCTTTACTGCTACCGGCGTGCTGATGTCACTTATGTCCATATCATTTTTGGGCGCAGGCATTAAGGAACTGATTGAGGGCGATGTCATCACCATGATGTCTCCTGAATGGCTGGCATGGATTCCGACCAATGATGTTCTGGATGTTCTGGGCATCTACCCGACAGTTCAGACCCTGCTTCCGCAGCTGATTCTTCTGGCTATTGCGGTGACACTGTTTATCATACAGACCAGAAAGAATCGCGCCATCCATATCGAAGCGGAAAAGAATCGTGCGCAGGAGCGCCTGGTACTTGAAGCCGAAGAAAAGAAAGCAAAGCATGAGGCCCTGAAAAAAGAGGTAATGGAAATACTCGACGAGCTGCATATTCAGAGAGAATGATCCTGCAGCGGAAGTTTTAATCACGCTAATTCCTGAGACAGCAGTATTTAACTTAACTGTCCGGAGTTAAAATAAATCACCTATTTAAGGAGGAAATAATTATGAATAAGGCACTTGTACTGTTCATGTGCACATCAATTACAGCTTTTGCATTAAGCGGCTGCGGCAAAGGCACAGCATCTACGACTGAAGCTGAAGCAACAACGGTAGCGGCATCTGAGGCAGAGAAGGTGGAGGCCAATGTCAGCTCTGATGCTGCGGTAGCACCCGGCGAAGCTGCAGGCTTCACCGAGTATCCGATTTTTGAGGATGAGGAAGTCGGTTTTATCAATCTTTCTGCTGTTTATTTCCAGCCGGTACCTATGTCTAACGGCAATGGCAACATAGAAGACTTCGATCTCCATCTTGAGGCCGACATTTCAGCGCTCCAGAATGATCTGGGATTTGGTGTGGGTGACTGGGTTCCTTACCTGACTGTTGATTATAAGCTTACAGGCTCTGACGGAAAGGTTGCTGCAGAAGGAACGTTCATGGAGATGAGCGCATCTGACGGACCTCACTATGGGGCCAATATTGCACTTCCCAATGCAGATACATATTCTCTGGAGTTCACGATACACAGCCCTGAGGAGAACGGTTACCTGCTGCATACAGACGCTGAGACGGGCCCAGGCGGTTCTTTCGACAAGTATTTTGATGACGGCAATCTGACCTACACATTTGAGGGTTGGGATTATACTCCTCAGGAGTGGTAATCGTTCTTAAAAACACTGCGCTGTGCCGGGGGAGGTATTTCTGCGGCACAGCGTTTCTGTTCATAACAAGTTAAATCATTCATATTTAGGGCAGGTGTACAGAGTGCTAAAATATCTTGTGGAATCAACAGAACAGCTGGCAGCGCTGGCTATTATGGCAGGGATGCTTCTGGCATATATAAGAATCGCATATCAGGGCAGAGCGGCGTTTATCATGCGGATCGGTTTTATAGCAGGAATCGTCAGTGCCATAGTTATGTCTGTTACTAAAACAATGACCAGTAAGGTGGATACCGGTATATGGAATCTTTATATCTATACAGTGTCTCTGGCTGTGCTGGCACTGTTTTTTGTGTTTACTTTTTTAGGGAAAAGACTTAAAAAGCAGGCAGAGTACCTTCCGGCAGTCATGCTTGCGACAGAACTGGCCATGCTGTTTTTGTACTTTTTGCCGGCTTTTTTTGAAATGCCGCATACGATCCTCTTAACGGAGGAGACGGTCATGTCTACCGCTTTTATTGTAAAGTTCCTGGGTATGCTTTTAGGTTTTTTACTGATCATTATCATGGGAATATCCGTATACCAGGGGATGGTGTATATGGGGAAGAATACGGCGCTGGTTCTGACATCCTCAGTACTTCTTATAAATGCCTTAAAGCAGGTTGCCTCAGCCTTTGGAATACTTCTGGCAAAAAGGCTGATAGCATCTAACCACACGTTATTCGTGATATCGAAGTACGCCTCTAATTTAAGCGTCTGGTTCATATATATGACGATACTTGTTGCCGTAGTGGTGCCTGTGATACTGCTGATCAGAAGCTATTCAGCCAATGAACCTTATGAGAACAATGCTCAGCGCAGAAAGATTATAGCCAAATGGAGGAAACTAAGACGCTTCAGCGGTCTGGGTATCCTATGTTTTGCGTTCGTGATCTGTATTATGACGGCTGTTAATGCTTATGCAAACAAGGAAGTCGAGCTTTCACCCATAGAGGAGGCAAAGATTGACGGAGATAATTTCACAATACCATTTGACCAGGTAAATGACGGACATCTGCACCGCTTTGGTTATACCACTGATAATGATGTTGTCATCAGATTTATTATAATTCAAAAGCCGAATTCAGCCTCCTATGGCATAGGCCTGGACGCTTGCGAGATCTGCGGTGAGACAGGTTATTATGAAAAGAATGGGCAGGTGGTCTGCAACCTATGCGATGTTATCATGAATATCAATACCATAGGATTTAAAGGTGGCTGTAACCCGATTCCCATTGACTATAGAATTGAAAACGGCAATATTGTAGTTCCGGTAGAAAGGCTGCTGGAACATGAATCTGAGTTTAAGTAAGGGGGAGAATTGTATGTTCTTTAAAATGATTCGAGGTACACTTCTCCACCAGTGGAAGAAGATGCTTATGATCGCACTGACCATAGCTCTCGGTTCATCGCTGGCGACAGCGATGATAAGCGTGGTCATGGATGTGGGAGACAAGGTCAACCAGGAGCTTAAAACCTATGGTGCCAATATCACTGTGGTGCCGGAGCAGTCCTCTGTAGTGAGCAGCCTCTATGATGTCGATGGTGAGAAAAAGGGCGGTGCATATTTAAAAGAATCGGAGCTTGGCAATATAAAGACCATATTCTGGGCCTTTAATATAGTGGATTTCGCACCGTTTACTACCGTGCCGGCTGATCTGTCTGATGGGACTAAAGTGGAGGTGGTGGGAAGCTGGTTCGACCACCATTTAGATCTGCCAACGGGAGAACAGCTGGATGCCGGTATGAGCAGCTTGCGTTCCTGGTGGGATATACGTGAAGGACAGTGGATCGATGAAAAATCGGACATGGGCATCGATGTAGCTATGGCAGGCGCTTCATTAGCTGATAAAAAAGGTATAAAGGTGGGTGACCGTATAACGCTTAACGGCACTGCGGCATCAAAAGAACTCACCGTAGTGGGCATCTATGAGTCCGGAGGAGATGAGGACAGTCAGCTCTATGTGCCGCTTGGGGTGGTACAGGATCTGGCGGATCTGTCAGGCTGCATCGACAGCATAGAGGTCAGCGCACTGACTACACCGGATAATGAGCTGGCGAAAAAGGCAGCTAAAAATCCCTCGTCTCTGACTGTAGCACAGTATGAGGTCTGGTACTGTACAGCCTATGTCAGCTCCATATGCTATCAGATCCAGGAGGTCATCACGGATTCGGTAGCATCACCGGTCAGGCAGGTGGCTGATTCTGAAGGCGCAATACTCAATAAGACAGAACTTCTTATGCTGCTGATCATGGTGCTGAGCCTTATCGGATCGGCACTGGGTATCAGTAACCTGGTGACTGCCAGCGTGATGGAACGTTCAGGTGAGATAGGACTGATGAAGGCGATAGGAGCCTATAATCATTCCGTAACCATACTGGTGCTTACCGAAATTCTGATCGCATCTGTCATAGGAGGAATCGCAGGATTTTTCGCAGGCATAGGCTTTGCTCAGATAATCGGACAGAGCGTATTCGGCTCGGCTATCGCCATACGAACTGTAGTCATACCGATAGTAGGCGTTCTGGTTATTACCGTGACGCTTGCAGGAAGTGTTCCTGCTATTCGAATGCTGCTTGGCCTGCAGCCGGCAGAGGTACTGCATGGCAGATAAATACAGCAGCACGGAGGAAACTATATTATGAAGAAAAGAAGAATGCTGTTTCGTATGATCACCGCCTCACTTTTGAGGCGCAGATCCCGTATGCTGGTGGCACTGCTTGCAATAGCCATAGGAGCCACCATACTTTCGGGACTTGTGACAATATATGTAGATGTACCGCAGCAGATGGGCACGCAGTTTCGAAGCTACGGTGCAAATATGATTTTTATGCCGGCAGCAGATAGCTTTACTCTTGCAAAAATGCAGGAGAGCCTCGCAGTTATCCCTTCAGCAGAGCTGGTGGGGGCCGCTCCGTATCAGTACAACACCGTACGAATACATGAGCAGCCGATCATGGCAGCGGGGACTGAGATGGCTGACGTACAAAAAACCAGCCCATACTGGCTGGTAGATGGGACATATCCCGCTTATGCCCATGAAATACTGGTAGGGAAAAATGTTGCCCAAAGCCTTGAACTCAGTATTGGAGACAGTGTAAGTGTTAATTTCACACCGGAGGATAAGACCCAGATGGACAGCACCATCGACTTTACTATAACCGGAATACTGAATACAGGCGGCTCTGAAGAGGAATATGTCTATATCTCCATGGAGGATATATCAGAGCTTACAGGTAAGTCTGACAACGTGGATATAGCGGAGGTCAGCGTTTCTGCATCTTCGGCACAGCTGCAGAAGTATGTGGAGGAAATAAACGAAAGCAGCACCGCAATCAGTGCGAATCTGGTAAAAAGGGTCACGGCCTCGGAGACCACTGTGCTCTCGAAGCTGCAGGCACTGGTACTTTTAGTAACTGTCATCGTACTGGCGCTTACCATGATATGTGTCGCTACGACTATGACAGCGGTAGTTTCAGAAAGGCGAAGCGAAATAGGCCTTAAGAAGGCAATCGGAGCCACAGACAAAGGTATCATCACTGAATTCATGGGAGAAGGAGTGGTGCTCGGAGCACTTGGCGGCATATTGGGATCATTTGTCGGATTCGCATTTGCACAGTTCGTAAGTGTCAATGTCTTCAGCAGCTATATCTCGTTTCGGCCGCTACTCGTACCGATTACAATCATAGTCTCAATCGCCGTCACAAGCATTGCATGCCTGATTCCGATACGCAGCGCAACATCTGTTGACCCGGCATTGGTACTGAAGGGAGAATGATATATGAGTCTTTTAGAGTTTCAGAATGTATTTAAGATCTATGGTGACCTCCATGCTCTTGACGATGTGAATTTCTCGGTGGAGAAGGGCGAGTGGGTATCAATCATGGGCCCCTCAGGCTCAGGCAAAAGCACTATGATGAATATTATCGGCTGCATGGACAAGCCCTCTAAGGGGCATGTGCTGTTAGACGGAGTGGATGTAGCGAAAGAACCGGCCAAAAGGCTTACAGATATAAGGCGCGATAAGATCGGATTGATATTTCAGCAGTTCCATCTGGTCAACTATCTCACGGCGCTGGAAAATGTTATGCTGTCACAGTATTATCACAGTGTTCCGGATGAGAAAGAGGCCATGGAAGCTCTTGATCGTGTAGGTCTGGCAGAAAGAGCAAGACACCTGCCGAGTCAGCTTTCCGGGGGAGAGCAGCAGCGGGTATGCGTGGCAAGAGCACTGATCAATTATCCGGAAATCATCCTCGCAGATGAACCCACGGGTAATTTAGACGAGGCCAATGAAGAGATAGTCGTGGAGCTGTTTCGCAAGCTGCATGAGGAAGGCACGACACTGATCGTGGTCACCCATGACCCTGAGGTAGGAGATGTAGCGCAGAGGCAGATCGTGCTGCGAAGCGGCAGGATAGCCAGACAGACGGTGAATGAGAATTTTACCGGACATATCAGATTCACAGAGTGAGGCGGACTTTTATGAGTTTAAAAAATGGCATAGGTTTATTGATGATTATGAGCTGTATGGTTTGGCTGACTTCCTGCGGAGGAAATAAAGCAAGCTACAGCGACGGTACCTATGAAGGACAGAGCTCAGTGTATGATGAGGAGGATGGTACAAGCTATGGCAATGGTTACGGAGTGGTTGATATTACCATAAGCGGAGGAGTCATAACTGAATGCACTTTTGAGACCTATGAGCCGGACGGTACATTAAAAGCAGAAGATTATGGTATGGAGGGCGGTAAGATAAGCAACCGTGATTATTATAACATGGCACAGAAGGCTGTAGCTTCATGTGAAAAATATGCAGACCAGCTGGTAAAAGGCGGCAGTGTAAAGGAAGTAGATGCTATATCCGGAGCTACAGTTAACTATGATCTGTTCAGAGAGGCAGCTGAAGATGCCCTAAAGCAGGCCGGAAGTAAGTAGATAAGCGAGTATCGGAGACTTGGCATGTTCCGGTACGTGTGCTTTCTTAAGCAGCCCGGGAATGGCCATGAATGTTATGTCCTATACAATATGGGATACTTATGTGCCGGATTGACAGCAAATACTTATATTCCGGAGGAAGCATGATAGGATATAAACAGATTGCTGCAGCCGGAATTCTTTTGCTTATGGGAATCTCTGTAGCTGCGGCGACAGCAAAAAGGCAGGATACCTCAAAAAAGTATGTTCGCAGCGGAGTATATGATATTGTGCTTAAAGATGAGGGCAAAATTACAGATATCGTTCAAAAAAGCCTAAAGCAGCATGACAGACGTATCACACTGACCTTTTATACTGAGGGCGAATACATGGGCGATATCAGCCTGCTGGTTGAGGATCTGATGATGAACGCACTTGAAATCGATGACAAACCGACTGACGGGGATTACATACGCTATCAGTACGGTGGCTATACATTGTCTTACAGTCATATATGGCTAGGCACACAGTACCTCTATACCATAAGAATAGAACCCATATATTATACAACACCGGAACAGGAAACGAGGACAGACAGTGCGGTTAAGGAAATTCTGAAAAAGCTGGATATTGATCTGTTTGCATCGGATTATGAAAAGATACGGAAAATCCATGATTATCTGTACAGCACTGTGACGTATGACATCATTCATCAGAACAATGATAACTATCATCTGGATACCACGGCCTATGCGGCACTGATCAACCGTACTGCCAGATGCCAGGGCTACAGCGTGGCGGCGTACAGGCTGTTAAGGGAAGCGGGAATAGACTGCCGAATAGTAAAGGGAACTGTGGATCATGACGGAACCGCTCAGCTTCATGCATGGAATCTTGTGGAGCTGAACGGAGCATATTATAATTTGGACGTAACCTGGGATAAGCTGCTGGAAACGGATGATTATTTTTTGAAAAGTGATCATTCAATGCCGGATCATATTAGAGACAGTGAGTATGATGCGGAGAGCTTTAGGAGCAGGTATCCTGTGGCAGAAAATGACTATTAGAGAGGGAGAGGCGGACAAAAACTTCGATTGCCGGAGAGCGTTCAAAGGGCAATAAAGGATTATTTACAGGGTGAAAATGAACAGATACTCTATCTTGATTGCTTGTGGGACGAATTTCTTATTACCATACTAAGTAGCCAAGCACAGGAAGAAAGCCGCAATCTAAGTGAGAATACTCGTTGGGGTATTGTGAGAAATTTTGAACAATGACTGGTTCATTTCAACCATAAAAGTTTTATGGGATACACCAAGGGTGAGAACGGAAATTTTAATAAAAATGAGCTTCATCCAAGGGAGCGCCAGGTGCTGTGGTCATCAGAATTACAGCAGCAGGGAATTGTGAAGTTTGTGTCAAATTATGAAGAAAGTAATATTGAATTACATGTAAATTTATAGCCGATAGTAGATAACAAGGGACAGGGATAATAATCTGTGCCTTGTTTTCTATTGTGAGTTTTGCTTTGAACACACGGTGAGGAGGAAATCAACGGTAAGAACATTTGTTTGCGTTATCCATAATAATATGGTATATTATCTCTATCGGTAGCAATAAAAAAATTGTGATGAAGATGATGATCAATTGAGTTTGTTTACAACCGTCAAAGATTGAAAGGAATAGACCTTTAAGTGAGGCAGCTTAAATCAAAAAAAGGAGGCAGCGGGTATTTCTCGTAATTAAAATGCGTATGAACAAAAATGACAAGAAATATAAACCTGTAAAAATACCGGGACAAATTTCTTTTTTTGAAGAAAAGGAAAATCAATTAAAGCAGTTTTTGCAAAATGTCACTTCTGTTTCCCCTGAAGATGAGGCTTTTGCTGAGATTGAAATTGATGGAGGAACAAACCGCAATCAGACATTTTCTGCACCTCAGGCACAAGCAGTAAATCCTGTCGTTGATGAGAATCGTAAGATATTTAATGAAATGAGACAAATAGCAAGAGATATCCAGATTCCTTTTAAATTCAATTCTCATTTTTATGACAAACAAACACGGATTAATAATTCCAAAGTATTCTATAAACAAGCTGTTTTTATGAAGGATTACGAGGATGATTACAATGGTTATGTAGAGTTTTCAAACTACTTTCCTTATTACCAGCAAATGAGTTATGCACAGCTCAGAACATATTTCACATGGCGGACTGATATAAGGAAAGGTAATGTCACAAACGTTTCGTTATCATATGCTTTTGTTTATATTTACGAGCTGATTCACAATATCGGAGTGGTTGATTCTCAGGAAGGACTTGATAAGCTTATGTTTTTCTGGAGAGCTTTCAAGCGTTTTAACTCTTCGATTGATAAATATGTGATTAAATGGATAAAGGACTATCATATTTATTATGACCTCCCCAAGCCATTTAAGGAATTTGTCTGTGAAAATAATCTGCAAGAACATTATGCCAAAGTATTCCTGTACGAAACAGACATGAACGACAACTTTGATTTATTTTGCAATATTTCAAAGTATGATATCAGAAAATCAGTTTTTTTTACCGACGATACAAAAGGGCAGCTCAGAGATTGTTTTTGTACAGTAATCCATAAAATTAGAATTATTTTTAATAGAGCTGGTATCATTTTTGACGATTTGATTTTTTATCCGACAAATAAGATGTCTGTATGGACGCCTTTTAAGGATGCATTGTTTTATTCAGCGATTAAGATACCGGATAAGAAAGTTGTGTTTTCCGATAAAGAAATATATATATGTTCTAAAAACAATTGGTCTTTTAGCTCCACGCTGTCTATGAATAGCGGTCGGCAGCTCATTGGCTATATTATGAAACAAACAGAATCCGAGTTACGAAAAGTTACAAAATTCAAACACAAGCTGTCTGCTGATATTAATTCGGTTGACAGAGAGCTTATAAAAAAGCTTGAATCTGTGGGCCTTTCCCTTAAAAATATAATTCACGAAGCGGTGAATGAGTATTACAAAGAAGCGACAAAAATTGTTGTATCCGTGGATGAAACTTCTCTTCATAAAATAAGACTTGAAGCTGATAACACTCAGGAAAAACTAATCGTGCCAGATACCGAACCTATGATGTTTTTTGAATCAAGCACAGTAGAGACTAGTCCTGTTATATCGCAAACTGTTTTAGCCGATGTCTCTGCAGCAAGGCAGGACAATTGGACAAGTCTTTTTCATATACTCGGCGAAACAGAAGTGAATGCGCTTAAATTAATACTTCAAGGGGATACAAATCTGAAGCATTTTGCAGATGCCAACGGAGTTATGCTGGAAGTGCTGGCTGACAGTATTAATGAAAAGGCGATTGACACAATCGGTGATAACATTCTTGAACTTGACGATAGTCCGACTATATATGAAGAATATATAAATAAAATTAAGGAAATGGTGTAATATAATGGAAAATAAATTGCCGTTAAGGATAGCCAATATACTGATAAATGCATTAAAGGGCGGTGTCGTTCCCCGCATAGGACTTGAATACATCACCGTAGGGCGAACACAGGAAATTGCAGCAATTTTACATGATATTGAAATGATTGAGGATGGAAGTGCTTCTTTTCGATTTATTGTTGGTAAGTACGGCAGCGGTAAGAGCTTTTTACTTCAAACCATACGCAATTATGCTACAGCAAAAGGCTTTGCAGTGGTTGATGCCGACCTTTCACCTGAACGACGGTTTGCAGGAACAAAAGGGCAGGGACTTGCAACATACAAAGAACTGATCCAAAACCTTTCAACGAAATCAAAGCCGGATGGCGGTGCACTGCCGTTGATTTTGGAAAAATGGATATCAGGAATACAGGCGTCTATAAGAGCACAGTCCGAAGCAGAAGGCGAAGCGTTCAATCGATTAGTTGAAAAACAGATATATGCCGTAGCCGGTTCTCTTGAGGGTATGGTCAACGGTTTCGAGTTCGCCAAGGCAGTTGCTGCTTACTGGAGAGCCTACCAACAAGATGATGGCGCAATGAAATCAAATGTACTGAAGTGGTTTCGCGGTGAATATGCATCCCGCAAAGAAGCAAAGGCAGATTTGGATATCAATTTCATTGTTACGGATGAAACATGGTATGATTTTTTGAAAATATTTGCTGTTTTTTTAGTAAACGCCGGGTATAAAGGACTATTGGTTTTCATTGATGAACTTGTCAATATCTATAAGATTCCAAACTCCATCACAAGACAAAACAATTATGAAAAAATTCTGACTATGTATAACGACGTGTTACAGGGCAAAGCAAAGCATATTGGATTTTTAATCGGCGGTACACCTCAGTGCATTGAAGATAAATACAGAGGTTTGTTCAGTTATGAAGCCCTTCGGTCCCGCCTTGCAGAAGGACATTTTGCCACTGACGAGATGAAGGACTTAACCGCTCCCATAATCAGGCTGCAAATGCTTACGCAAGAAGAGGTGTATGTTCTCGTTGAAAAACTGCGGGACATTCATGCACAGCTATACAACTATACACCTACCATGAGTCATGAGGATTTACTGTACTTTCTGACAGTGGAATATAATCGTGTTGGTGCAGGCACACATATCACTCCGAGAGAAATCATCCGTGATTTCATTGAACTTGTCAATATTCTGTATCAGAACCCAAATAGAAGTGTGTCTGATATTTTAGGCAGCAACAGCTTTGAAATGGCCAAAGGTGGTCTGTCCGATGAAACCATACACAGTGATTTTTTAAATTTCGAGGTGTAAACTAAGATGGATGTATTTAACAGACTTGCTCCTTTCATACAGGATTTCATATATCAGAACAAATGGGAGGAATTACGTGGAATTCAGGTTGCCTCTTGCGAGGTCATTTGGGGCAGCGATGACAATTTACTGCTTTCCTCCGGCACAGCTTCTGGAAAAACAGAAGCGGCTTTTTTACCTGTGCTTACGGAACTGTATGAGAAACCTTCCCGTTCGGTAGGCGTAATGTATATTTCACCGCTGAAAGCTCTTATTAACGACCAGTTCAAACGCCTTGACCAGTTACTTGTTGATTCACATATTCCTGTCTGCAAATGGCACGGTGACGCATCACAAACCAAGAAAAATGAGTTAATCAAGCATCCGGAAGGGATTATCCAAATCACCCCGGAATCACTTGAAAGCCTTCTGACCAACAAGCGTGGCGCTTGCCTCCAAATGTTCTCTGATTTGCAGTTTATCATTATTGATGAAGTACATCAGTTTATGCGCGATGCACGCGGTATTCAGCTGTTGTGCATCTTAGAACGCCTTCAAAAGCTGACTGGCGTAAATCCAAGGCGTATCGGCCTTTCGGCAACGCTGGGTGATGTGTCTTTCGCTCAGAACTGGCTCAACACAGGAACCGGCCGTAACTGCGCTGCTCCCATAACGGAAGATGGAAAGAAGCGTATCAAACTTCATGTGGAACGATTTATTAACCTACACGATGAGCGTGATACCGCTGACAGCGACGCAAGCGATAACAAGGTTGTAACAGGCGGGAATATGGGTGATCGTGAGCATTACGAATATTTATTTAAAATGACGCTTGATAAAAAGACTATCATCTTTACAAACAGCCGGGAAGAAACCGAACTTGTTATGGCGAATCTTCGTGAAATTGCGTTACAAAAAAAAGCGCCTGATGTTTACCGGGTTCATCACGGAAATGTTTCTGCGCTGCTACGCGAAAACACAGAAGATGAGATGAAATCAAGTGATGAAAAAATTGTCACCGGTGCAACCGTTACATTGGAGTTAGGTATTGACATTGGTTCGCTGGATCAGGCGGTACAGGTCGGCGCCCCTCTTAGCGTTTCCAGCTTTGCACAGCGTCTTGGCAGATGTGGACGCCGAGGTCAGGTTCCGCAACTGCTATTCACTTTTGTTGAAGATATCCGAATTAATCCAGCTGATACACTGGGACCTATCAATTGGGAGTTTATCCGAACGATTGCTATTATTGAGCTGTATATAAAGGACCATTGGATAGAACCGATTTATCCCCATCATCATGCGTATAACCTTCTGTACCATCAAACGATGAGCCACTTAAAAAGCAGTGGTGAACTGTCCCCTGCAGCTCTTGCGCAGGCTATCCTTACTTTGGGCTGCTTTCGCCATATCTCCCAGGAGGATTATAAACAGTTATTGACTCATCTTATCAATATTGAGCAATTACAGCGAACAGAACATGGGGGCTTGATGATCGGCAGAGAAGGAGAAAAGATTGTAAATAGTCATCATTTTCTCACGGTTTTCCTTGCGCCGGAATATTTGCTTGTTAAAGATGAAAACCGCACAATCGGTACTGTTGATAAGATTTACCCCGTTGGTACCCGTTTTGCATTGGCGGGCATGACATGGGAAACAGTTGATGTCAATACAAAATCAAAGGTTATTTTTGTTAAAAAGGTACCAGGCATTTCTGTAGTTGACTGGGACGTGGATTTCGATGCAGAGCTGCATACTGTTTTAGTGAAAAAGGTCCGCGGCATTCTTCAGGGTGATATGTCATATCCGTACTTGAGTGAGAGGTGCCGTGAACGATTAACGGAAATACAATACATTGCTCGAAATAGCGGTATTTTAGAAAATCTGGTTACCCCTCTTTCCGATATAAAATACGCGGTATTCCCTTGGGTGGGGACACGACAGCTATTAACTCTTCACTACGCGTTGTTGAAAAGGAAAATAAGAAGTAAACATCCTTGGATTACTTGTGTCTATTTAGAGGTGAATTTTACTGGAACGAAAGAAGAATTGGAATATATTATTTCCGATATTATAAAATCTGATCTGGATTTATATGAGCTTCCTTTACCTGAGAAAGTGCAGATTGACGGTAAATATAACGAGTTTATTCCTTTTCACTTACTGCGCAAACAATTTATTGAGGACTATTTGGATTTTGAAGGGTTAAAAGAGGCATTTGAGTACAGGAGGGCTGTATTTATGGGGAACAATGTGGAAGCCCAAGAGAACTGAATGATATTTTCAAGGCCAACCACAGGAATTACCGCTACAGCAGGAATCGGAATAAAATTGTTTAGTTGATAATAAAAGAGAACATGAAAGAAGGGCCACATATTTGACGTATATCAAAAAAACATGATATAATATAAAATACTGACAAAAGCTATATCTGATGCATATTATAGAGCGGCGAGGATGACGGAATGAATCAGAACCGGGGAATTAACCAGGATGTGACACAGGAGATGAATCGGTCTCTCCTTTTAAAAAGTTTAAGAAGAGAAGGCGTATGCTCCAGGGCACATCTGGCGGCACTTACAGGGCTCAAACAGGCGACTGTGACAAACATCATGAAAGATTTCCTGAATTGGGGAATCGTAAAGGAGGTTGGTTTCTTAAATGGCAGCAAAGGGCGCCGGTCGATTGGAGTGTCCATCAATCCTGACGGCTACCGGGTCATTGGCGTGCGGCTTGCGAGAAAGCATTACAGTGTGGGACTGTTTGATTTGACGGGTAAGGAGATTGTGAAGGAGCGCGTGGATTTCGAGCCGGAAAAACAGCCCGGTGCGGAAGAAATCTTAAATCAGATTGCGGGGCGGATGTGCCTGATGATTCAGCAGTATGGGAAGGACACTGTGCTGGCTGCGGGGCTTGCAGTACCGGGGCCTTTTATTGCGAAGAAAAACCGTATTGCATTGATAACGGGTGCGGATATATGGAAAGATATTGATTTGAAAGCATTTTTTGACAGGGAGATGGATATCCCGGTGTTCTTAGAACACAATGCAAATGCCGGAGCCTATGCTCATATGTGGGATTTGAAGGACGCCTATCATGATGATATTCTGGTTTACATTGCTGCTGGTCAGGGGATTGGTGCTGGAATCGTGATGAATGGCAGAATCTACGAAGGAACGCTGGGGACAGCGGGTGAGATTGGGCATATGACCATAGACAGAAACGGAAAGCCATGTGCCTGCGGAAACAGAGGCTGCCTGGAACGCTACGCTTCTTCGCTGGAGCTTGTAAAGGCAGTGTATGGGGAGCGGGCCGGTATGGAAGGCTGTAATTTTGAGGATTTGGAGCAGGGAATCAGAAGCGGCGATACAGCCTATACAGAGCATTACCGCAGAGCATGCGAGAGCCTTGGCGTGGGAATCATAAATATTGTCAATGTGATTAACCCGGACCGGATTATTATCGGTGACGATATGGCACGCCCAAACCCGGAATTGATGGAGCAGACCGTGCGGGAGACGGTGCAGAAAGGGATTCTGCCGGATGTCTGGGAAGAGCTTACCCTTTCCATCAGCACATACCAGGGGGACCCCATCTTAACCGGCGGGGCTATCGTGGCGATTGACAGGGTCTTTGACAGCCCGGGACAGTTTATATAGAATTGAATATTGGAATTATGCTGAAACAGCATTGAAGTCATGGAACGTTTGCGCGAGAGATGACTTTGATGCTGTTTTTTTTGGCTGGCCGGTTCAGAAAGTGGAAATAACCTATTGACATTTTCATAAAAGATGTTATTGTTTAATAGAATGTATTTATTAAATGAATTAATACATAAAATGAAAATAATATTAAGGTGAATGAAAGGGGAAGAAAAATGAAATTTTTTATTGACACAGCAAAGGTAGAGGATATCAAAAAGGCAAATGATATGGGGATTATCTGCGGGGTAACAACGAACCCGTCACTGATTGCAAAGGAAGGCAGAGATTTTGTGGAAGTGATCCGTGAGATTACTTCTATTGTAGACGGACCAATCAGCGGAGAAGTAAAAGCGACAACGACAGATGCCCAGGGAATGATTGAAGAGGGGCGTGAGATTGCGGCAATCCATCCAAACATGGTTGTTAAAATTCCCATGACAGTAGAAGGCTTAAAAGCGGTGAAGGTTTTGAACGCAGAGGGAATCAAAACCAATGTGACTCTGGTTTTCAGTGCAAACCAGGCGCTGCTGGCAGCACGGGCAGGTGCCACTTATGTATCACCGTTTCTGGGACGTCTCGATGATATCTCCCAGCCAGGAATGGACCTAATCAGGACCATTGCAGATATGTTCAATATCTCAGGGATTGAAACGGAGATTATTGCCGCCAGTGTGCGGAACCCCATTCATGTAATTGACTGTGCGCTTGCAGGGGCGGATATTGCCACGGTTCCGTACGGCGTACTGGAACAGATGACAAAACATCCGCTGACTGATCAGGGGATTGAAAAATTTAAGGCGGATTACCGTGCTGTTTTTGGAGAGTAAGCTGGGAGGAGAGAGAAGATGGGGAATTATCTGGAATTGGAAAAATCGGCAAATGAAATCCGCAAAGGGATAGTGACCGCAGTACATAGTGCAAAATCCGGTCATCCCGGCGGCTCGCTGTCGGCGGCAGACCTGTTCACCTGGCTCTATTTCCGGGAGATGAATATTGACCCGGAACATCCGGCAAAAGAAGACAGGGACCGGTTTGTGCTGTCCAAAGGCCATGTGGCACCGGGGTATTATTCAACCCTGGCAAACCGGGGGTTTTTTCCGGTGGAGGACTTAAAGACCCTGCGCCATACCGGCTCCTACTTACAGGGGCATCCGGACAGAAAGCATATTCCGGGGGTGGATATGTCCAGCGGCTCTTTGGGACAGGGAATCTCAGCAGCGGTGGGGATGGCGCTTTCTGCAAAGCTGAGCAAAGAACCATACCGGGTGTATACCCTTCTTGGAGACGGGGAGATAGAAGAGGGACAGGTCTGGGAGGCAGCGATGTTTGCCGGCCATAGAAAACTGGATAATCTGGTGGTTATCGTCGATAATAATGGACTTCAGATTGATGGTTCTATTGATGAGGTCTGCTCTCCATATCCCATTGACAAAAAGTTTGAGGCGTTTAATTTCCATGTCATCAATATTGACGGACATGATTTTGAACAGATCGAGCATGCATTTGAGGAAGCAAGGCAGACAAAGGGGAGGCCAACAGCCATCATCGCGAAAACCATAAAAGGCAAGGGAGTTTCTTTTATGGAGGGCTCTGTAGCATGGCATGGGACTGCGCCTGATGACGGGCAGTATGAAATTGCGATGGCAGATTTGGAGAAAGCAGGTGAAGCATTATGCCTGAGATAAAGGAAATTGCTGTAAAGAAGATTGCCACCAGGGAAAGCTATGGCAATGCTCTGGTGGAACTGGGGAAGGCAAATGATAAAATCGTTGTATTGGATGCGGATCTGGCGGCAGCAACAAAGACCGGAATCTTTAAAAAGGCATATCCGGAGCGTCATGTGGACTGCGGGATTGCAGAGTGCAATATGATGGGAATTGCTGCCGGTCTTGCTGCCACGGGCAAGATACCGTTTGCAAGCACCTTTGCCATGTTTGCGGCAGGCAGGGCGTTTGAGCAGGTCAGGAATTCCATCGGTTATCCCCACCTGAATGTGAAAATCGGGGCTACCCATGCAGGTATTTCTGTCGGGGAGGATGGAGCCACACATCAGTGCAACGAGGATATTGCCCTGATGAGGACAATTCCGGGGATGGTTGTGCTCTGCCCGTCAGATGACATAGAGGCAAAAGCAGCGGTAAAGGCAGCGGCGGAATATGAAGGACCGGTATATATGCGGTTTGGACGTCTGGCAGTTCCTGTGATCAACGATACGCCGGATTATAGGTTTGAACTGGGAAAGGGTGTTGTGCTGCGTGAAGGAACGGATGTGACGTTGATTGCCACCGGCCTTGAAGTGTGGGAAACACTTGCAGCAGCAAAGCGTCTGGAATCTGATGGGATTTCTGCAAGAGTCATCAATATCCATACTATCAAGCCGCTGGACGAGGAACTTATCTGCAGGGCAGCCAGAGAGACCGGGAAGCTTGTTACGGTTGAAGAGCATTCAACTGTGGGCGGACTGGGAAGTGCGGTCTGTGATGCCGTGTGCAAAGAATACCCGGTTCCGGTGAAGAAAATAGGAATCCAGGATGTGTTTGGTGAGTCCGGACCGGCAAAGGAATTATTGCAAAAGTATCAGTTGGATGAAATGGGAATATACCGGCAGGTGCTGGAATTTGTCAGAGGATATAAAAAATAAAAGGGGCTGTTTGAAGTTACGCCAAAAGGAGATTGAAAGAATGGAATTTGAAAATTCAATTCTGACACTTTTTGGTGGTTGAATGTTTATATTGAAACATCTCGAATATTGTAGTAAACTATAAATTGTGGAAATCTTGCCTTCCGCAAGAATCACCAATGGTTTTATGAAGCCCAAAACCATTACTGCGACGTACTGAACGCACATACAGCCAGCTTTATTCAACATCTGCCAAACTATTTGCAAAAAGCTTTGGAATATGTACAAACCGTTTTTTGAATGCTGCTTTGTGAGCTAAAGTATTGATCTTTTAAGGAACAATTCCCGTTTTTAGTGTAGGAAGGTTGAGTTTTTATTTAAAAAAGTGGTATAACCTTTGAAATATAAGGTTTTAAATAAAAATAGGGCTATGTAACTTTACAGTACATTGAAACATGAGGGGGTGTAAATATGGATCTTCAATCATTATTGTATTTTAAAAAAATTGCGGAATTGGAACATTTCACTAAGGCTGCTAATGAACTTCATATTGCGCAGCCTTCATTGAGCCGGACAATCAATAATTTAGAAAATGAATTGGGTGTGGCGGTTTTTGATCGAGTAGGCAAGTACATTAAGCTAAATACATATGGCAAAATACTGTTAGAACGAACAAACAGGGTCTTTAAGGAGCTTGACGGTATTACTACAGATATTGAGGAGAGTAAAAAAGATTTTGACACCACAGTCATTATTTCTCTGTCATCGGCATCAAAAATACTTCCTGAAATTATAATGGAATTTAACAAAATTTACCCAACGACTAAATTTAAAATTTTGCATGGGGATTATAAAACAGCATCAAATGCCGCCCATGATTTATTTTTATACTCTACTGCTCATCCGATCTTCGATCATCCTTGCGCATGTTCGTTGTTTAGAGAAGAAATTTTAGTTGCCCTGCCTAAAAGCAATCCCTTATCAGATCAAGAAGCAATAAATTTACATGATTTATCTGAATTGGATTTTATCTGCTTGCAAAAAGGCAAAAGTATCCGTACGATAACTGACTTTTATTGTGAAATGGTGAACTTTAAGCCCAAAATTATTCTGGAAAGTAATAGTCCGGAAACGGTAAAAAATTTTATTGAAAAAGGGCTGGGAGTATCCTTTACCCCTTCTATTACTTGGGGCAAAGTATTGGGCGGTGATAATATTTCTTTGCTTCCTGTTGCATTTCCCAGGTGTTACAGCTATTTAAATTTGACGTGGCGAGAGGATGATTACTTGTCTTCGTCCGCTAAGAACTTCAGGGACTATTTGATCCGCTATTTTGAAACTTCCGACAACTATGAACCGTGCTTTTAGCTAATGCAAACATACATATTTTGCCAATGATAACAAATTTATTATAAATTTATGATAAATTAAGTATTGGAAACAAAGAAAGTTTTGTGCTAAATTAAGTATAGTACAAAACTTTCTTTGTTTTTTGCATTTAAAGCTTTGTGATTACTGACTATAAGTTGCCGAAAGGCGGAAGGGACTGGCTTTGTATATCAATGAAAAGACTACCTTATTTTATCAATGGAGAGTTTAAAGAATCAAAAACAACAAAATATTTGGATGCGTTTGACCCGAGTACGGGAGAGGTGATTGCACAAGTTCCGACTTGTACAGCACAGGAGGTTGAAGAAGCAATAGCTGCGGCAAAAGCGGCCTATCCCGGTTGGTCCGGTACACCGGTTATCAAGAGAGTGCAAATTTTATATAAATTACGTGACTTACTGATTGAGCACATGGATGAATTGACGCATCTCTTGGCTACAGAAAATGGAAAGACATGGGATGAAGCAAAAGGAGATGTTTTAAAGGCAAAAGAAGGTACGGAACAAGCAATCGCAGCGCCGTCTCTTATGATGGGTGAAAGCCTTATGGATGCGTCCTCCGGATATGACACTGTATTATACAGGGAGCCGTTGGGTGTATTTGCGGGAATCGTTCCTTTCAACTTTCCGGCAATGATTCCTATGGGATGGATGACACCTATGTGTATCGCTTGCGGTAACACAATCGTATTAAAAGCGGCTACATTTACACCGCAGACGTGTATGAGGATTGCTGAATTATATAAAGAGGCCGGATTACCTGACGGAGTGCTTAATATTGTAACTTGTTCAAGAAATGAAGCAGAAATCTTATTAAAACATGAAGACATCAAAGGTATCAGTTTCGTCGGTTCTACAAGCGTGGGGATGCATATTTATTCCACGGCAGCAGCTCACGGAAAAAGAGTGCAGGCTTTGTGCGAAGCGAAGAATCATGCTTTAGTTTTAAGGGATGCGCCTATTAAGAGGACGGCCGCAGGCATCATCAATGCATCATTTGGCTGTGCCGGAGAGAGATGTATGGCATTGCCTGTAGTGGTTGTGGAAGAAGCAATTGCGGATGAACTGGTTGCAGAAATTGTGAATTTGGCCTCTAAAATAAAAGTGGGTCCTGCGTATGATAAAGAATCAAAAATGGGCCCTGTAGTCAATGAGTCTCATATGAAATCCGTACTTTCCTGGATAGAAAAAGGTTTGGAAGAAGGTGCTACGCTTGCGTTAGACGGAAGAGGTGTGAAGGTGGAAGGTTTCGGGAACGGATTCTATATCGGGCCAACTATTTTAGACCACATCAAACCGGATATGACAATTGGAGACAACGAAATATTTGGTCCCGTACTTTGTATCAAACGTGTGAAAAACTTTGATGAAGGTTTGGCGCTTATGAATCACAATGAATTTGCAAACGGCTCTGTTATATTTACGCAAAACGGATATTATGCAAGAGAATTTGCAAGATACACAGATGGCGGCATGGTTGGTGTGAATGTTGGTATTCCCGTCCCAGTAGGTGCATTCCCATTCTCGGGACATAAGAAATCTTTTATAGGCGATTTACACTGCCTTGGAAAAGACGGCTACCGTTTCTATACAGAGACGAAAGTAGTAACGAGTCATTGGTTTGATGAAGGTGAGATCCATCAGACCGAAGTGTCAACATGGGATGGTACAATATAAGGATAGTCGCAACATAAACCGATTATAATGATAAGTCTTAAATAGGCTAGGAGTAAAATTATGAATAAAATGAGTATTCCTGATCTTGAAGCTACGGCTATTGATATCAGACGTCACATATTAAAGACAATTTTTAATGCAGGATGCGGTCATACCGGAGGCTCTTTATCCGAAGCCGATATTCTGACTGCCTTATTTTTTCGTATAATGAATATAGATACAAGCAATCCGAGAATGGAAAACAGAGATCGTTTTATCCTTTCCAAAGGACACTCAACACCCGGATATTATTGTACATTGGCTAAGAGAGGTTTCTTTCCATTGGAAGTGCTTTTGACTTTTGATCAAGAAGGAACTATTCTCCAAGGACATCCGGATATGCACAAAACACCGGGGGTTGATATTTCATCCGGATCTTTAGGTCAAGGCTTATCCTTAGGTATAGGTATGTGTACCGGCAGAGATGCAAAAAATTTAGATTTTTATGTATATACACTCCTTGGCGATGGAGAATCTCAAGAAGGTCAAGTGTGGGAAGCTGCTATGTATGCAGGGGCAAATAAAACAAAAGGTCTGATTGGTATTACCGATTATAACGGTGTTCAATTATCGGGAGAAGTAAATAAAACTCTCTCACTGGGTTCCTTAAAGAAAAAATGGGAAGCATTTGACTGGACTGTTTTAGAATGTGACGGACACTCTATGACAGAGCTTGTATCAACACTTGAACATGCTAAAAACTTATCAAATGAAGGACCTGTTATGATTTTAGCAAAGACTGTCAAAGGTAAAGGCGTTTCATTTATGGAAAATGATTACCATTGGCATGGCAAGGCTCCTAATAAAGAGGAATATGCCTTGGCTATGAAAGAATTGGAGAGATAAGTATGAATAATATGGTTGCACCAAGAGTGGCTTTTGGAAAAGCTTTAGTAGACCTCGCTGATGAATATCCTATGCTTCATGTATTAGATGCGGATGTATGTCCTTCAACACAAACACATCTTTTTAGAGAACAATATCCACAAAGATTTATCCAATGTGGAATTGCGGAGGCAAATATGGTTGGAATGGCAGCCGGAATGGCGTCTGTTGGCTGTATCCCTTTTGTTTCTGCTTTTGCTGTCTTTTTAGCAAAACGTGCGGCTGATCAAATTCGTGTTTCGGTTGCATATACAAAATTAAACGTTAAAATTAATGCTGCTTATGTCGGCCTTCCGACGGGCAGAGCCGGAGCGACACACTCATCTGTAGCTGATATGGCACTTATGAGAGCCATGCCAAATATGACAATATTAAATCCAAGTGATGCGATTGAAACTGCAGCTGCTGTCCGCTTAGCACTTGAAACACCGGGACCGGTCTATTTAAGAACTGTCAGATGTCCTGTTCCTACTATCTTTCCGGAGTCTTATAAGATGGAATTAGGAAAAGGTGTTGAGCTCATGGATGGAAAGGATGCTGCAATTATTTCAACCGGGATGATGAGTCCAAAAGCATTAGAAGCCGGTAAGCTGCTGCGGAAAAAAGGAATTAATGTTCGTGTGATTCATATGGGAACAATAAAACCGTTGGATGAAGAAATAATTATTAAAGCAGCCAGAGAATGCGGAAGAATTATAACTGTTGAAAATCATAGCAGAATTGGCGGTCTTGGCGGTGCTGTTGCGGAAGTATTAACAGAAAAACATTGTTGTCCTCTGCTTAGAATTGGTTTTCCGGATATTTTTCTTGAGTCAGGTGATGATGAAGCCATATTTAGTAAACTGAAAATGAATGTTCAGGATATTGCAGACAGAACAGAAGAATTAATTAAAAATACCGATTAAAACTATCAAGAATAATAAGGAGGTATTTATGCGTATCGCAGTAATCAATGAAGTAAGCGCTCAACAAAAAAACAGTGATATTATTAAGGCATTAGAAGGCCGGGGACATGAAGTTTTAAATTTAGGTATGACCGGAAATCCAGAATTGCCGGAACTGACATATATACATACAGGGTTAATGACAGCGATGTTATTAAACTCTGACTCAGTTGATTTTGTTGTTGGAGGCTGTGGGACAGGACAAGGATATTTAAATGCTGCGATGCAGTATCCGGGAGTATTTTGCGGACTGATTTCTACTTCTTTAGACGCCTGGCTGTTCACACAAATCAATGGAGGAAATTGTATTTCTTTACCCTTAAATCAAGGTTATGGCTGGGCGGCAGATGTAAATCTTCGTTTTATCTTTGATCGGATTTTCAGCGTTGAAAGTGGATGCGGCTATCCTGAAACCAGAAAAGAATCACAGCAAAAGTCAAGACAGACTCTTTCACGTATTTCTCAAATTGCCCATAGACCTTTTCTTGAAATACTTGATGATATGCCATATGAAATTGTAAAAGCAGTTGCCTGTTTCCCTGGTTTTATCAGTGTCTTAGATAAAAAAACACAAACTCTATTACAAAAATATATTGAGGATTAATGAGGTTTAAGTATGAATGAAATAATTGAACAAAGAAGAAAACGTGCGAAAGAGATTAAAACTTATGGCACCTTACAAAAAGCTGTAGAAGCAGGCAGCTTAAAACAATTTCAGGATATCAGTCTCAGTGAAGCTGTTGTTTTAGGCTTATTAAATCAAGGTGTCAGAACTTTTATAGGTATTTTTGGTCATGGAATGACAGATGTAGGAGAAATACTGCGTATATACGAAGAAGAAAATGCTATCAGGACAGTAAATGTCCGCAATGAAGTAGAAGCATCTCATGTGGCATCGATGCTTCGATGGAA
Source organism: Lacrimispora indolis DSM 755 (assembly GCF_000526995.1). NCBI lineage: Bacteria > Bacillati > Bacillota > Clostridia > Lachnospirales > Lachnospiraceae > Lacrimispora > Lacrimispora indolis. The sequence goes on along the minus strand of NZ_AZUI01000001.1, from coordinate 5,459,371 downwards.
GTATAATGAAGTTTCGGCAGTTTTTACTTCTATTGGACCAGGAGCGTTACAAGCAGTAGCCGGATCCTTAGTTTCATTGTCCAATGGCCTTGGCGTATATTATCTTATGGGAGATGAAACAAGTCATAGTGAAGGACCGAATATGCAGCAAATCCCGAAAAGAGAACAAGAGCTTTTTCTTCGTCTTTTTTCAACACTAGGATCTGCATATTCATTACATACCCCGGAAGCTGTTTTTACAGCTTTAAAAAGAGGTGATGCTACCGTCAATGGGGGTGTAAAACAATCACCGTTTTATATGTTGCTTCCAATGAATATTCAACCAAAATTGATGAAAGACTGCAATTTGCTTGAGTTTCCTCAAAGATCACAGGAGTCAAAAATCATAAGTACAGATTTAAATCTTTTTAATGACGCACTGGAGTCTATCTGTAATTCAACCAGAATCACAGTTAAAACCGGAGGCGGAGCTGCAAATGTATCTCCTGAAGTATTAGAGGAATTTTTAGACCTCATCGATGCCGCATATGTACATGGCCCTCAGGTCCCGGGCTTATATCCATATTCAAAATTGCGCAATATGGGTGTTGGCGGTTCTAAAGGATCAATTTGCGGAAATTATGCTATGAATGAATGTGACTTAATGATTGTCATTGGAGCAAGAGGCGTTTGTCAATGGGATAGTTCCGGAACTGCTTATCGAAAGGCAAGGAAAATCATTAATATTAATTGTGATTATGATGACTTGGGTCAGTATAACAATAGTGTGCGTTTACAAGGAGATGCACAGGAAGTTATCCTGAAATTAATAGATCTGGTAAAAAATGCCAAAAGTAAATCATCTGACCCTGAGTGGTTAAAAGAGTGCATAAATAAACGGAACGAGTGGGATTCTTTTAAACAATTAAGATATGATAATCCTGTTTTAGAAGATGAAAAATGGAAAAAAACTATTCTAACAGAACCGGCTGCAATAAAAAAAGCAGTAGATTTTGCTGATGTGTATGGATGCATTAAAATATTTGATGCAGGTGATGTTCAGGCAAATGGTTTCCAAATTGTGACTGATGAAAAACCCGGACAAACGATAACAGAAACCGGTGCATCTTATATGGGTTTTGCAGTTTCTTCCATGCTTGCTTTTGCATTGTCCGGGAAGAATGAATATCCTATGGCCTTTACAGGTGACGGCAGCTTTATGATGAATCCTCAAATTTTAATTGATGCAGTTCAACATAAATTAAAAGGTATGATTGTCCTGTTTGATAACCGCCGTATGGGCGCTATCACCAGTCTTCAATACTCTCAGTATGACAAAGAATATAAAACCGATGATGCAGTGGTTGTTGACTACGTACAAATGGCAGAGTCTGTAAAAGGTGTGAAAGGTTTCTATGGCGGAGAAACCATAGAAGAATTAGAAAAAGCTTTAAAGCAGGCATATGAGTATGATGGACTGTCCCTGATCCATGTTCCTGTATATTACGGAAGTGATGAATTGTCCGGTCTTGGTGCTTTCGGAGATTGGAATGTTGGCAATTGGTGCGAAAGGGTTCAGAAACTGAAGCATGAAATTGGCTTTTAAAACAACATAGTAGATCCGTTTAAATTATTAGTAGCAGATGCAAATTGCTACAGGTAAAATATAACATTAAAAAGGAGATATTTTTATGAAGTATGAAATCCCCGAGAAGATGAAAGCGTGGGTTTTGGGAAACCCCGGTGAGCTTACACTAACAGAAAAAACAGTTCCGCAACCCGGAAAAGCAGAAGTACTTGTAAGAGTTGATGCAGTAGCGATCTGTGCAACTGACTTAGAGATTATCGAACGTGGTTCACCTGCTTTGATTCAAGGTGGTTTACCTTTCAATAAAGGGTTTACACCGGGTCATGAATACATGGGTACTATCGTAAAGTTAGGACAAGGCGTTGATGAGTATAAAGTCGGTGATAGAGTAGCCGTGGAGATTCATGCCGGATGCGGAAGATGTGAACGTTGCCGTGAAGGTATGTATACCTCCTGCTTAAACTATGGCAAAAATTACGAAGGAAATGACAAAGGTCACAGAGCTAACGGCTTTACAACAGACGGCGCCTTTGCTGAATATGCTATTAACAATGTTAATACTTTATGTCATGTCGGAGACAATGTTACAGATGAAGAAGCAACACTGATTGTAACAGCCGGAACCGCTATGTATGGCTTAGATGCACTTGGCGGTTTATTTGCAGGTCAGTCGCTGGTTGTAACAGGTCCGGGTCCTATCGGTTTAATGGGAGTAGCGGTTGCTAAAACTTTAGGCGCGAGTCCGGTTATTTTGACGGGTACAAGAGATAGCAGACTTGAACTTGGAAAAAAACTTGGTGCAGATTATACGGTAAATGTCAGAAATGAAGATGTAGTTGAAGCAGTTAAAACGATTACGAACGGTGAAGGTGTTCACTATGTACTGGAATGCTCTGGAGCTGCAAGTGCTATCAATGATGCTGCCAAGATGCTCAAAAGAGGTGGAAAAATCTGTTTAGCCGCTTTCCCGTCAAAGCCTGTTGAAGTTGATGTCGCAGCTTTAGTTCGCAATAATATTTCTATGTTTGGTATTAGAGGTGAAGGTAAGAGTGCTGTTCACAGAGCTGCTTCATTAATCAGTGAAAAATATTTTGATGCTTCTCTAATCCATACTCATACATTTGGTTTTAATGATTTGCTTACAGCGCTGAAATATTCAAAAGAAAGAATTGATGACGCTATCAAAGTTGTTGTGAAGATACCGGGATAGGAGAAAAAGTTGCATGCTTCAATACAAAGACTATTATATGCCCAAATCAAAGGAAGAACTTTTCAGTATAATTGAAAGTAATGATGATTCTTTTGATATTATTTCCGGAGGAACAGACCTTTTTGCAAAAGAAAAAAATGTTTTTAGTAATCCCAAATTTGCTGTCGATATAAGCAGCATTGGAGATTTTTCTATTATAGAATCCAGAGATGATTTTATAACATTTGGTTCTAATACCAGGATTCAACAGTTTTTAGAAGATCCCAGGTTGACTGACCATGTGCCTTTGATGAAGCATGCAGCTATCTGGTTTGCTGAACAGCAAATACGAGAAATGGCAACCGTTGGAGGAAACCTAGCCAATGCATCTCCTACCGGAGATATGCTTCCGCCTTTATTAGCGATGGATGCAATCATTCATACTATTATGAAGAATGAGCAAGGCATCTGCAAAAGAGATATACCAATCGCTGATTTTATTAAGGGAGTTGGTAAAACCGCATTATTTAAAGGTGAAATTATCCACTCAGTTTCATGTCCTATATTAAAAGATTATGGATGTGCATTTAAAAAAGTAGGGCTTAGGCGTTCTTTATGCATTTCTGCTGTGAATTCTGCTTTTTTAGTAAAAGCTGATAAAACAGGTAGATATTTTGAAGATGTGAGAATTGCGTTTGGAGGAGTTGGTCCGCTTCCTGCAAGGTTAAAAGAGATTGAAGACAATTTAAAAGGTAACCTTATTTCAAAGGAAATTATTCATGAAATTGTTAAATATATTCCATCTGATATTGTTCAGTCTCGAAGCAGAAGAGAGTATAGAAAAACGGTTATTAGAAATTTTTTGCCAGATGGTCTTTATGAATCACTTGCTGAAATTAATATTGTACTGAAATAAAAAAGTAAATGTAAATTGCAATATTTCAGCCGTTTTAGAGCTTGTATCTGCCCTCGTTCCGTAAAAGTTAAGTGCTCCTCACTTGCGTTCTACGTTTTTTATATATAATTGGGTGCGCCCACAGTAATTTTCCTTCGGCAGATGTTGTGTCGTAACTCTATACTACCATCATGGAAAATTACTGTGGATTTTTTTATTTGGTTGTCTATTTCGATTTTACAATCAATCATTTGAAATTAAATATAATTTTCAAATGATAAAGAGAGGAGGATTATGAATTCACAACTTGAAAAGATTGAAATGAAAGTAAATGGAAGAAAAGTTTGTAAATATGTTGCTCCGTCCATGAGACTTGCAGATTTTTTAAGAGAAGAATTTCATTTAATCGGGACAAAAAAAGGTTGCAATGCAGGAGAATGCGGAACATGTTCCGTTTTACTTGATGGAGTACTAAAAAAAAGCTGCCTGATACCGGTTATCAAAGCTAATAACTGTGAAATTCTAACCATAGAAGGCATTGGTCTCGAAGGATTAAGCATTATTCAAAAGTCTTTCATGAAAGTTGGAGCTGTTCAATGTGGTTATTGTACTCCGGGTATGATCATGGCAGCAACATCTTTATTAAAAAAGAATAAAAATCCGGATAGAAATGAAATCAGAAGAAGCCTTAGTGGAAATATTTGCAGATGTACAGGTTATGCTAAAATAATGGATGCTATAGAATTGGCCAGGGATATATTAAATAATGAAAAAAGCGTCGATTGTTTAGAACCAATTGTTACTGATACCGACAAGATAATCGGCTCTTGTACAGAAAGAGTTGATGCGAAAGGTAAAGTTACAGGTGCTCTTGAATATGCAGCTGATATGAAGATGCCCAGAATGCTTCATATACATCTTGTCAGAAGCAAAGAAGTTCATGCTGATATTTTAAGTATTGATTACGAAAAGGCATTAAAAATGCCCGGTATTGAAGCTGTTATTACCAGTGAGGATGTACCAGGGGAGGATGGATTCGGAGTTTACTATCATGATCAACCTGTTTTGGCAAAGAGTAAAATTCGTTTTTATGGCGAACCGGTTGCAGCTATTGTTGCAGAAACTTTAGAAGAAGCTGAAGAAGCTGAAAAACTAATTGAAATTGTATATAGTAAACTTCCCATAGTTTCCGGCATTGAAGAGGCGATTAATTGTAAATCAGTAATTCATAATGATCATCCCAATAACATGGTTAGCACAACATCTGTTATAAAAGGAGATGTTGAAAGCGGTTTTAGCAATAGTGATATAATTATAGAACAAGATTATTCAACTCAATGTGTTGATCATGCCTATCTTGAAACGGAAGCAGGCCTTGCATATTTAGATCCCGATGGTGTATTGGTTGTAAAATCATGTGATCAGGATATTACGCAGCACCGTATGCTTTTAGCAAAGATTTTAAATATGCCTATAAGCAAAATCAGGGTTATTATGACACCTGTAGGCGGAGGTTTTGGCGGGAAAGAAGACATGATTTATCAAGGAATTCTTGCTCTTGCCGCACTTAAAACAAAGCGTCCTGTGAAGTTGGTCTTTTCCAGAAAAGATTCCATGATTGGCAGTGCGAAACGCCATCCTGTATTAATTCATCATAAAATTGGATTAAAAAAGAATGGCAAAATACAAGCTATAGAAATTGAAATAAAAGCAGATGGAGGAGCATATTGCTTTTCAACGAAAGGAACTGTCGCAAAAGCGGCCATGTTAGGGGCAGGCCCTTATGAAATTGATCATGTAAAGGTTATTTCTAAAGGCTATTATACAAACAATACTCCTTCCGGTGCGATGAGAACTTTTGGAGTATTGCAGCCAACTTTTGCAATTGAATCCACCATTGATATTTGTTCACAGCGTTTGGAAATTGATCCTATTGAACTTCGCTTATTAAACGGATTAAAGGATGGAAGTTCAACGCATACTCAACAAGTATTAGGCAGGGTAGGTTATACACAAACATTAAAAAAATGTGCTCAAATGGCTAAATGGGAATCAGGTCCTTCCAATATAAGAGGCCAAGTGAGAAAAGATTTAAAAGGTGATCAAGTCGCAGAACCCTTTATACCGGGAAGTGAGTTTAAATCTCCGGCTGCACTTGAACTTTGTAAATCAAGGTTTAAATATGGCCGTGGTGTCGGAACTTCATGGTATGCAATAGGACGTTCTGCAACTGCTGATAGAGCCAGTGCATTTGTCGAAATTGATGATGGCGGTACTGCTAAAGTTTTAACCGGTGTTACCGAGATTGGCGAAGGTATTCTGACAGTTTTAACACAGATTGCAGCAGATGAACTTGGAATGTATCCTGATGATATTATCATTGGGGACAATGATACAGCAAGAGCTCCTGAAGCAGCTCATGCCGGAGCAAGCAGACAAACCTATATGATTGGTAATGCAGTTTTAAACGCCTGCAGAGATGTAAAAGGAAAATTCATCAGAGAGATTGCCGCATATTGGAATGTTAATTCAACCTCTATATGTATGAAAAACAGAAGAATTTTTGTACCAGGGCATTCCAATTATAATCTTTCACTTAAAGAGGCTGTAGATATTTGTAAAAAGGTTAGAGGTATCGTTCCTTTAGGTTCAGGCACATTTACAGCTCATCATGAAGCCATAGACCCTGTAAATGGTAAAGGTAAGCCTTGGCAGGCATATGTGTTTGGAACTCAGATTGCAGAGGTTGCTGTTGATTCATCTACAGGAGAGGTTCATGTTCTTGGTATTTGGGCTTCTCATGATGTTGGAAGAGCAATAAATCCTCAAGGCATTGAAGGGCAAATTGAAGGAGGTGCTGTTCAAAGTATTGGGCAAGCCATAATGGAAAACTTTGAATTATCGGAAGGCATACCTGTAAATAAGGATTTTGCAAAGTATATTCTGCCTACCAGTGTGGATGTTCCAATGTTTCACTCCAGCATAGTGGAAGAGATAGATCCTTTTGGCCCCCTTGGAGCAAAAGGAATTGGAGAACCGGCTCCACTACCAACTATACCGGCAATTATTAATGCAATTTATGATGCTGTTGGAGTGCGTATAACTTCACTTCCGGCTAACCCGGAAAAGCTATTAAACGAAATGTCAAAGCAATAATCAGTTAGTATTTAAATTTTTAGGGGTGTATTATCAAATCGTATTGGTAAGTCAAGGTGCACAAAAATCAGGGATGAATAACTTTATCTATTCCTATTTTGATTGCAACAAGGACCGATATATGGGCAAGTAAACAACTTTCATTTTTTTTGTATATTGTGAAGAAAAACGTAAAAAAAGGAGATAGGTAATGAAAAAAATGGAAACCGTACCCGGTAAATCAAATGGTTTATCTTTAGATTTAAAAAGATGGATTTATATAGGTATTAGTATTATTGTGTTGATGTTTATTATGAATATTAGCTTGCCGGCATCTTTTACAGATATAAAGGATGCACCGTTAACAGCTGAAGGACAAAAAGCACTGGCTATTTTAGTTTTCTCTCTCATACTTTGGATAACAGAAGCAATACCTTTTCACTTTACAGGTTTACTGTCAATGGTATTATTAGCATTGGCTGGAATTGATTCCTTTTCTAATATTGTTCAAATAGGTTTTGGAAATAACACTGTTGTGTTTTTTATAGGTGTGTTTATCCTCAGTGCATTTATCAATAAATCAGGACTTGGAAAAAGAATTGTTATCAGTTGTCTTTCAATAACCGGAAATAATACAAAATACGTTTTATTAGGCTTTATAACAGTAGGTGCTTTATTATCAATGTGGATTTCAAATATGGCTGTTGCTGCTATGCTTATGCCCTTGGCCAAAGCTCTTTTAGATGATGAAGGGGTAAAGCCAATGGAAAGTAACTTTGGTAAAGCTCTTCTCATTTCTGTTGCATGGGGTAGCTTAATAGGAGGCTTTGGAACTCCTGCAGGAAATGGCCCAAATCCATTAGCAATTGGTTTTATGAAAGATATGGCGGGAATTGAAATGACATTCTTAGATTGGATGATATATGGAGTTCCAATTTCATTAATACATATTCCTGTTGCATGGGGTCTACTTTTATTAGTATTTAAACCTGAAATTAAGTATCTTAAAAAAACAAATGAAGAAATTAAAAGAGAAGCAAAAAATCAACCTAAGTTCAGTCGTGATGAAAAAGTAACCCTAATTGTTTTTGTTATTACAGTTTTACTTTGGCTATTTTCCCCTCAAGTATCAGCATTATTAGGCGTTTCAATTCCAATTTCATTGCCGGTTATTTTTACCACAATGCTTTTTTTCTTCCCGGGTGTTAGTAAAACAAAATACAAAGAAATTGAAAAAGAAATTTCCTGGAGTAGTATCATATTAGTTCTTTCCGGTATATCACTTGGTATGATACTTTATAACACTGGAGTTGCAAACTGGATCGCTCTTGGTTTATTAGGAAGCATAGGTGAATTTGGCGCCTTTATGATGATTTTTATTGTTGTATTAAGTATATCGTTTATGAATATTGCTCTTTCAAGTGCTACAGTATCTGCAAGTATTGTTATTCCAATTGTTATACAGCTTTCTATGACTATTGGAGTTCCTACATTATCTATTGCATTCCCTGCAGCATTAGCAACTTCTCAAGCATTTATTTTAATTACTTCTACTCCAACAAACGTAATTGCATATTCGGCCGGTTATTTTTCAATCAAAGATTTTGCAAAAATAGGAGTAATTATGTCTATTGCTTCTTGTGTAATAGTAGCTTTAAGCATGCTTGGTATTGGATTAATGACAGGATTATACTAATGTTTTGATGATATTTAGCATGGAACTGTCGGTTGATGCTTAATTTTAACCATTTCAAATCAAATAGGAGCATCCTCACCGGAATCAATGCTTTAACAGCATTGTACTTTCAGGTGGGGATGTTTTTTTACCTTCAGTTGGTCCGATGATCAGTCTGTTAAATTATGAATTTTAATATATTTTGCTGTAATAAATAAAAAATTAACAAATTTGATGCAAATGTTTCAAGCATTGCAAGGGAAATGTTGAAAATAATGCAAAAATAAGGTATAATTAGTCAAAATTCAAAAGGAGGAAAGTCTATGTATAATATTCTGATTGGTGGCGCTGCCGGGCAGGGCATTGACACAACGGTTGCAATTCTGGAAAAGCTGCTGAAGCATTCCGGCTATTATATCTATACCACCAGAGATTTCATGTCCCGCGTGCGCGGCGGGCACAATTTTTCCCTGCTTCGTTTCGGGACAGAGGAAATAACCTCACACAGCGATGTTTTAGATGGGATCGTTGCCTTAAATGAGGAAACCATTGATTTGCATAAGCATAAGCTGACGGCCAAAGGATTTATATTATGTGACAGCAGCTTTGCTTATCCGGATGGGGATTCCAGGGTCATTAAGCTTCCCATGAATAAAACTGCGAAAGAACTGGGGAATGTGAAGGCCTCCGGCAGCGTGGGAGTGGGCGCGGTATTGAAGCTCTTTGGCGAGCCATTTACATATGCGGTTGACGTCATGGCAGGTGTCATGAAGAAAGAGATCCTTGATGTCAATGTAAAAGCGGCTGAAGCAGGATACACGGCTGTTGAAGCGAAATTTAAGCATCTGGATGGAGGATATAAAGATTATATGCTCATTTCAGGCAGCAAGGCCCTGGGACTTGGAGCGGTGGCCGGAGGGCTTAAGTTTTATTCCGCTTACCCTATGTCTCCTTCCACGGCTGTTTTGGAATATCTGGCTTCCGTGGGTCATGAGGCGGGGATCGTGGTGGAGCAGGCGGAAGATGAGATCGCTGCAGTCAATATGGCATTGGGTGCTTCCTATGCAGGAGCAAGGGCCATGACCGGGACCAGCGGAGGCGGCTTCTGCTTAAAGGTGGAAGCGCTGGGATTTTCCGGCATTGCGGAGATTCCGCTGGTGGCCGTTGATGTGCAGAGGCCCGGCCCGGCGACCGGTCTCCCCACAAGAACAGAGCAAAGCGATTTAAAATTCGTTATTTCTGCATCACAGGGGGAATTTCCCAGGCTGGTCATAGCTTTGAGAAATCATGAGGATGCTTTTTATCAGACCTTCCGGGCGCTGAACTTAGCGGAGAAATACCAGCTTCCTGTCATACTGCTCAGTGACCAGTATCTTGGAGATACAACAGCCTGCGTAAAGCCCTTTGATACCTCCGGCTTGGAACTGATCAGTCATGCCAGAGAAGCGGAAGGGGAGTATCTGCGTTACAGGATAACGGAAGACGGCATCTCTCCCAGGCTTATTCCGGGGCTGACCAGCCATCTTGTGGCCGCTGACAGTGATGAGCATGATGAAAGAGGCTGGATAACGGAATCAGCGGAAGTCAGGAATCAAATGGTGGATAAGAGGATGAGAAAATTAAAGGGCCTTATCCAGGAATTGTTGGAGCCGGAGTTTATGGGAGAAGAGCAGTGCGAAACCCTTCTCCTGGGCTGGGGTTCTACCTATGGTCCCATCAGGGAAGCCGTATCCTTGTTAAATAAAAATGGGAATGGAAGCTATGGCGCTTTGGTGTTTGGAGATATTTATCCCCTTCCTCAGGAAAAACTGAAAACCTATGCAAAGAACAGGACTTTAATCAACGTGGAACAGAATGCCACAGGCCAGCTGGCCTCCCTCATAAGGGAGCAGACAGGCATAGAATGCCATAAAAGCATTTTGAAATATGACGGCAGACAGATATCCGGAGAAGAAATTGCAAAGCATGTGTTGGAAGGAGGTTCCAAGTAGATGGATAAATTCACAACTTATGAAACAGCCTGGTGTCCGGGGTGCGGAAATTTCTCCATATTAAACAGCCTGAAAACGGCGTTGGAGGAGCTGGGCATAAAACCAAATGAAGTGCTGATGGTGGCAGGAATCGGTCAGGCAGCAAAAACACCTCAGTATTTAAGTGCCAACAGCTTCTGCGGGCTTCACGGAAGGGCCCTCCCGGCTGCAGTTGCTGCCAAAATAGCCAATGAAAAGCTCACTGTCATAGTAAATTCCGGAGATGGGGACTCTTATGGCGAAGGCGGCAACCACTTTATTCACAACATAAGAAGGAATGTCAATATTGCACATTTTGTTCATGACAATCAGATATACGGACTGACCAAGGGGCAGGCATCACCCACCAGCGGTGAAGGACTCATTACGGGAGTTCAGACCGACGGCAACAGAAATACGCCCTTAAATCCGGTACTCCTGGCCATTGCTTCGGGAGCGGGATTTGTTGCGAGAGGCTTCAGCGGTGATTCAAAGCAGCTGGTAAGCATCATGAAGGAGGCCATCCTTTATCCAGGGTATGCGTTTGTGGATATCCTGCAGCCCTGCATCAGCTTCAACAAAATCAATACCTTTGCCTATTATAAAAAAATGGCGGCGCCTCTTGGTGACGATTATGACCCGACGGATCGGCTGGAAGCCATTAAAATGTCAATGGAAGTCAGCGAAAAAATCCCCACCGGTATCCTATACCGGGAAGAAAAAACGGAGTTTCACCGAAAAAACAGGCTTTTAAAAGACGGACTGCCACTGTTAGAACAAAAAACAGAGGAAAGCGTACTCAAGAATCTGATTCACAGTTTTATATAATTATATAAAATCAGCTGCTGCAATGAAGCTGATGGTTTTGCAGGAAGGTATTTGAATCCATCTGATATCGTCAGAGGTTATCAGATAGAAGTATTTATAAAAGTCTGAATTCTCCAGTTGAGATGGTCTTTAATGAAAAATAGTACTTTCGTAAAAGAATGGAATGTGGTAGAATGATCCCAGCTAAAACCCGGAATATTGAGACAGTTAGTTTATTATCCCGCATATAATTAGGATTAACAAAAAATTTAGAATTGCTGCAAGCAGGCGGTGACAACCATTGACAACTATTTTTGATGATGTCAAATGGAGGCCGCCTTTTCAAATATATCCAGACTGAGGGAAGGAGCAAACGAGCAGAGCGGCAGGATGGTGTACCACCAGGATCAACCATCATTCCGGCGGAAAATTGCAACTTTAGAGGAGAGCAGAGTTGAAGAACTGCTGGAAAAAATGAATAAAGACGATATTGATAAAATTTTAGAGAAGTATACTGAGGTATGGGAGGATAATGGATGTATATTGTTGCTTATCGTTTGTTGAATTTACTGAATGATTGTGAGTTTGGTTCTACAGATGCACATATCGCGAAACGTTTGCTGGATATGATATACGAGGTTGAGTTTTTGCCGATTGACCAGGTTGCGGCAAAATGCCACATTTCCAAGTCCACACTTTCTAAATTCATAAAGCGCCTTGGTTTTGAAGATTACAAAGAGTTTAGGGATAATGTCAGGAATGAGAAAAAGAGAAGCATATATACTGGAAATGAACAAAAGTTGTCGATGAACCAGTTTATAGAAGCAAAAGGAATTGAACAATATTTAAAAATCCTTTCTGGTGATATTAAGAATTTTCTGTCCGGAATTAATATGGAGCAGATTCAAAAACTGGCAGAGGCTCTTTACGAATATGAAAAGGTTGCTGCATTCGGAGCCGTTTATTCGGAAACGGTTGCTATGGATTTTATGTATATGATTGCAGAGGAGAGGAAATATATAAAAACGAATCTCTTTGATATAAAGCAGGAACAATTTATTAATCAGGCAGACGAGAATACTCTGATTATTATATTTTCTAATTCCGGACAGTATATTTACAGGGATGGGCTGAAAGCTTTAAATTCATCTAAATTATTTATAAAAAAAACTAAGGGACGGATAGCGTTGATTACTTCCAACAAAGAGGCCGCGTATGACCCTTGTATCACGTATCCGGTCTTATATCATTTAACAACAGATGTGCAGAATCATCTGATTATTGAACGTGTAGTTGTGGATCTGATCGTAGACGTGTACAGAAAAATCAGAAAAGAGAAAGAAAGATAAGCTGAGAAAAGACAGACTTTCATGTGAGAGTCTGTTTTTTTGTTAGAAATAGCTAAATTTTGTTCGGATAAATGAGGTGAAATAGCTAAAAAAGTTTCCAAAAAGCGAAATTTAAAGATTTTTAAAGTGATTATATTTATAATAAACACCAGGTTATTATGCATTATAAATTGATTAAATCAGCCATGAAAGGAGTAAAAGATGTTAGAGGGTTATTAAAAGCCGTAGAATTATGGGGAGCCTGTTGGTTTTTTAAAGAATGTTTCGGTCTATATATTTTATTTTGTTTTCCATTGCGGCAGGTTTTGCCAGCACAAAGACCGGAAGTTTTGTTCCTGTTACAAAGTTTATTTTGAGAGGAGATTCGTTTTTTATTGAAAGAGTCGTGATGTGTTGAGTGAAAACGTTAGGAGGAAGGGCTATGTATTATATTATTGCTTCACATGGCGAATATGCTGAGGCTTGTAAAAAGAGCTGTGAAATGATCTCTGGAGCAGCACCTCAGTTTACAGTTGTGACTTTTACAGAAGAAATGACAAAAGAATCGGTTGAGAATGCTTACAGAAAGATTCTTGTGGAAAAAGGATCAGAACAGTGCCAGGCAATTATTACCGACATAAAAGGAGGGACGCCTTATAACGCAGCAATTACCATAAGACATGAGTATCCATCTGTTGCGCTGGTATCAGGACTATGTCTGGGTATGCTGATTGCATTGAGTATAGGTGATACGCTGGAGAGTGCAATGGAACAGTCAAAAGAAATAATTACCGGAGAAGGGGTATCTGCGGAAAAAAAGACAAAGAAAGTTGCTGAATCTGCTGAGCCGGTGGAAAATAACGGTATTGTGAATTTCAGGCTGGATGAACGTCTGATTCACGGCCAGGTGGCAACCTTTTGGACACGTACCCTTGGTGTCACAAGAATTATGATAGTGGACAACGATATCTTAAGCGATGAGATCAGCAAAAGGGCTCTGCAGGCAGCAGTTCCGTCAGGTATCAGGCTAAGTGTCCTGTCAGTAGCTTCTGCGGCGAGGAAGCTGAACAAAGGTGCATACACAGGACAGAGAGTATTCCTCATTGTGAGAAAGACGGAAACAATCCATGAACTGCTTGAAGCAGGGATCAAAGTAAAGGAAGTAAACATTGGGAACATGGGAGTGAAAGACGGACGGAAACAAATTACAAAATCAATATATTGCACGAAAGAAGAAATTAAGGATATTCTGGATATTGAGAAATCCGGCGTACAAGTCTATGCTCAGATGGTTCCCAATGACGATAAGAAAAAATTCACGTCTTTCATAAATGAAGTGAGGAGGTATTGAGAATGGAAATTCAAGTGTGGCAGATTATAGTATTGACATTGTTAGCATTCTTTTTTATTTGTGAAGGCTTATCTACATCTATATTTGCAAATCAGCCGGTTATAATTGGGACGATCACCGGTATTGTCATGGGTGACATGGGAACAGGACTGGCAGTAGGGGCTACTCTTCAGTTAATGATCCTTGGGGTAGGAACATATGGCGGCGCTTCCATACCTGATTATGTAACTGGTGCGATGATTGGGACCGTATTTGCAATCACGTCAGGAAAGGGAATGGAGTTTGGTATGGGACTTGCGGTGCCTGTAGGGCTCTTAATGGTGCAGCTGGACGTCCTTGCAAGATTTTCCAATGTGTTCTTTTCCAAGAGAGTGGAGGCAGCAATAGAAAGGATGGACTTTAAAGGAATCGCAAAGAATACATGGCTGGGAGCTCTTTCGTGGGGGCTTTCCAGAGCCATTCCGGTATTCCTGATGCTGATTTTCGGGCAGAATCTTGTAAATACCATTACAGGGCATATGCCGGAATGGCTGATGAACGGTCTGTCAGTAGCCGGAGGGCTGCTTCCTGCAGTGGGCATAGCAATCCTGCTAAGATATCTACCTGTCAAAGACTATATTGCTTATCTGCTCATCGGTTTCATTGCAGCAGCTTATTTGAATGTGCCAATGGTTGGAGTGGCAATCATGGGAGTGGCATTGGCAATCATCGCATTTAAACAAGAGGCAGCGAAAAGCCAGAACATTGTTGCAGTAAATCAGGGTGTTGTTCAGGAGGGATTGTTAGATGGAGAATACGAAGACTAATCAGGAAAAGATTACAAGCCGGGATATAAACAGAGTAAGCAAAAGATGGATTATGGCATCACAGATTACATGGAACTATGAAAAGATGATGGCAATAGGTTACCTTTATTCCATACTTCCTGTTTTGCGTAAATTATATAAAAAAGAGGATGACTTAAGAACAGCAATGAGGAATCATGTGCAGTTTTTTAACACAACTCCACATATGGGCGGATTTATACTGGGCATTGATGCTGCAACAGAGGCAGAGGGAAAAAACAGCAGTTCAGATGGGGTTGAAACAGCAAGTGGTATTAAGACAGGTCTGATGGGGCCTTTTGCCGGTGTTGGTGATACCATATTTGGAGTCCTGATACCGACGATTTGCGGTTCTATAGCTGCTTATATGGGGCAGCAGGGGAATGTGACAGGTGTTGTTATCTGGATATTGGTTAACATTGCAATTATGGCGTTCCGTTATTTCACAGTAGGAATTGGCTACAGAGAAGGAACAAAATTAATTGCCTCTGCAAAAAACAAGCTGGATGCATTGACAAGTGCGGCAACACTGCTTGGAATTACCGTGGTGGGTGCTTTGATTCCAACTGTAGTCAGAGCAGATGTAACAGCAACTTTTACATCTGGAGATGTGACTTTGGCAGGACAGGACATTTTAGATCAGATTATGCCAAGCCTTGTTCCGGTTCTGGTTGTAGCAACAATCTATATTTTACTTGGAAAGAAAAAGATGACTTCTACGAAGGCAATCTTGATTGTTATGGCAGCATCCATCATTTTTGCTGCAATTGGATTTTTAGGATAAACAGACGGTATACCGTTCCCGGCAGACGGCAGGGATGTTCTGTGGTGCGGTAGAAAATTAAATAATACAGTAAGGAGAGATATTATGGGAATGGAGTATTTTAACAAATCAAGAAAAATTATGGACCAACTGGAGGCATCTGAACAGAAGCACATTCATGAGGCGGCCATTCTGGTTTCAGATTCTATCAGAAACGGAGGAATTCTGCAGGCATTTGGAAGCGGGCATTCCTATGCAGGTGCAATTGAAGTATGCGGAAGAGCCGGAGGTTTGATTCCAAGCAAGCTTATCCGTGACAAGGCAGAAGGAATGTATGAGAGTGTGGAAGGAAATGCACCGTTTTTAATGCGCCAGGTGAACATAGGAGAGAATGATATTTTCATACTCATATCGAACTCCGGCAGAAACCCGTTTGCAATAGAAATGGCTGATTACATAAAGAAAAAAGGCAATAAGCTGATTGTGGTAACTGCACTGGAGGTATCGAAAGGTTCAACTTCCAGACATTCTTCCGGTAAGCTTTTATATGAGTTCGCAGATGTGGTTCTGGATAACCATTCCGCATTTGGGGATGCCGCCTTGGAAGTTGAAGGGCTGGATTACAAAGTCTGCGGAACTTCTTCATTCAGTACGTGCCTTCTGCTGCAGCAAATGATTTATGAAGCAATACAGGATATGATGTCTAAAGGGTATGAGCCTCCGGTTTATAAGAGCGCTAATATTGACGGAGGAAGAGAGTTCAATCATGCTATTGAACAGAAATATGCAGATAAAATCTGGCATATTTAAAACAAAGAAGGAAGAAGTGATGGAGAATTCCAAAATCACTTTAAGGCTTTGATCCGCTTGATTTAAAAGATGCAGTACAGGGAAAAGCGGTTCCGTAAAGAGGAAGAGGTAATTATGAAACATTCAGTATTAGAAGTATGTGCAGATTGTGTGCAGTCTGCAATAAATGCGGATAAAGCAGGAGCCGACAGGATTGAACTTTGCAGCAATCTGGTAATAGGCGGTGTGACTCCGGGAAAGGCATTGTTTAAGCTGGTAAGAAAATATACGGAAGTAAAAATCCGTGTCCTTCTGCGTCCCAGGTACGGTGATTACTGCTATAATGATTATGAATTTGAACAATTAAAAGAGGAAGTACAGATGTATCATGAATTGGGAGCCGACGGTGTGGTAATCGGAATCTTAAGGCCAGACGGACAGCTGGATGAGGAAAGAATGTTCGAACTGATCAAAATAGCCGGAAACATGGACACTGCACTGCACAGAGCATTTGATGCCTGCGTAAATCCAATGGAAGCTATGGAACAGGCAGTTTCTTTAGAAATGAAAACCATTTTGACTGGCGGACAGAGTGGGAATGCGTGGAATGGCAGAGAACTGTTAAAAGAGCTTAATGAGAAAAGTGCAGGAAGAATTGAGATCCTGGCAGCAGGAGGGATTAATGCTGAATTAATCGAAAAATTAATTCCACTTACCGGAATCGCCTCTTATCATATGTCTGGAAAAGCTGTGGTGGAAAGCAGCATGACATATCGAAAAGCAGGAGTAAGCATGGGGCTTCCTGAAAGAGATGAATACGCCCTTTGGCAGACATCAAAAGAAAAAGTAATACAGGCTGTACAAGTTTTAAAAAATGTTCAGAATAAATAAAGTGGTGTAAATATAATTCCAACAAAAAATTCTTCAAAATATAACTTATTTCCAAGGGGAAACAGATACTGTGGTCATCAAGGTTTTAAATACAAGGAATTGTGAGATGCTTGTGGAATTATATAGAAAATAGATGATGGACCTATGAGGCGTGAACAGTTATGTTCACGTCTTTATTATATCTGTCATTCTATATTTCTGAATATTGTTATGGAAAAACAGATTTGGAAATGATGGTACCGGGTTTATGTAAAAGTAAAGCTGAGAATTTAATATGTTTACTGCATTAAGATAGTCTGGCTATAACATCATACATGGCTTGCCTCCTTACAAAAGAGGGAAGCAGACTGGACTAAAGCTTGCTTATTTGTTATAGATCTTGAAATAATATATATAATCCATAAAATAACAAAAACTATTATTTTTCAGATAAATAATATGATATAATGTGGATAGTGCTATTGACTACTATAGGAGGAGATAAAAAATCAGTTTTCAACAAAATTCTTGTGAATGGGTTGGATTAAAGTTCCGGAAATATACAATGATATATTAAGGTCATAACTTTGAATTTAGATAAGGAATAAGGGTGACCAATGGAGCATAACAACTATCCCCTAACTAAAACAGTACAAGAATAAAACATGCTCTATTCCGGGAATCATCCTGGTATGCTTTGCAGTTGTATACAGTTCTGCTGTCAGAATTTAAAACAGATTTGAAGATTAGCAGGTATCAAGCCGTTGCAGATAAAATCCACAGAGGAGAGATAAAGAAAAACATTGCCTATTCTGTAGGTGGCGAAGCTTGACATGAAGCAGCTGTAAGGTCATGCCTGGTGAAGCGGATTGCATGTATCCGATTGACTAAACGTACCAAAAGCAGGCAAAAATATTTCACAGGCGGTTGAGAGGCTGGAAGGCTCGTAATGGATTACTTGACTGCCAATAAAGATGAGGTGCTGAAATGACTAACTGGAAACGTAACGCAACATTATATATCATTGGGCAGTTCGTGTCAATGTTCGGCTCAATGCTCGTGCAACACGCCATAACCTGGCAGATCACACTTGAAACCAAATCAGGAGTGATTATGACGCTGTTCACCTGCGCTGCGCTATTGCCTATGACGCTGATTTCGCCGTTTGCGGGCGTATGGGCGGACAGGCACAATCGCAAACACCTTATCGTAATATCCGATGGGTGTATCGCGCTGATAACGCTGGGTTTGGCGGCCGCGTACATCTCCGGCAACAAAAATATCTGGCTTATGTTCATAGTTGTAGTTGCACGGGCATTTGGACAAGGCATACAGCAGCCTGCCGTATCCGCAATGATACCGCAAATTGTGCCGACGGAGAGTTTGCAGCGATTCAACGGCATTCAAAGCTCAATCCAGTCGCTGAATATGTTTGTCGCACCGATGGCAGCAGGGGCATTGCTGTCGTTCTTACCGATTGAATACATTTTCTTCATTGATGTGGTGACTGCGGCCATAGGAATTAGCATAGTTTTGATATTTGTTAAGGTGTCCGGCGTTCCGCACGCCGAGAAAGTAAAGCCTGGTGTAAAGGCATACTTTCACGAACTGCGTGAGGGGCTGCGGTATATCAACTCCAAGGCGTGGCTGAAGCTTATTATCATTTACAGCGCGTTCTTCAGCTTTTTCGCGTCGCCCTCTGCTTTGCTTACTCCTCTTCAGGCCGCCCGTACATTCGGGGATGATGTTTGGAGGCTGACTGCGATTGAAATTGCATTTTCCCTTGGCGCGGTCGTAGGCGGCATATTGATTTCTGTGTGGGGCGGTTTCAAAAATAAGGCCCACACGATTGTCATGGCTTGCGCTCTATTCGGTTTGACAGGTTTTCTGCTCGGTGTAGTGCCGGATTTTTGGGTATATTTAGGCGTAATGCTCGCCTGCGGCGTTACTATGCCGTTGTTTAACACGCCCAGTATGACGCTGCTCCAGAGTAAAATAGAGCCGGACAAAATGGGGCGCGTATTCAGCGTTATGATGATGTTCAGCGGGTTGGCAATGCCGCTCGGAATGGTTGTGTTCGGACCCTTGGGTGATGTGGTGCGGATTGAGTGGCTGTTGATTGCATCAGGCATGGTGATATTCGTCAGCGGTATTACGCTGCTCTGGGCACGTTCGCTGATTGAGATAGGTAAACCGTAGTAAAAACATTTCAAAGGGCTATATCACGGCGGTGGATTTTCGCCGGGTAATCATTAAAATACTCCGCTTATTCCCCCAAATTACACGGGAGAAGGGAATTTGAAATTTCATTTCATGAGATAGATACCTTTTCAAATTACAATTTTTACAGAGGGATCGGGTTGGCGTAACCGGATTCCTCTGTTTCCATTTTACTGTTATCTTTTATCTCCCAAGTCCAGGAATGTCTTGTGGCAAAATTGTGCTTAAAACAGCATAAATCATTTTTTCAGTCCGTATCAATTGTTATTTGACTTTTTATTTCAGGTCGTTCGGCCTAAAATACTCTTTTTTTTCAAAGAATTCCTGTACGGATTTTCTATATTGAAGAGGTGATACTTGCATTATGGATTTAAAGTGTCTTAGGAAAGTATTCACATTTTCATAGCCGCATTTGTCTGAAATCAAGGATATGCTATATTGACTGCTTTCCAGTAATTTAGCAGCTTCACATACCCTTACTGTATTAATATATTTAACTAAGGTCATTCCGCAGCATCGTTTAAATTCTTTGCTGATCGTTGAAGGATGTAAGAAAAAAAGGTCTCTCAGGCGCTGTAAATCTATTTTTTCCTGATAATGTAAGTTGATATACTCCTTGATTTCCAGCATTCTTTCATTCATGACAGATAGAACACGGCCCCGCTTTTTCGTCTCAAATGCACGGAACAATAATACCGCAATTTGGGTAATGATGCTTCGTTCCATTTGCGGGCGGAACGACTCATTAAATTCCACTTCATTTTTCAGATAACACAGCAGCTCGATTATTTGATGGATTATATCAGGGTTTAGGTTCTTATAATGACTCTCAAACAGCTCCGGAGCAGGTGTGGAAAAAACCTGCATCAAATCGTCTTCCAGATTTAAGCTCCTGCAATAAGAAGGTTTTATGGTAAACCCATATCTGCTATAGGGGGGCTGTAAAATTTTGCTTTGGTGATGCTCCATAGCACCGATCACTAAAATATCATTTTTTTCAACATGGTACTTTTGTCCGGATATATAATAATCGGCTGAGCCTGTTTCTATGATTAAGATTTCGCTGGAATTATGAATATGATGCATTGCATTTTTCTCATACTCACATGTTCTTGATACATTGTAATTATCCTCGTTGATGGCTTTAAAATGTTCAGGTCCGTAATAGTCATTGATTTTTATTTCCATGCTTGTTTTGTATTATATTCTCTTGTGGAAAGAGTATATATACCGGTCTACCGACTCAAATGATCAGAGTCATAATTGAGAAATTCTCAGACACAATGGAAAGATGTGTTATTATTTTATATGGTTGTCAGAGCTAACTGTCTAAACAAATACGAAAGAAGTATTCATATATGACAATAAAGAAGCAGCAGAGCAAACAATTAGTGGAAGATAGGGGGATTTCTATAAAATTACAGTCTATTTGGAAATTATATGATATAATGCCAATAGGAGCGGGGTTGTAATGAGGATATAGGCAGAATCCTATGTCTGTTCAGGTAAAACTGTAGAGGAATCATTCCGTTTTATGAAGGTGGACGGGAGGGATAAAAAATGTCTGATTTGATGGAAATTAAGGAGTTTATCCAACGGATCGCACAAGGGATCACATTTGCAATCGGAATCGACACGCAGGTCATTGATAATCGTTTGCAGCGGGTAGCAGGAACTGTATATAAACCGGTACCTAAAAGCGGGGGAGTGGTGAAGCAGGTAATTGAAACCGGAGAATATGCAATCAGTACATCCGTGGATCGCAATAGCTCGGCCTGCTTAGCCTGTAATCAAAGACAGAATTGTAAGGAAACGGGATATATACATTGTCCCATTGTGTACAATGACGAAGTTGTGGGAGTCATGGGACTCATCTGCTATGAACAGGAACATATTGAAAAAGTAAAGGATGAGCGGAGAGGGCTTCTGAATTTCATACAAAGTATGTGTGAACTGATTGAACTCAAATTAAAAGAAGAAGATGTGCGCCGTAAAGAACAAGTCATTTACAGGAAGTTAGATAACCAGAATCAAGTGTTAAATCAGGTGCTGGAGCAGATATCAGATGGATATGTACTTTTAAATGCAAATAATATCATATGTAATATCAATAAAAAGGCAATGAATCTTTTTAAGATGGAGCAAGGGGAAGCTATTGGAAAGAATATTTTGGACTTAATACCTGATCCGGTCTTCCATAATATGATTATGGAAGAAAGTGTCAATATATATGAAAATATAACAATTGGAAAAGAAAGCTATGGTGCCTTATTTTATAAGGTGGCTAACGGGCGTGAGGATTTGGCTAAAATCCTGAATTTTAAAACAATTAAGAATGTGGGGAGCCGGGTTGCTGGCGAGGCGTATCGTGAAAATCAGATCACTTTTGATAATATTCTGGGAGAAAGCATGCATATGAGGCGCCTTAAGGATATTGCAAATAAGGTGGCCAAGACCATGCCCAATATTTTATTGACTGGTGAAACCGGAACCGGAAAGGAAATGTTTGCAAGAGCCATACATAATGCATCAGACCGTTGCGGGAATCCGTTTATTACTGTAAATTGTGCTGCGATTCCCATGGAACTTCTGGAGTCAGAATTGTTCGGCTATGATGAGGGAGCATTTACAGGCGCAAAAAAAGGCGGAAAAATCGGAAAATTCGAGATGGCTAATACGGGAACGATTTTATTGGATGAAATAGGGGATATGCCGTTCCATCTTCAAGCGAAACTTCTCAGGGTCCTTCAGGAACGTAAATTGGATCGATTGGGCAGTAGTAAACAGATTGACTTAAATATCCGTATTATATCAGCTACTAACAAGGATCTTGAAAAAATGGTGGATGAAGGACAGTTCCGGGAGGATTTGTATTATAGACTTAATATTTTTGAAATTCACCTTCCTCCTCTTCGGGAACGTCCGGAGGATATTCCTCTCCTGGTACGATATTTTATGAATAAATACCGTTCATTTTTTGGGGTTAATGTGGAGGAGGTTTCGAAGGAAGCCATGGATTATCTCTGCCGCTACCAGTGGAAGGGCAATATACGGGAACTGGAAAATGTGGTTCAGTATATGATATCCATGAGCGCGGATAATCTGTCTGGTGGTATAGGAATCAGTTCATTGCCGGTTCAGATATTGGAAGTTAAAACACCGTCTGTTCCTGTGACAAAACAGATTAGCGGGGGATGCGACTTGAAAACCGTAGAAATGGCTCAGATAAAGGAAGCAATCAAAAAATACGGAAATACGACAGAGGGGAAGAAGGTGGCGGCTAAGAATCTGGGAATTAGTTTGGCTACTCTGTACAGGCGTCTCAATAAAGAAGTTTAAACAGAATTCTCATAATGAAAAAAATTTTCATTATGAGAATTTTTTAAACCTTGATCTGAGAAAAATGAGAAAAATACCCCTGCTTTTTGCATAAAAACCGTGGAAAATAAGTTGGCACGGAAATTGCTGTATATATTGACAAAGGTAATTGATTAACCTTTATCAATTTTATAAGTACAGGAGGAAATTATGCAGAGCAGAATTGTAGTAACAAAAAAACCAAATGAAGTTGTATTGGAGAACGTTGATTTGGAGGTGGGGGACAATGAAGTACTGGTGAAAACGTATATGTCATCTATTTGCGGTACTGATAAAAATTATTCCCTTGGAAAGATGCCCCGGGAGGTTCTGATTGAACAGGCAGCAAGTAACAATGAGGCACATCATGCTTATCCTTTGAAAATGGGTCATGAAGCAGCTGGTGAAATTGTTGAAGTGGGTAAAAATGTAACTGACTTTAAAGTGGGAGACAAGGTAATGTCTTTTGGCTGGTATAATACCATGGCAGATTATTTTGTGGCTCCAGTTGTACATAACGGATATGGTGTGGTGAAGGTGCCGGAAGGTATGAGTATGGAATCGGCCTCTTTAGGTGAGCCGACTGCTTGCGCAATTTATGCAGGTATGCAGTCAGGTGTGGAGCTTGGTGATGTTGTAGTTGTTGTAGGTGTTGGCTTTGCCGGACAGATTATCGCACAGGTTGTTAAAAAGATGGGTGCTGCAAAAGTTATCTGTGTTGATATTATTGATGGAAAGCTGGAGCTGGCTAAGAAAATGGGAGCTGATATTGTGTTAAATGCCAGCAAAGATGACGTAGAGGGTGTTGTCATGAAAGAGACAAACAACTTGGGCGCAGATGTGGTAATTGAAGTGGCTGGAAATGATAAGGCCATCCAGCTTTGCAGTGATGTGCTGAAACATGGAGGAATCATGGGACTTTACAGCTGGGTCCTGGAGCCAACAAGCCTATACATTAACAGATGGCATAATGATGGTTTTGATATTCGTACACTGGCGCTTATGCACCGCATTAAAATTGACCGTATTTGGTGGATTGAAAAGACCCTGCAGAATGTGGCCAACGGAATGATACATATTGATCCATTGATTTCCCATGTATTCAGTCTTGATAATGCACCAGAGGCTTTCAGGGTATCATGTGAAGATCCAAATGCATGTAAAGTGATGCTGAAATCATAAAAAACAAAAAGAAAAGGAGTCGTATTATGAAGAAGGTTATGGGGTTAGCTTTAAGTATGGCATTATTGGCGGGATTGCTTAACGGATGTTCAGGAAATAACGGAGGACAGGCATCCTCAGCAGTCAGTACACAGGCACAAACAACAGAAAGTTCCACACCAGCTGCTTCCTTTGATGGAAAGGTGGTGTTGGGAGCAACTGCCCCCTTAACTGGCCCTAACCAGTTGACAGGCGGTTATTATGTAAATGGAATGAAGATGGCTGTGGATGAGATTAATGCGGCCGGTGGGATACTTGGTAAAGAATTGGTACTGGATGTCCAGGACGAAGGCACAGACCAGTCCATAGCCATTAATGCAACCATTAAGCTGATTGAAAGCGGGGTTCCAGCCGTCATTGGTTCTTATTTCTCAACAAACTGCATGGCGGTTCTTCCTGAAATAGAGAAAAATAAAGTTCCCTATTTTGCCAATGGATCAAATCCGGATATATCAGCAGCAAACAATGAATATGTATGGCAGATACGTGTAACAGATGATTTTACCGGGCCGATTATGGCCGATATAGCAATGAATGAATTAAATATGAAAAATCCGGCTGTTCTTTATACAACAGCATCTTCTACCACGATTCAGAAGGACAATTTTGTTAAAGCAATGGAAGCCAAGGGGAATGCTGTATCTGAAAAAAATATATATGGTGCCCCTGAAAATGAATCAAATTTCAGTTCCATCATTAATCAGATTTTAAATTCTGGAGTGGACGGTTTGGTAGTGATGGGAGTCAGTGAGGCTTGGGATGTTGCCCTGGCTCAGCAGCTTCAGTCCGCAGGCTGTGACATTCCTCTTATGGGTTCATCCAGTTTTGCAAGTGCTCCATTTATTGAAGTGGCGAGGGAAGCTGCAAATGGCTGGTACACCATAGCAGATTGGTCACCTAACATTCTGGAGGGTGATCTGGATGTGCCGGATCAGGCGGTAACCTTTGAAAAACTCTATGAGGAGTTATTTGACGGTATGAGTGCCATGCAGTCTGCATGGGGATATGACTGTGTCTATCTGTTCAAAGAAGCATGTGAACGGGCTGGAACCACTGAGGACAGGGAAAAGATTAACGAAGCTATGAAGGATACGGATATGCAGGGCGCCAACAATTATTATAAGAATTATGAAGACACTTTTCATGTAATGTCAACATACATCCTGCTCTGTAAAACAACAGATGGAGCTGCAACACCCATAAGAAAGGTTAACTTCAGATAATAAGACAGGCTTTTCAGCCAGAAGGCGCAGATGATGCGCCTCTGCGCTGACAAGCGGAACGGCAGAATTGGGGGTATTAAATTGACTTTTAGTTTGTTTTTTTCATTGTTGGTAAATGGACTGTCAATGGGAATGATTTATGCAATGATAGCTATGGGGCTGATCCTATTAATCAGAGCGGTTGGGGTCCTTAATTTTGCACAAGGTGACTTACTGATGGTAGGTGCATACATAGCCTGTGTCCTGTTTATGGATTTTAAACTTCCGTTTTATGTTGCAATGCCGCTGGCATTGGTATTTTACGGTTTAATAGGATTGATATTCATGATGGTTACCTATTGGCCGCTGAGGAGAGCCTCTTATGTTGTGGCGCCGATTATTGCAACTATGGGAGCTTCTCTGGTGCTGTCCGAAGGAACCATGATTTTGTTTGGTTCCTGGCCCAGGACGATTGTTCCCCTGTTGAGTAATTCCAAGGGAAGCGCTTTGACGATCAATTTATTTGGGACAAGGCTGCAGGCCCAATTTTTATTAATTATAGCAGTTGCAGTGGTGGTAATGTCCCTGATCTATCTGCTGTTTGAAAGAACCTATATTGGTATCATGATGCAGGCCGCTGCCCAGGATAAGCCGGCTGCTGAACTTATGGGTATTTCTACGCTGATGACAACTGCAGTTACATATATACTGGTAACAGTTCTGGTATCCATAGGCGGTTACATGGTAGCACCAATCTACACAGTTACAACATCTTTGTCAGCGCTGCAGCTCCGTGCCTTTGCAGGTACGGTAATAGGTGGATTTGGAAGCATTAAGGGTGCAATTATCGGATGTCTTCTGGTTGGGACAGTGGAATCTTTTGCAACTGTGAAATTTTCTTCTTATAAAGATGCGATTGTTTTTCTGATTCTGATCATTTTCCTGATTTTCAGACCTCAGGGACTGATTGTAGACAAAGTCGCTGATAAAGCTTAAGGAGGGAATCAGAATGGATAAAACAATGATAAGCAGGGGGCGGTTTGCTGACCCCAAAAACTGGATTACAGCAGGCACCCTGATACTATTTTCCATGTTTGTGGCATTGAAAATGAATAATTATACGATTTTGGTTGTGAATATTGCATTGATTAATATGATTACGGCATATGGGCTTTCTATCATGCTGGGAATGTGCGGACAGCTGGTATTTTCAGGAGTGGCATTTATGGGAATTGGGGCCTATACCGCAGCGAACCTTTGCTCCGGACGTTTGGGTTTTGTAGTCCCCGGTGTTGGGGCTGTCTTACTGTCAGTTGCCTTTACAGCTCTTTTTTCTCTTGCAACAGGTGTTTTATTTCTTCGTTTAAAAAGTTCATTTTGTACCTTTGCGACCCTGGGATTTGTGCAGGTATTGTACACCTTGTTTTTAAATTATGAACCAGCTTTTGGGGGACCTAAGGGGATACCGGAGATACGTACATTGGCTATAGGCACTTTTGTATTTGACAGCTATAAAAAGTGGTATTTTTTATTGATTACTTTGGTCTTACTGATTGCATTTTCAGTGGAGAGGATCCGGCGTACCAGCCTGGGACGTTCCCTTGCATCCATCAGGGATAATGAAATTGCTGCGCAGACGCTGGGTGTAAATATTTATCGGACAAGGGTCATTGCATTTGTGATTGCAGGAACCTTTGCCGGGCTGTCGGGTGCCCTGCTGGCACAGCATAACCGTTTTATCTCAGGCGATCAGTTTAGTTTTGCTAAGAGCACGACCATTGTCATTATGTCTATGCTTGGAGGGATTAACAGTACTCCGGGTATTTTTATAGGCGCATTGATCGTTACCTTCCTGCCGGAGGTTCTCAGAGGGCTTGATAAATATCTGATGTTCATATATGGAATTGCAGTCATTGTCATGATGATTTTCATGCCAATGGGAATCGGCGGTGCGGTTTCAGATCTTCTCAAAAATATGAGAAGAAGACGTAAACTAAAGTAGCTGGAGATCTGAGGAGGAAATTATGGGCGAAGCAATATTGAAATTGGAAGGCGTATGTAAAAGCTTCGGCGGTGTCGTAACAGCAAAAAATGTGGATCTTAAAGTGATGCCAGGAGAAGTTCATGGACTGATTGGACCCAATGGAGCAGGAAAGAGTACAATGATGAACCTGATCAGCGGAATTTACGATGTAGATCATGGGTCCATATTTTTTAATGGCGGGCAGATCACAAAAGTACCTTCGCATATACGGGCAAGAAATGGGATCGGAAGAACCTTTCAGACACCCCGGTTTTTATACAGGTCAAATATAAGAGATAATCTGATGCTGGGAGTGGATCTTCATGATCAGCTGGGGTATTTTAAAAGTTTCATCGGTACCCGGGGAAGTGATTTTTTGAAGGAATTGGATCAGTTAATGGAATTGGCAGGATTTACATTTGACTGGGATGAGGATATTACAGCGATACCTTTTGGTCAAAGAAAAATTTTGGAAATTGTCAGATCCATGTTAGGTCATCCCAAAGTGATGTTAGTAGATGAACCTGCCGCAGGCCTTACAACACAGGAAATAGAACAGGCCAGAAACCTGCTGCTGTTTGCTGCCAAAAAGAGAAACATCGGTATTTTATTAATTGAACATCAGATGGATCTGGTTATGAGCAGTTGTGAGAATATTGATGTCCTGGTATTTGGAGAAATTCTTGCCAGAGGTGTGCCGGAAGAAATTGCTGCGAATCCGATTGTTCTGGAAGCCTACTTAGGGAGGGACTTTGATGATTAAGATAAATAATTTATATGCATATTATGGTCCGATTGAAGCTCTCAAGGGAATCCAGATGGTAGTCGGCAAAGGAAAAATCACCTGTCTGATCGGAAGCAATGGAGCAGGAAAGAGCACTCTCATGAATTCAATTTCCGGGACAATCACCCGCAAAGGCTCTATTATAGTGAATGATGAGATTGAAATATTAAAGAAAAATTCCCGTCAGATCGCCAGAATGGGGATTATCCAGGTACCGGAAGGCAGACATGTATTCCCGGGGCTGTCTGTGGAAGAAAATCTTCAGACAGGGACTATTGTATGGCATGGATATTTCGGAAATAAATCTTATGCTGCTGAGCTGGAAATGGTATATGAGATATTTCCGAGGCTAAAGGAGAGACGTAAACAGCTGGCGTGGAGCATGAGCGGCGGAGAACAACAAATGCTGGCTATAGGAAGGGCATTGATGGCCAGGCCTAAAATCCTTTTGCTGGATGAGCCATCGATGGGATTATCACCGCTATTAGTAGGAGAAATGTTTGAGAAAATAGCAGAAATCAATAAAACAGGGATTACGATTCTATTGAATGAACAGAACGCAAGGCTTGCAATGAAGATTTCTGACTACACTTATGTGATCGAACAGGGGAAGATTAAAATGCAAGGCTTATCGTCTGAAATGAGAAGTGATCCGAGAATTGCGGAAGCCTATTTGGGTAATCGTGCGGGGCAGGGCAGGAGGAGCCAGAAAGCGCCGGCAGGCTAATTCTATGGAGTAGATAGAAAGGGGTTAATAATGAAAAAACTGATTAATCAACCGGAAAATTTTGTAAAAGAGACCATGGAAGGCATTATTGCTGCCTATGGAGATAAAGTGAAATTATTAGACGGTGACTATCGGATTTTACTAAACAATTATAAAGTCAGAGAAGGAAAAGTAGGCATCGTAACGGCAGGAGGTTCCGGGCATCTTCCTGTATTTTTAGGTTATGTGGGTCAGGGGCTTTTAGATGGATGTACGGTGGGTAATGTATTTGCTTCTCCGGCAGCGTCTAAGATGGCGGGTATGATTCGTGCATGTGATAAAGGAAACGGCGTTCTGGTTTTGTTGGGAAATTACGGCGGAGACAGGATGAACTTTGAACTGGCCTGTGAAACCGTAGATATGGAGGATGACATCCGGACTGAAATGGTACTGGTTAGGGATGACATAGCCAGTGCTCCCAAAGAGAAAAGGGACAGACGCCGCGGGGTGGCTGGAATGGTTTATGCTTTTAAGATTGCCGGTGGGAAAGCGGAAAATGGCGGCACGCTGGAAGAAGTGGCAGAAGCGGCCCGGCATGCGCTGGATAATATCCGTACAATGGGAGCAGCCCTGTCGTCTTGTATCGTGCCTCAGGTTGGGAAGCCTACTTTTACAATTGCTGAAGATGAAATCGAAATTGGCATGGGAATCCATGGAGAACCAGGAGTGGAAGTCCGAAAAATGATGACTGCGGATCAAGTGGCTGAAGTACTGCTGAATAAGATTACAGAGGATATGCCTTTGAAGCCGGGAGATGAGGTTTCTGTTATGGTGAATGGTCTGGGTGCCACACCGTTGGAAGAGCAATTCATTGTCTACCGCAGGGTGCATCAGATATTGAGTGAGCAGGGGATAAGCATTTATATGCCCCATATAGGAGAATATGCGACCTCCATGGAAATGGCCGGTTTATCGCTTACAGTCATGAAACTGGACGATGAGCTGAAGGCTCTGTTAGAGCAGCCGGCCCAGTCGCCATTCTACACAAATTTCAATAAATAGACCGGGAGGATAAGGCATGGATGCACAGGGATTAGCACGGGCCATTGGCCGGATTAGCCGGAAGATAGAAGAAAATAAAGATTATCTAGTAAAACTGGATCAGCAAAACGGCGATGGAGATTTGGGAATTTCCATGAATGACGGTTTTAAAGCAGTGTGTATGATCATGGAATTATCAGAAGAAAAGGATTTAGGCAAGCTGCTTATGAAGGCTGGAAATGCGTTCAATGAAGCGGCGCCATCCAGCCTGGGAACCATCCTTTCCTTTGGTTTTATGGGAATGGCCAGGAGCTTAAAAGGAACAATGGACGCTACCCCCCGGCAGATTGCAGACGCCCTGCATGCAGGGGTGGATAAAATTATGGAAAAAGCAGGTTCCAGGCCGGGGGAAAGAACCATTTTGGATTCCCTGTATCCGGCGGTGGAAACCTTAGGGAAAAAGCTTGAAGAGGAAAATGGAGATTTGTATAAGGCTCTGAAAGAAGCGGCCAGGATAGCGGCTGTAGGGGCAGAAGCCACGAAGCAGATGAAACCTGTACATGGAAGAGCTGCTTATTATGGAGAAAAAAACCTGGGGTACTTAGACGGAGGAGCTGTTGTTGGAAGGCTGATTTTTGAAGCTTTGTGCGGGGATTGATTTGGGAGGAAAATGTGGGCGGACTATAACTTTGAATTGCATACTTTCCTTCCTTAGAAAATACATGGAGCACTATTTCAATTAATAGATTCCAGGAATATTTGGTGGTAAAATATGTTGAAAATCAACTTAATTTATCGTATCATTAAAGTATTGAAAGGAGTGCAGCTCCTGCACATTACCCAGCCCATGCTGTGGCATAGGGGAAATACCAAGAGAGTTATTGATTAAGAATGAGTTTGTATTTGTCACCGGTACTGACAGTGATCAGATTGAGGTCTTTAAAATAACGGGTGGTCAACGGAAAGACCTGGACACAGCCTTTGCCGTTTGCAGTCCAATTACCTTCTCAGTTGGCGGGAATGTTTGATTTTATTGATCCAAAGGAAACGTATGAAGGGGGAAGAAAA
This sequence comes from Lacrimispora indolis DSM 755, assembly GCF_000526995.1. Lineage (NCBI taxonomy): Bacteria > Bacillati > Bacillota > Clostridia > Lachnospirales > Lachnospiraceae > Lacrimispora > Lacrimispora indolis. The sequence goes on along the minus strand of NZ_AZUI01000001.1, from coordinate 5,428,547 downwards.
GAATGCAGCATAAAAGATTAAAAGATTTTCCGGAGGATTTCCTGTGGGGAGCCTCCACTTCCGCTTACCAGGTGGAAGGAGCGAATCTGATTGACGGAAAAGGACCATCCTGTCAGGATGTAAAAAAGGTACCGGAAGGAACCTCCCAACTGGATGTATGCGCGGACCAGTATCATCATTATAAGGAAGATGTGGCATTGATGGCGGAAATGGGATTTAAGACTTACCGCTTTTCCATTGCGTGGTCACGTATTTTGCCGGAAGGCACCGGAAGAGTCAATCCTAAGGGAATTGAATATTATAACCATCTGATCGATGAATGCCTGAAATATCATATTGAGCCGTTTGTCACCATGTTTCATTTTGACATGCCGGCCGCTCTTGATCAGCGGGGCAGCTGGGGAAATCCGGAATCCGTTGACTGGTTTTTAAATTATGCCAAAGTACTGTTTGAAAATTTCGGAGACCGTGTCAAATACTGGCTTACCATAAATGAACAAAATATGCTGACGCTGGTGGGGCCAGTGATCGGGACCCTGTTCCTGCCAAAAGGCTGTACAAATGTGAAAAAGGAGATCTATCAGCAGAATCACCATATGCTGGTTGCCCAGGCGAAAGCCATGGCTTTGTGTCATGAAATGCTGCCCCATGGGAAAATAGGACCGGCACCTAATATTTCATTGGTATATCCGGCCAGCTGTAAGCCGGAGGATATTCTGGCGGCTCAGAATTACAATGCCATTCGCAACTGGCTGTATCTGGATATGGCGGTTTATGGAGTGTACAACAATCTGGTATGGGCATATCTGGAGGAGCATAATGCCTGCCCGGTGTTCGCACCCGGCGATGCGGAGGCGCTTAAGAGCGGACATCCTGATTTTATCGGGTTTAATTATTATAATACTGCCACCTGCGAGGCGAGCGACGGAACTGAGACCATGGATCCGGGAGCGGATCAGCAGACTGCAAGGGGAGAGGCGGGATTTTATAAAGGGTTCAAGAACCCGCATCTGCCGGTTACAGAATTTGGCTGGGAGATCGACCCGGCGGGATTTAGGGCTACCATAAGAGAAATGTATTCCAGATACCGTCTCCCCATGATTGTTACGGAGAATGGACTTGGCGCTTACGATAAACTGGAAGGAGAAAAAGTGCATGATCCTTACCGCATTGAATATTTAAGGAGACATATCCAACAGATTCAGTTGGCAATTACAGACGGTGCTGAGATGATGGGCTATTGTCCCTGGTCGGCCATTGATCTGATCTCAACCCATGAAGGCATGGTAAAGCGCTACGGTTTTATCTATGTGGACCGGGATGAATTTGATGTGAAAAATTGTGACCGCTACCGGAAAGATTCATTTTACTGGTATAAAAAGGTGATCAGCAGCAATGGGAAGGATTTGAGTTAAAGCTGATAGACCCATTTAAGGGCTGGCAGGACAGGCTTGCGAAATCTGAGGGACGGTTGTGTTTATTTATGAAGGGGATAAAGAGGGCTGTTGCACTGATTAGTGCACAGTCCCTTTTATTTATGGGTATTAGCCTGTTGAACAAGGGTGAGTTTCTCTTTAAGAGTTATCTGTGCAGACTTTCTCTATGCGTAGAGTTGCGGATATTATAACATGGTGATAGAATCATTTTAAGAACAAAAAATTATATACTAGTGAGGTAGGGAGCGTTATGAGGGACAAAATAAAGTTAATAATCGGGCAGGAGGATAAGCGGAATCCTCTTACGGATGAAGCCATTGCCGATGAATTGGGAACACTGCGCGAAACTATAACAAAAGTCCGGATAGAAACTGGAATCCCTGCTTCATCGGAACGTAGAAAAGAACGATTGCTTCAGGAGATCCAAGGTTTATTTTATGAAATGGGATTGGTATCAGATCGTAAATTGGCAGAATTACTAAAACAACGAGGGTTTAAGATCGGAAAATTTACCGTCGGACAGCTGCATAAATCTTACCCTGAAATATGGGAGCCGGTGATTAAATATTCTCAGGATGAAACACCGGTCAGCGATAATAAGCTGGAATTTCAAGATGACATTTTCCATAAGATTATCGGTTCAGACGGTAGTCTGAAAAATCAAATCAGTAAGGCAAAGGCGGCAGTAATGTATCCACCAAAAGGGCTGCATACGTTGTTATATGGTCCTTCTGGTGTTGGTAAAAGTTTTTTGGCAGAGCTGATGCATGATTTTGCAGTCAGAACGGATAATTTCCAGGAAGAGGCTCCTTATTTCGAGTTTAACTGTGCTGATTATGCTGATAATCCTCAGCTGCTCCTGGCTCAATTATTCGGATATACGAAGGGAGCATTTACAGGAGCAACTGAACATAAAAAGGGAATTGTTGAGTTGTGTGACGGCGGTATCTTGTTTCTGGATGAAGTGCACAGGCTTCCCGCAGAAGGGCAGGAAATCCTGTTTTACTTAATGGATAAAGGCAAGTTCCGCCGTTTGGGAGAAGCAGAAACCAGCCGTGAAAGCCACCCCTTAATTATAGCGGCAACGACGGAGGATCCGGAAAGCTCGCTGCTTTTAACGTTTCGCCGGCGGATTCCAATGAGCATTGAAATTCCGGCATTGACAGAACGGCCTCTGGAGGAAAAATGGCAGTTTATCGAGTTTTATCTTACGATGGAAAGGGAACGGCTTGGCCGTGATATCCGTGTAAACCAGTCGGTATTAAACTGTCTGCTTTTGGCGGAATTTCCAGGTAATATCGGTCAGCTGAAATCAGATATCCAGGTTTGCTGTGCGAAGGCATTCTTAGAGGCAAAGCTTCATAATAAAACAGCGATAGATGTAGTTGCGGATAACCTTCCGGAGCACTTAAAGAGCTGCATCAATCAATCGGTTCCTAATGGTATACGGCATTTAATCAGCGGGGATGTCCTTTTTTCAGAGGCGGGATACCAGCAGTTTTCAGGACGTTTACACAAGATGAGCGGTACCGGTATTTACGAACAGCTGGAAGAAAGGTATACAAAGCTTTTGAAAAATGGGGTAGCAGCAGAGGAAATCAGCAGGATCTTGCAAGATGAGGTTGAAACAACGCTGGTTCAGCAGATTCGCAAAATGGAAGAGTCCAAATTCAGCCTGCATGAGCTGTCCGCAATCGTGGGAGAAGATGTACTGGAGATAACGGAATATATATATCAGGAAGCGCAGAAAGAATTACCGGGACTTAAAGATACGATTATTTTTCCCATGGCCATTCATATTCGCGCGTCACTGGATATGACCAAAGAGAGAAAAGTGGCGCTTGGAAGCAGTTTTGAAGAAATTAAAAAGCGGCATGCAAAGGAATATAAAGTTGCAGCTCATATCGTTGATAAGGTCAATGATAAATTCTATGTGATGCTTCCAGCCGACGAGGCAGTCTTTTTGGCAATGTATCTCAGTAAGTTTCAGGTAGGACAGGTTGATACAGAAGGAAAAACAGCTGTGATTGTGCTGTCCCATGGAAGAGTAGCAGGGGGAATGGCAGAGGTTGCCAATAAAATTCTGGGAGTAAACCACGCCGCAGCTTTGGAGATGGCTTTGAGTGAGGATCCGGCGGCTGCCTATGAGAAAACAAAACAACTGGTAATCGAAAGAAACCAGGGACGAGGCTGCATCCTGCTTGCAGATATGGGATCACTCCTGACTTTTGCAGAGAAGATCAGGCAGGAGACAAAAATTCCGGTTGCTGTCTGCGGGAGGGTGGACACCTTAATGGTGATCGAGTGCCTTCATAAAGTACTTTGGACAGAAGAGTCAATTGAAACAATTGTAGATGAACTTGACAGTAAAAAAACATTGCAGCCTAAAACAGCTAAATATAATAAAATTCAGCATAAAAGAGCGGTTCTTTGTCTGTGTATCACCGGACAGGGAGCAGCAAAGCTGCTTCGGGATTTTATCTCAGAGCGGTTAAAATCAGTATTGGACAATATTGTTATCATAAACAGAGGCTATATAGAAAATGAAGACGTGGAACAAATCATTCTGCAGGAAGCGGCTCAATATGAAATCCTTGCGATTGTCGGGACAATTAATCCGGAAGTAAAAAATATTCCATTTCTTTCCCTGGATGATATCTATCAGTCTTCCGGTATCTCAAAACTGCGTAAAATCATTAAAAACAGCCTATTGCTGGATCATGTCATTCTTGGTGAGGTCATTACACCGGAATTGATCTTTGTGAACCCGCCATTCCGGTTAAAGGAACAGCTTTTAGATCAGGCGATCGAGACGATGACAAGCGAGGGATATGTGGACGAGCGGTTTTTACTAAGTGTTTATAAACGGGAAGGAATGATGACCACTTATTTAAAAGGTGGTATAGCCATTCCACACGGTGATCCGGCCAGTGTTACAAAACCAGTCATATCGATAACAAAACTTGACAAACCAGTGATGTGGGATGGTACAAATACGGTCGATCTGATCTTTGTACTGGCTTTGGATGAAAATTCAAAAAAATATTTTGAACAGCTTTATCAGATGTTAAGCAGCGAAAACCTGGTAAGTTTAATAAGAAACAGCAATTCTATCAATGAAATCAGGGAAAATCTTCGTCTGGACACAAAACCGGTCAATTAAGTTGGCACGATTCTTGCTCTATATAATAGCGTAGAGGCAAGAAAGGAGTGGAAAGATGAAAAAGGAAGATTTTCCAAAGATTACAGTCATTTTGAGAGGGTATACCCATTCTCAAATCAGAACCGTGGTGAAAAGTCTTCTCGGCACCGCAATAAAATCAGTAGAAATTACAATGAATACTCCTGATGCGATTGAGATTATCAAAAGCATCAGTAAGGAATTCGGTAATGATATACTGGTCGGTGCCGGGACGGTAACCACCTATGAGGAGGCCGATGCAGCAATTGCAGCCGGTGCCAGATTCTTATTATCTCCCATTACATTCAGTAAGGAAATTATTGAGTTATGCAAAGAACAGGGGGTTATTTCTGTCCCTGGGGCTCTGACTCCGTCAGAAATTATGCAGGGCATAAGGGATGGAGCAGATATTATCAAACTGTTTCCCGCAGGAATTATGGGAGCAGCTTATTTAAAGGATATTCAGGCACCTCTTGGCAAGCTTCCTCTGATGGTAGTAGGCGGTGTAAACGGCAGTAATGTCAAGGAGTTTTTTGATGCCGGGGCTGCTTATGCGGGAATAGGTTCCGGATTGTTTAAAAAAGAGGATATAATCGGTGAAAATCTGTCCGGGCTGAAAGCATCTGTACAGAAGCTGACAGAGCAGCTGATATAGAGGAGAATATGAATGAGCGAAATAGTTTTTGATGAATCATTGATACTGGAGCTGGAAGGAATAGAGGAAAATACCGAAGCACTGACCCAGCTAACGGATTATTTGCTGGATAAAGGGTATGTGAAAAAGGGGTATAAAGAGGCTATTCTGGAGCGTGAGGCTATGTTCCCGACAGGTCTGTCAACAGGTGAAATCAATATAGCAATTCCCCATGCGGATACAAGTTATGTCAATCAGGCAGCAATCTGTGTGGGAATTCTTAAAAAACCGGTAAAATTCAGTGCGATGGATGAACCGGACCATCAAATTGATGTGAATATCATCATCATCCTGGCATTAAAAGAGGCACATGGTCATTTGGAGATGCTTCAAAAGGTTGTGGAGTTAATAAAAGATCAGGAGAATTTAAAAAAAATCGTAACAGCCAGCGATACAAAACCTGTTTACGATATGATATCCAGCCATCTATTACAGCAGTAAATATGAAATTTAACCGAATCAAGCAGCGAAGCGGATTGCGAATATCCGCTTGACCAGAAAGCAGTACTTAAAAATTACGGGATCAGATTGGAGAAGGAAATGAAAAGAATATTAGTAGCTTGTGGAAATGGAATCGCAACATCAACAGTGGTAGGTACAAAAATAAAAGAGAAATGTGAAGACAGCGGTATTGACGTTACAGTTACACAGTGTAAGCTTCTGGAAGTGGAATCCAAAGCGGAAAACTTTGACTTACTGGTTACGACAGGAAAGTTCACCGGTGGGGATGTGGGAATCCCGGTGATTGGAGCAATCTCTCTTTTGACCGGAATCGGGGAAGAGGCGACGTTGGATGAAATTATTGCAATGTTAAAGTAAATATAAAACTAAGGAGAAGTGATCATGCAGATTATATATTCTATATTTAATACGATTTTGGCTGCCGGAGCGGTTGTGATGCTTCCGATTATTATTACGGTCATCGGTTTGATTTTTCGCGTGAAATTAGCAAAAGCTTTTCGTTCAGGACTGACAATTGGAATCGGTTTTGCAGGTATTAATCTGGTTATCAATATGATGAAATCAAACCTGGGACCGGCTGCCCAGGCCATGGTAGAAAACTTTGGGATTAAACTTGATATTCTGGATGTGGGTTGGGGAGCAATTGCAGCGGTAACCTGGTCGTCACCAATTATAGCTATTTTGATTTTCTGTATACTGGCAACGAATATTATTATGCTTGTACTTAAGGCAACGGATACGCTTGATGTTGATATCTGGAACTATCATCACATGGCAATTGTCGGTATTATGGTTTATTATGTCACGAAAAGTATACCTCTGGGAATAGCCGCAACTGTGGTAATGGCAGTTATTACCTTTAAACTCTCTGACTGGACGGCGCCACTGGTAGAAGACTATTTTGGGATTCCCGGTGTTTCTCTGCCCACAATGTCCGCATTGTCTTCTGTGATCATTGCGGCACCCCTAAACTGGCTGCTTGACCGAATTCCAGGAATTAATAAACTAAATTTTGATGTAAAAAACGCTAAGAAATATTTAGGCTTTTTCGGTGAACCAACCATGATGGGATTGATATTAGGCTGTATCATTGGTGCCCTGGCAAAATATCCGGTATCAGGAATCCTGGCATTGGGGGTGAATATGGCTGCAGTTATGGTCTTGATTCCTAAGATGACCTCTTTATTTATGGAAGGCTTAATGCCAATTTCCGAGGCGGCAAAAAAATTCACTCAAAGCAAATTTAAAGGCAGAAAATTTCTTATTGGACTGGATGCTGCAGTGGTAGTTGGTAATCCGGATGTTATTACAACATCGTTGATTGTTATACCCTTAACTATTTTAATGGCAGCTGTTCTGCCTGGAAACCGTGTTCTGCCGTTTGCTGATCTGGCAGTTGTAACCTTCCGTGTTGCATTGGTGGTGGCCATTACAAGGGGCAATTTATTTAAGAATATTATCATGGGGCTTGTTTGTACTGGTGTGATATTGCTTGCCGGTACTGCTACCGCACCGGTTCTTACCGAGTTAGCAACCAGTGTTGGCTTAAATCTGGCAGCAGATGGAAGTTACATAACCTCGTTTGCGGCAACCAGCCTGACTGTGAGTTTTTTAGTTTACAAAGCATTTATCAGCAATCTGGTCATCAGCATTCCGGTATTGCTTGCAGCTATCGCCGGTACCTGGGTATTTATGAGTAATTTGAACAAGAAAAGAGCCAGAATATTAGAAGAGAAAAAGCAGAAGGAAGCTGTAAGTTTAGGAGCAGAAGTATGAAAATAACAGACGTAATCGTATATACAGTAAAACCCCGGTGGATTTTTGTGAAAATAGTCACTGACGAGGGCATTGAGGGCTGGGGGGAGATGGTTTCCGGAACGAAGACCGAGACAGTGGTAGCCGGTACAAAGGAAATGGCAAAACGGCTGATTGGAAGAAATCCGTTGGAGATTGAAACTCTCTGGCAGGAATTATACCGTGTATTTTTCCGCGGCGGCCCGATTAATATGACGATCATCTCCGGTCTTGAGATCGCACTTTGGGATATTAAAGGAAAATATTATAATGCCCCCATCTATGATTTGATGGGTGGGGCCGCCAGGGAACGGATTAAGGTCTACTCCTGGATTGGCGGAGACCGTCCCAGCGATGTGGTAAAGGATGCACAGGACCGGGTTGACAGAGGCTTTGACTCGGTAAAAATGAATGCAACAGAAGAGCTTCATTATATTGATAATTTTAAGAAAATTGATGAAGTGGTGGCACGGGTTGCCGCCCTGCGGGAGACTTTTGGCAACGATTTAAATATTGGCGTGGATTTTCATGGTCGTGTACACAAGCCGATGGCAAAGGTTTTGGCAAAGGAGTTGGAGCCATTCCGGCCGATGTTTTTGGAGGAGGTTGTGCTTTGTGAAAATCAGGAGGCGTTTAAGGAGGTGGCGGAGCATGTGGTGACACCGCTGGCGACTGGCGAACGGCTTTATACACGCTGGGGATTTAAAGATATTTTAAAAAGCGGATATATTGATATCATTCAGCCTGATGTGGCTTTAGCCGGCGGAATCATGGAAACCAGGAAGATTATCGCTATGGCAGAAGCCTATGATATTGCAGCTGCTCCCCATGCTCCCTATGGGCCAATTGCACTGGCGGCTACCTTGCAGATTGATTCTTGCAGCCCCAATGTCTTTATCCAGGAGCAGTCACTGGGAATTCATTATAACAAAGGCTTTGATCTTCTGGACTTTGTAGAAAATAAAGAAATATTCCAGTACCAGGACGGCTTTATCGGCTTACCGGATAAACCGGGTTTGGGTCTTATCATCGACGAAGAAAAGGTGAAAGAAGTGTCTATGGAAGGACTGAACTGGTCCAATCCCAACTGGAAACATTATGATGGAACAAAGGCTGAATGGTAAGATCCGTGATATATGACATACGGGGAGTATAAAATCATATAAAAGGAAAGGATCCCACACTCAGCTGCCGCCAATGAGAAAGTATCAAGTAAGCCTGACATATTACGTGCTGTTGGGAAATGCCACTATGTATTATGTTCATTTTTGTAGTGAGGCAGATAAAGTTGTACAAGCCCATTTTATCTGCCTTTTTTCAATTTACATCATAGGGAAAGATATAGTGCATATAGTTTTAAAGAAATTCACATGGATATCCCTTAATTGCCGGCAGTTTTCCCTGTACGGCGCCTGCGTGGCTTTTCCGCAGCCATTTGGAAAGATCCAGGAAGAGGCTCCTTAGAGGCTGTTCATCAGAAGTTTCCGGTTATCCTTGACTAACCGGTACTGTACATGCTATTCTAATAAAACAACTAAAAATGCTCAATTGAGGGAGTAGTTTGCGCGGCTTTTCGCGTGGCAAGTCAACATACTGACCGTGCGGTCTGGCTTGTCTTAAAAAACGAGACTCATGTGTGGTTTTCCCATGCATGGTCTTTTTTATTTGACTCATGTATGGTACAAACCATGCCTGGGTCTTTTTTGTTGGAATAAATGGAGGAGATTTTGCAATGAACGAATTTATGACAACAAAAGAGGTGCTGTTGGATCACCTCAAAACAGATTCTGAATCAGGATTGACATCACAGCAGGCAGAGGAAAACCGCCAATTATATGGTTCGAACACCCTTACCCGGCAAAAACCGGAATCATTATTCAGACGGATATGGAAATCCGCCACGGAACCGATGATTATCATGTTGATTCTGGCCGGGCTTATCGCCCTTGCCGTCAATATTTTTCGAGGGGTAACAGGCGGCGAAGCCGATTATTTGGAATGTGTGGGCATTTTTGCCGCTATTTCACTTTCGGTCATCATTACTGTTGTCATGGAAGGAAGAAGTGCGAGAGCCTTTGAAGCACTTTCTCAAATCAGTAATAATACAGTCATTAAGGCAATACGCGACGGGAACACCGTCATGCTGGATCAGAATGAAATCGTGGCTGGAGATATCCTTTTGCTTTCCACCGGGGACAAAATTCCTGCAGATGGCAGACTGCTTGAAAGTGTCGGTCTGACTGCTGATGAATCGGCATTAACAGGAGAAAGCGTTCCGGCAAAAAAGGATGCGGAATATATTATAGCGGATGAAAAACTGCCGCTTGCGGAACGGGCCAACATGCTCTACTGCGGAAATTTTATCACAAACGGCCACTGCAAGATGGTTGCCATCTCTGTAGGCGATTCTACCGAGTTTGGTAAGATTGCCCGCGAGCTGACAGAATCGAAGCAATCCAGTACGCCATTACAGGAAAAACTGGCACGGCTTGGAAAGACCATCACAATACTTGGTGTGATCGCCGCTTTTACCGTGTTTATTGCCCAGCTCATTTCTTTTGCCGTACAGGAAGGGCTGGCATTGGAAGAAGTTATGGAAGCCTTTGTCACCAGTATTGTGCTGATCGTTGCCGCTGTACCGGAAGGGCTGCCCACAATTGTGGCGGTGTCCCTCTCTATCAATATTATCAAGCTGTCGAAACAAAACGCCCTGGTCAAAAAAATGATTGCTTCCGAAACGGTTGGCTGTATAAATATTATCTGTTCCGATAAGACCGGCACGCTGACGGAAAATAAAATGACAGTAGGTGCTTTTTATGATACGGAATGGCACAGGAATACCGCTGAGCTGGTATCCGGTTGGCTGATTCATAATATCTGCCTGAACACTACCGCAGATATCAGCGAGGATGGTACATTTATCGGCAATCCAACCGAATGTGCCCTGTTGAACTTCTACGAGAATTCGTCCGGACGAAAAAGCAGCGGCAAATCATACCGCGATGAACGCAGCGATCACAATGTCCTGCACGCCTTTCCGTTTTCGTCAGAGCTCAAGCACATGACCACAATTTCAAAGGTTGATGGAAAAATTATTTCCTATGTCAAGGGCAGCCCAGAATGTATCTTTTCCATGTGCAGCCTGTCTTATGAAGCAAAAGCCCATATTGAAAAGCATATGATACATGCACAGGAAAAAGCCATGCGCGTGATCGCTTTTGCACACAAGGAACTCCTCTCTATGCGGGATTATGAGGAAGAAACAGCGCATCAGGCAATGGAAAGCGGCATGGTGTTTGACGGATTTGTGGCCATTTCCGACCCTCTGCGCTCAGATGTGTATGCAGCGGTGAAATCCTGCCGTGGGGCGGGCGTTGGGTTGAAAATCCTTACTGGCGACAACATCATAACTGCCACAGCCATTGCAAATGAATTGCATATTTTGGACAACGGTTCTGTTGCGGTTGAAGCGAAAGACATTGCGGATATGAGCGACGAGGAACTGTCTGCTAAGATACAGACCATTAGTGTCATCGCCCGGAGCACACCAACGATTAAAATGCGTATTGTAAAGCTCTTAAAGGCACAGGGCAATGTGGTTGCCGTAACAGGTGACGGCATAAACGATGCTCCGGCGTTAAAAAATGCTGATGTGGGAATTGCAATGGGGATTTCCGGCACAGAGGTTTCCAAGGAGGCAAGCGACATTGTTCTGCTGGATGATTCCTTTTCCACCATTGTCAAGGCAGTGGAGTGGGGGCGCAATATTTATGAAAACTTCAAGCGGTTTATCTGCTTCCAGCTGACTGTAAACCTTTCGTCAGTCATTGTTGTATTTACGTCGATTCTTTTGGGATTAAAAGCACCCTTCACTGCCTTACAATTATTGTGGATTAATATTATAATGGACGGCCCTCCCGCATTGACCCTGGGTTTGGAGCCAAACTACGATGATCTGATGACACGGCAGCCCACAAAGCGGGGCGAAAGCATTGTATCAAAAGCGATGCTGGGCCGGATTGCTGTCACAGGTGTTTATATGTCTGTCATTTTTCTGTGTCAGTATCTCTTTAACTTTTTGGATGCAACAACAGACCAAATGCCGACAGTTTTATTTACGCTGTTTGCATTGTTCCAGCTTTTCAATGCTTTTAATTGCCGTGAACTTCATAGCAACAGTATTTTTAAGAATTTATTAAAAAACAAGCTCATGCTGCTGGTAGTTGGCACCACCTTTATTCTGCAGGTAATCATTATTCAGTTTGCCGGTGCATTCTTTGGTACAATTCCACTTGATCTTATGATGTGGGGTAAACTCTTCGGAACGGCGTCCAGCGTGGTTGTGCTGTCTGAGCTTGTAAGGCTGTGCTGGAGATGTATAAAGAAATAGGAGAGTTAAATCAGTCAGTGCGATCGATTCCTCAGCGGCGGATCATATGATAGAAGAACTGGAAGGCAGAAGTCTTCAGTTGTTCTCTAAACGAAACAAAGAACTGATACCAATACGAAATTACGCAATTTCCAGACGGAAGAGATCACCCGGCCTCTTCCGTTTTTTCTTATAATCATTATATCTGTACACACATACTTTTTTACGGGCAAGCCTTTTATGAATAAACGTTCTTTTATGGATATTTCAAGCTGCCCTGTCATGTTGTTTCACATATCTGTTATTTTGCTTTCGTAACCACAGTTTTTATGTATATAATATGATCTTTGCAATAAAAATATCTTTTCCCTTATATTCCGAAAGATTATACGAAAAGATTCTAAGGCCGCCTGATAATCAGAAGCAAAAGTTAAACTTTTGATATGTATGTTATTGACACAAGTCCAATCCATTGAATACAATTTTTGTTGCTTCTTCCAGAATCTCATTTGTGTTCAGCTTTTATTCCTATTTTCTTATCAAAAAAAGCGGTAGCTTTGATTGCGTACTTTTCAAAACCACCGCTTGCCATAAATAATTTAGCTCAAAAGTTATTTACGTCTAACCGGCAGGACCCTGGAAAAAAATATTATATTTTGAGTAAAAATATCATTTCTTCTCCATATCCGGATCATAAATTTCTTCTGAAAATTCCGTTAAAATACGCCGATGCTCCTGTGTTCCCGCCGGATATTGTTTCTGTTGGGGCAGTTTCCGTTTGCTTGTTGCCTTTACAATTGCATAGCAGACCGTAAAAAAAGCAACGAGAACAATACCCGCAAGGAACCCCAAGGTTTGTCCTTTTAAAAATGGCATGCTGAACATGGCTATGATCAGTCCGGCCATGGTAAACAGGGAACTGTAGGGAAATCCGCACAGACGGCAGTTTCCTTCCGGTTTCCCGTTCTTTTTCCGGAAACGGATATGAGTAAACATGAGCACAATATAAGTGAAAAGCAAAGCGAATCCCCCGGAGCTGATCAAAAACAGATAGACTCCCGGAAGAAGCAGTCCAACGTACAGAAACAGCATCATACATAAGCCGGAAAATAAGATTCCCCGGTAGGGGACATCGGTTTTGTCCTTTAAGAATGCAGGACCAAGCCGTTCATCCACAAGAGAACGGAGCATTCTTCCGATTCCAAACATGGCGGCCAGCATAGTAGACAAAATTGCACTGATTAATATAACTGTCATGGCAGTGCCGGCCCAGGTCATTTGGTAGCGGTTTAAGGCCGTAACCATGGGGCTTACGTTTTCGCTTAACGAATCGCTGGGGACCAGCAGCAAAAGAACTGAAATACACAGAATGTATAGTGTTACCAGCCAGAAAACCGTTAAGTGGATGGCGCGGGGCACATTTTTTTGTTTATTTTCTGTTTCGCTGGCAGCCAGTCCGATGATTTCAAAACCTGCATAGGTGAATAAAACGATCAGCATGCTTCCTGCCAGGCTTTTTAAGCCCCCGGGGAGAAATGGCTCTGATCGCAATATGCTGCTTCCTAAGGGACGGGAGCCAGGTAATACACCCAATACGATCATGGAACCTAAAAGAATAAATCCGATAATAGCAATAATCTTTATTGCTGACAGAACACTTTCCAGATGACTTAGCTGTTTTGCACCCAAAAGATTTAATAACGTGACCCCGACGATCAAAGCAGTGCCCAGAATTGGGATTGAAACGTCCGGAAACCATGTCCGGAATAGCAAGGCAACGGCGGTAGCCTCGCTGGACATGGAAATGACCATTCCGGTCCAATAGACCCAGCCCACCACAAAGCCTGTGCCACTGTTTATATACTGAGAAGCAAATGTTCGGAAAGAAGCAGAATCCGGATTGGATACCGTCATTTCTGAAAGCGCAAATAAAATGAAATAAACCATAACAGCGCAAATCAGATAAGAAAGAATAATTGCCGGGCCGGCAGCCTGTATGGCAACCGATGAGCCTAAAAAAAAGGAACCTCCGATTACGGTTCCCAGAGCCATCATCGTTAAGCGGCCTGCAGTAAGACCTTTTGCCTTATTTTTCATAGGATTCCTCGCTTTTAATTTTTGTATTATTATTTCATATAACGGAAAAGTTATTCGAAACATTGAAAATACATTGATAAAGCTTAATTAAAGAAAAAATTTAACATCCTAATTTCCGGCATAGATCAGGACCTCAATTTTAAAGAAACCAGGAAAGAAGTTTCTGGAAATTCGACAAAATTCGTAGTATAATGAAATGGAAATCAATGATCATGAAAAAATTACAGTAATTGAGGAAAAAGGATGCTAAAACGGCTTTTGATCATCAGCGCAGTCACCATAGTTGGGGTGCTGGCGCTTCTGCTGTCCATGCTGTGGGGCAAGGAATATGTCCCGGAAACCCGGCTGACTGCAAAACAGGGCAGAATGGATGCCTCCGCGTGGAATATAGATCGTGACCCTGTCCTGCGTCTGGACGGGGAATGGGAATTTTACTGGAATAAGCTGCTAACGCCAGAAGATTTCCAGGCTGAAAGTACTTCACAATCCGCCGCTTATATGCAGGTCCCCTCCTTATGGAGTAAAAAGACGGTGCAGGGAACAACACTTCCCGTTTTTGGCTGCGCAACCTACAGGCTGGTGCTGGAGCAGGTCCCATTTCGGGGAAGACTGGCGCTGAAAAAAGTCAACGCGCGCTTTTCCAGCCGGGTATATGTCAACGGACAGGAGTTGCTTGCTGATGGAATTCCTGCACAGCAGGCAGAGAGTTACCGGTCCGGCAATACACCGCAGCTGGTTTTTTTTGAAAATTACAGCGGGAGAATTGAAGTCATAGTTCAGGTAGCCAATTATGAGTATCTCAATTCCGGCATTCCGGCATCCCTGGAGCTTGGGCGGGAGGATACCATGCTGGAGCGGCACCAGCGCAAACATCTGGCGTCTCTTTTGATTTTTGCAACCCTGTGCACAATTGCCCTTTTACATATGATTTTTTTTATCATTACCCGGGACGGTGTGCTGAAAAATCCCATGCTTTTGCTTTTTTCCCTGTTCTGTTTTTTACTGGCGTGGGGAAACGGGCTTTCTGATCAGCGTTCTTTGCTGCTTCTTTTGCCGGATATTCCCTTTACGTTGGCTTTTAAGCTTAAGGATATCTGCCTGTCCGCAGATTTTATCGTTGTGATTTGGATCTTCTGTAAATTCAGGAGCGGTCTGCTTCAGCTGCGCTTAGCCCGTCTGGTTTCGCTGGCATACAGTATCTATTTGGTGATGATTCTGGTACTGCCCATCCATGCGTATTACAAAATCCATGCAGCTGTGATGGTGTGCAATACGGTTGTTTTGCTGGTGCTTCTGATCCGGTCGGTTCGTCTATATGTCCGGAATGCGGAAGGCTTTTTACTGTTTGTGGCCCTGCTGTCGGTGAATCTGTATTCTGCGGATGCGATTTTGTTTTCTTTGGGAATCAAGGAAAGCTCCGGCTTTATTCAGGTGTTTATCCTATTTTTCACCGTAGTGATGATCGCGTACCTGTCCATGGAATACCGCAATACGGTTGAGCGCCTCCGCCGTTCCATGAAGAAGGCTCAGGAGGCGGAAATTGCTTTTCTGCGGGCACAGATCAAGCCTCATTTTCTCTACAATTCTCTCAGCGTGATCGTTGCGCAGACAACCCAGGAGCCCCAAAAGGCCAAGAACCTGCTCTATGATCTGACTGATTATCTGCGGGGCAGCTTTCACTTTGAAGCACATGACGGCATGATTCCCTTATCCGGAGAATTGAATACGGTAAAAGCCTATCTTTCCATAGAACAGGCCCGATTTGGGGACTTACTTGAGGTGGTTTATGATATCGAGGAAGGTCTGGACACCATGGTGCCTCTTTTAAGCATCCAGCCGATTGTGGAAAATGCCGTCCGCCACGGTATCTTCAAACAGGCGGAGGGCGGCAGGCTTTTTCTGCAGATCCGCAGAGAAAATGATTTTGTTGTGATCAAGGTGGAGGACAACGGCGTTGGAATTCCAATTGAACGTTTAGATGGAATTCGCCGGGGAGACTGTCCCGCTGCCGGAGTAGGATTAAAAAATATACAGGGCAGACTTGAGAGTTACAAAGGCGCCCGGTTGAAGATCGAAAGTACGGAGGGAGTCGGAACGGTGGTGACTCTTGAAATTCCATATAGGGAGGTATTGCATGAGGGCGATTTTAGTGGATGATGAGGAGATGCTGCTGCGCGAGATGGAACGGCTGCTTGCAAGCTATCCGGATCTTGAGATTGCGGGCAGCTATACAGATCCTATGGAGGCACTAAGGGAAATAGAATCAACACGGCCAGAGCTGGCCTTTTTGGATATAGAAATGCGTACCTTAAGCGGACTTGAGCTTGCCGAGCGGCTGCTGCAGCGAAATCCGGATTTGAACGTGTTGTTCGTGACGGCCTATAACCAGTATGCCGTGGAAGCATTTGAGATCAATGCCATTGACTATATTTTAAAGCCGGTCCGTCCTGAGCGGCTGGAAAAGACTATGGAGCGGATACGGCGTAAACGGGGAATACCGCAGCCGCCAGAGACTCTTCGGATACAGTTTTTTGGAAAATTCAGTATTTATCTGGGAAAAGAAGCTGTCAAATGGAACCGCAGCAAGCCAAGGGAACTGCTGGCTTATTTTCTTGCAAACGAAGGTATTTGGCTGGATAAGTTTAAAATCTGCGATGACCTCTGGCCGGAAAACAGTCCAAACCAGGCATTGCGCAATTTGCAGACAGCGGTCTGGGCCATTCGCAAATGTCTGCGGGAATATGGGATTTCTGCCGCGTCCATTGCCTATGCAAATGACAGCTATATCTTCAATTTAAAGGATTCCCAGTGGGATGTGCGGCGGTATGACGAGGCGTTCCGGCTGTTTATGGCAACCGGCAGTTCTGCTGCAGGATGTGAGGCAGC
Organism: Lacrimispora indolis DSM 755; assembly: GCF_000526995.1. NCBI lineage: Bacteria > Bacillati > Bacillota > Clostridia > Lachnospirales > Lachnospiraceae > Lacrimispora > Lacrimispora indolis. The sequence continues at coordinate 5,411,628 of NZ_AZUI01000001.1, read as the reverse complement.
TGCCCTGTATACGGAAGATTACCTGGCGTATGAGGACTGGAACTGGGCAAGGGAGAAAAGAGCAGGTTACGCAATCAAGCAACAGAGATTACAGGAGCGGTTGTCCGCAGCAGGAAGAAGCACCGCTGTGTAGAGCAGATCAAAAGAACCGGATTAAAGTTGGCTGATAAGGCTGATTTTAATCCGGTTCTTTTGTTTTGCGCCGCTGTGTTGAGAATTCGTTGAGAGGCAGTTGATATAATCATAATTGGAATATTGTCGAAAAGGACAGAAATAGGAGAATTCTTGTATATTCCAGAAGTGGAGACAGAAGGAGGAAGACGTATGATGAAACACTTATTTTCCCGGCGCATACTGGCCATGACTTTATCGGCGGCCATGGTGCTGGGAGGGGCTCCGTTTGCGGCGATGGGTAAGACAGACATTGGCGGGGGCGGAGAAATTACGGAATTTGACTCATTGCCGTCATGGATGGCAAATCAGGAGGTGGAGGTTGGTGCTGATCTTTCGGATGTAAAGCTGCCGGATACGCTTACCGCCACAGTGCGGTTAGAAATCCCCATAAAGGATAGGGATTCAGAAGAATCGGAGCAGGAAGAAAACATAGGAGAGGATCCGGCTGAGGAGGCCCCTGCCGAGGCAACTCCCAGCTCGGCGATTCAAATATGTAAGACACAGGAAGATCCAAAAGGGATAGAAATTGTTGAAACCGCTGTTTCCATCCCCGTAACATGGGAAGCTGAACCGGAATTTGACGGCGAGACACCGGGCAGCTATGTTTTTGCACCTGAGCTGACGCGGGAATACACGCTGTCCGGGGACGCAGAGATTCCGGTAATTACCGTGACAGTAAAAAAATCCGCAATTTCGGTCAGGACTGCGGGGGCAATGATGACACTGGCAAGCGGAACCGGCTGGTCGCTGGATGAGGACGGTACGCTTACGATTTCAAGCGATATGGGTATGTCAGGCTGCAGTGGATACTTATTCAACCATACGGCAGATGCAGCGCGGGTAAAAGAAGTTATTATTGAAGACGACGTAACAAAAATCAGTGCATTTTATGGCTGTACAAATATGACACAAATAACCATCCCCGATACGGTGACAAGCATTGGGCAGCAGGCATTTAGAGACTGTGCCTCTCTGGAAAGCGTCGCCCTTCCTCCATTGCTGACAACGATTGAAGTGCAGATGTTTCAGGGGTGCAGTTCTCTTAGCAGTATTACTATTCCCCAATCAGTAACCCGTATTGGCAATTATGCCTTTGACGGCTGTTCTTCACTGACGCAGATCACCATTCCGGATTCTGTAAAGGAGGTTAATGTGTGTGCCTTTTCCGGCTGTACCGGGCTGACTGAGGTTACTTTTGAAGGTGAAGTGCCGCCAACAATAGGGCCTGATATCTTTTACAACTGCCCCAAGCTTGAGGCAATTTATGTGCCGGCTGACAGTACGGACACATACAAGACGGCAGCAAATATGTTAAGCTATGCAAGTAAGATTAATCCTATCGTCATTGATACCGGATGGACGCTGGATGACGACGGAAAGCTGACGATTAAAAACGATGCGGGCATGGCAAACTGGAGTTCCATCTACGTGTTTGATGTAGTCAGAAGTGCGGTAAAAACAGTTGAAATTCTCAGTGGTGTGACAAACGTTGATAATAAGGCATTTTATAATTGCACTTCATTGACGGAAGTTGAAATCCCCAACAGTGTAAAAAGCATTGGGTTTAATGCTTTTTACAACTGCAGCTCATTGACAACCATTGAAATTCCAGGCAGTGTGACAAAGATTTCCGAGTATGTATTTGCCACATGCGGAGCATTGCAAACGGTAACATTTGAAGGTGCGACTCCTCCGGCGACAGGCACTCAAATTTTTTATGGCTGCAGTAATCTTGAAGTGATTTACGTACCGGCAGGCAGTAAGGGCGCCTATAAGGCCATTCCAAACCTTGGTATATACGAGCAATTGATTTTTGAACTGAAGACGGCAGTAAGCAACACATCCGGTACGGGAAGTGTGACCTACAACGGCACCCTCATAGACCTTACTTCAGTATCCGGTTTGTTCATTGTAGATTCTAACGCTGGTGCAAGAACCTATAGGGTTGAATCCGGCGGTACCGGTACAGGAACAATTTCAGGAAGCAGCCTCACTGTCACTAGGGCAGGAATAATCAGAATCGGTCTGGAAACAGCGGAGACTGATACACATCAGGCCGGTTCCATGGTAATTGCTACGCTTACTGTGACCAAAGGAATACAGAGTGCCCCTTCAGGACTTGGTAAGGCGGATACAACGATTTATGGGGGAAGCGACGGAAAAATCACTGGTCTGGCCGCCAACGCGAATTATGAGTATAAACGGAACGGCGGTTCCTATTCCAAAGCAGCTTCCAATGCTGCCGGTGAAATTACCGGACTGAGTGCAGGCTCCTATGCAGTGCGTTTCACAGCAAATGATCTGTACAATGCAAGCCCGGATTCGACGGAGATCATAATTGGAGAAGTTGTCCGGCAGAGCAGTGCAAAGGATGTGACAGGAGTTACTTCTCCAGGCAGCGCCGCGATCAGCGGCACGACCATTGCCGCAACCGTTGCAAACAGCGTAACCAGCCTGACCGTAACTCTTACGGTGAGCGCAAATGCGACATGGAAGCTGTACAGTGATGCCGGCTGCCAGAATGAAATCTCAAATAAAACCATGACCCTGAACGCAAACTCAAATACGGCCTATGTGAAGGTGAGGGCACAGGATGGTACAACACAGGTTTATACCTTCACCATCACTCGCCAGAGCAGTTCCGGAGAAAGCTCTCACAACAATGGCTCTGGTGGAAGCGACTTCAGTGGAAGCTCTTCTTCCGTGTCATCCGTTAAACCCACAGCGCCAGTTACCGGTACCACGGAAAATATGGCCACCGTGGACAGTAACGGCAATGCCAGTACAACTCTGACAGATAAAAACATCACAGATTCCATTGCCGCCGCTGCGGCAAATGCCGCAAAGCAAGGCAAGAACGCCGGAGAGATTACGGTTTTAGTCCATGTTTCCATGAGTGGACTGGATGCGGACACCGTTACGGTGAATCTGCCTGAAACGACCCAGCAGCAGATCATCAGTAATAAAATTGCCGCTGTAGAGCTGACCATCGACCGCCCGGATATTGTCATGGGACTGAACAATGAGGCAATTACTGAAATTAACAGACAGGCCAACACAGACGTTCAGCTGACCGCGGCAAAAATAGACAGTGCAACCCTGGGAACAGCGGCAAAGAAGGCCATCGGCAGCCGTCCGGTTTTTGAATTCAAGGCAAGCTATCAAGGGGGTATGGGAGCTGTGACGGACTTCGGCAACGGAACCGTTTATGTGAGTCTCCCGTATACACCGGCCCAAAACGAGAAAATCGGCTATTTATATGCAGTGTATGTGGATGATAAAGGAATTGTCAGCCGTGTTCCCGGTTCAGCCTATGATGTCAACAGCCAAAGCATTATTTTTGCCACCAATCATTTTTCTGTATATGGAGTCAGCTACACTGACCCCACCGCTCAGTTTACTGATGTTTCCTCTCATTGGGCAAAGGACAGCATTGACTATGTGGCGGGACGGGGATTGCTGACCGAAACTTCAAAAGATACGTTTTCTCCCGATGCTGCCATGACGCGGGGGATGCTGGTTACAGCTCTCGGAACGCTTGCTGGCGTGGAAGAAGAAAATTACATAACCAACAGCTTCACCGACGTTAAGGCGGACAGTATCTGCCGCCCTTATATTGAATGGGCGTACAGCAAGGGTATCATTCAAGATGTGGGCAACAGCAAGTTTGCACCTGACAGGGCGGTGACCCGTGAAGAAACCGCAGCGATCCTTGCAAACTATGAAACAGCAACCGGCTGTACTATGCCGGCAATCCGCGAAGCCGTGGCTTATGCGGACGCATCTGCAATTGGAACCAGCTATCGTTCTGCGGTTACAGCCATGCAGCAGAAAGGCATTATGATGGGCGGCAAGGACAATAAATTTAATCCCAAGTCCAGTGTCACACGTGCAGAGTTTTCCTCCATGCTGCACCGGTATATCAAACTGACTATTAATCCTGCAACTGCCCAGGGCTGGGCGCTGAACGATGCCGGACAGTATTTGTACTACAAAGATGGAAAAGCCCTCACCGGTTTTAGGGAGCTTGGTATAAATGGGAACAACAAGACCTATTATTTTGCCGAAGACGGCATCATGGCAGCTGGAAAGTGGCTCCAGATCGACGGCAGATGGTATTACCTCAATGCTGAAGGCTGCCTTGAAAAAAGTACCAGAGTTGGCGAATATGAGGTAGATGAAAACGGTGTATGGAAAACAACATAAGGAAAGCAAAAAGTAAACTTATCAAAAGTCGGGGCTAAAGTTAAGAGTCTATGGAGCTTAGCCCTATGATTGTCCAGCTATGGGAAACAAAGGAGCTTGCCTTCTTTCAACAGAGAGCGGGCTCCTTTCAGTTTTCAAAGAAGCGGAGGTGATGGATACGGATTTTATATTTAAAGAGAATCATTACAGATTATTGTTTGAAAACAGCATGGATGCCATATTAATTACTACAGTGTCCGGTGAAATTTGCCGGGCAAACCCGGAAGCCTGCAGACTATTTGAAAAAACCGAAGAAGAATTATGCCGTGGCGGCCGTGCGGCGATTGTTGATTTGGGCGATCCGAAGGTAGCTCTTGCAATGAGAGAAAGAAACAAGCTGGGATCAACAAGAGTGGAGCTGACATTCATAAAAAGCAATGGAAGTAAGTTTCTGGCAGAATGTACGTCGGTAATCTTTAAAGACGAAGAAGGATTTGCTCTTATCGCAATGACCTTCCGAGATATCACTACCTATAAGCATAGCGTGGGAAATCTTATAAGAAGCAATGAAGAAATTATTTTTCTGGCAACTTTTGATTATCTGACGGGGGCTTTTAACCGGGGCAGTTTTATTCAGAAATTAAAAGCAGAGATAGAGCGGGCGCATTTCGGAAAGATCGCAATGTCCTTACTTTTGATTGATATAGATTATTTTAAACAGATCAATGACCAGCATGGCCATCTTGGCGGGGATATTATCCTCAAGCATTTTACGGAGTGTGCACAGTCCAGACTGCGTTTCCGTGATTTTCTAGGTAGACTTGGGGGCGATGAGTTTGTGGTATGTCTTGCAGATACGGTGTTGCCGGAGGCAGCAGGCATTGCCGAACAACTGAGAATGGCTGTGGAAGAGCTAAATATTTATTATAATTCCACTCTGATCAGAATCACAATCAGCATTGGAGTTGCCCAATACAAGTTAGAAATGGGAATGGATACAGATGCCATTATCTCAAAAGCGGATGAATGTCTTTACCGGGCAAAAGCAAACCGGAACTGCATAGTAAGTGAAGAATAATAGGATAGAAGATTTCAGCAATTTGTGAGCGGGTATTCGTAATTAAAAAGACAGGGGTAATTTTTTAATGCAAGAATTTGGGGTTATGTTTTTCAAAACGAAAGGCATGGCCTTTTTATTTTGCCGATATAAATGGCCTGGACACACTTTTGTTTGTCAGTAATCTGAGGCGATATGTTCCTTTAGAGGGGGCATACCGCTTTTTTTCCTTAAAATATTTGAAGTGTACATAATGTCTAAATAAAGTGAAGATATATCTTGAAAATTATAGAAAAATAAGGAGTTATGTAAGGGACTGTTAACAGGAAACTAACAAAATGCTAAAATAAAACTTGATATTAGAATAAATATAAGGTAATATATTAAGCATAAGTTAAATATAAATTAAGTAACAAAAGTTAACAAATAAAGGGAGGGTAATTGCTGAGAGGGGGTATTTTGTGAAAAAAGGCCAAAAAAAGCAGACAGAAGAAAACAGATACAGCATGAGTATGGAGAAGCGATTGAAAAAAAATTGGCAGCTATATATATTTTTGCTGCCTGCATTTGCTGGATTGATTTTATTTTCCTATGTTCCCATGTATGGAATCCAGCTTGCATTTCGGGACTATAACCCCTTAAGAGGAATACTGGGGAGCCCATGGGTGGGTTTTGAAAATTTTACCAGATTTTTTCATTCACCACAGTTTCAAAATCTTTTGATTAATACACTGTCCATCAGTTTTTATTCCTTGATTGTGGGATTTCCCATTCCTATTATCCTGGCATTGGGATTAAATTATGTGGCAAATTTGAGATTTAAAAAGGCAGTACAATCTATTACATATGCACCGTATTTTATTTCCACTGTAGTTCTGGTCGGTATTTTAAATATTTTTCTTTCCACGGATGGCGGCTTGATCAATCAGCTGGTGAAGCTCTTTGGCCGGGAACCTGTATTATTTATGGGGCAGTCAAGGTTCTGGCGTCATATTTATGTCTGGTCCGGTGTCTGGCAGAGCATGGGATGGAATGCAGTTATTTATATCGCAACACTTGCAGGAGTAAGCGCTGAGCTGCATGAAGCGGCAACCATAGACGGTGCAACCAAGCTTCAGAGAGTTTTCAGGATCGACTTGCCCATGATTTTACCTACAATAGTCATTACTTTAATTTTAAGCTGCGGTTCAATAATGGGGATTGGATTTGAGAAAGCTTATCTGATGCAGAATCCTTTGAATCTGGGAGTATCAGAAATTATATCTACCTATATCTATAAGATCGGTCTGGTAAACAGTGAGTATGGATTTTCTACGGCGGTTGGTCTTTTTAACTCTGTGGTAAATTGCATTGTACTGCTTACTGTGAATCAAGTTGCAAAACGTATGTCAAAGACGTCGTTATGGTAGGGGGAAGAAATGATAGAAAAAGTATTTGGAAAACAATTTGTAAATCAAAGCCGGGCAAATAAGGTGTTTGATATTGCAAACCATATCATATTATTTACGCTGATGATGATTGTGTTGTATCCCCTGTATTTTATTGTAATTTCCTCATTTAGTTCCCCGATTGCCGTTGCAGGCGGCGAAGTGATTCTGTTTCCAAAAGGTTTTAATATGGACGGATATAAGGAGATTTTTAAATATAAGGACATTTGGACAGGGTATCGCAATTCCATTATTTACACGGCTGTGGGTACAACAGTAAACCTGGTTTCTACAATTCCTGCCGCATTTGCATTTTCCAGAAGGGATTTGCCGGGAATCAAACCGCTCATGCTGTTATTTGTATTTACCATGTTTTTTGGGGGAGGCTTGATTCCCACTTTCCTCTTGGTACAGGCGCTTCATATGGATAATACCATATGGGCTCTGGTACTCCCTGGGGCCGTCGGGGTGTATAACCTGATTGTGGCGAGAACCTTCTTTGAACAGAGCATTCCGGAAGAACTGTATGAGGCCTCCGTTGTGGATGGATGTGATTATTTTAAATATTTTTTCCGCATTGTGCTTCCAATTTCCAAGCCGATTATAGCAGTAATGACGCTGATTTATGCAGTGGGACACTGGAATTCCTATTTCAGCGCGCTGATTTATCTGGTGGACAGAAGCAAGTTTCCTCTTCAGGTGATTCTCCGTGAAATATTAATTCAACAGCAGCAGGTGGCCGGAAACAGCGCTATGACTTTTGAAGCAGTGGAGCAGCAGCGTTACCTGGCAGAAATGATAAAGTATGGAGTGATTGTAGTGGCTTCTTTACCGGCACTGTGTATGTACCCCTTTGTTCAGAAGCATTTTGTCAAAGGAATGATGATAGGGGCAGTAAAGGGATAAGTAATAAATCTGAATGAAAAGGATGAAAGGAAGGGTGAAAATGAAAAAAAGCAGGGTCATTGCCTCGGCTTTAGTTGCTGCTATGGCATCTCTTGCAGTGTCAGGGTGCGGAAAACAAGCAGAGGAAGCAAACGCAATAACAGTAGACGTGAAGAAAACAGGGTATCCCGTTGTGGATGAGCCAATTCACATCAAAGCAATTGGTTTTGGAAAACCCGGCAACGGAGAGTGGAATGATTATCCCATTTTCCAGGATATTTCCAGGCAAACAAATGTATTCGTAGATTACCAGACCATAAGCGGCGACGGAGCGGATGAAAAGCTGAATCTGGCGCTGGCGTCAAAAAACTTACCGGATGCCGTATTCTCCGGTTTGTCTTCCCAAAAGATTCTTTCTTATGCGGAAAAAGGAATCATTCGTCCGCTGGAGGACCTTATGGAAGATTATGCGCCCAATATTAAGCGTGTGTTAGATGAAAACCCGGAGATCCGAAAAGCAATTACGTTTCCGGATGGCCATATTTATGCAATTCCGTCAATCAATGAAGACCAGAAGCCGGTGCAGTCTACCACGTTAAATATTAACAAGACCTGGCTGGATCAGCTGGGACTGGAGATTCCAAAGACAACGGCTGAATTTGAAGAGGTGCTTCGTGCATTTAAGACTATGGCTCCTGACGGAGATGGAAAAAATAACGTAATTCCATTTACCTATGAGCCAAAGACACCTTATAACATCTGGAATGGTGACGCAGGTTTTTCCGGATCGTTTGGGATTACAGACAGTTCTTCCTATTTGATGAGATCGGAAGATGAATTTTTATTTACCCCCATACAGGAAGGGTATAAGGATTATATCAAGTGGACGGCCAGGCTCTATGAAGAGGGATTGATTGATGTGGAACTGTTTACTCAGGACCATAACCAGTACATGTCGAAAATCGGTTCCAACCGTGTGGGTGTATACCTTACTAACGGACCGTTGGAGACAGATGGGGCAGAATATATTGCCATTGAACCATTAAAAGGGCCGAATGGAGATCAGTTCTGGGGTTCTCTTGATTTCAGCATTGATAAAAACAGAGGCGTGATCACCACCTCCAACCCATATCCGGAAGCCACCATGAGATATATGGATTCCTTCTTTGAGACAGAAAACTCACTGCGCTTAAGGTTTGGAAACTATTTAAAGTCGGCTGGAGATCAGTATGAGCTGATGCCATCCATCCCCGGAAAGAATTCTGAAGCGCCGGAATCCTATGTAGCAACAAATTTAAGTTCAGAAATTATGGATACATATATTATTGAAACCAAAAGCATAAAAGAGAAAAAAGAAAGAATAGAGCTTTATTCTAAATATCTGGCTCCTCCGGTTCCGTTAATTAACTTGACAATAGAAGAATCAAAGCAGATTTCCTCCCTGTTTGTGGACATTCAAAAGATTGTGGATGAGAATAAGGCGAGATGGACTACCAATCAGTCTGACATTGACAAGGATTGGGATGGCTACCTGGAGTCTTTAAACAATGTGGGGTTGGATAAGTATATGGAAATTTATAATGCGGCCTTGGCACGGTACTTAAGCAATTAATAAACAGCTGTGGGAGGAAAAGAATGAAACAGAAAAACCTGGTGATTGGATATATAGAAACCCAAAATCTTTTCCTGTTAAGAGACAGGGACATTCAATGTCTGGATGTAATAAATCTGGCATTTGCCGCGGTCAAAGATCACGGGGTAACATGGGATCCCATGGGGCACTCAGACATACTCAAACGGGCAAAGGTCCTGAATCCGGATTTAAAAATTGTATTGTCAATAGGGGGCTGGGGATGCGGCGGTTTTTCCGAAGCAGCTTCTACGAAAGAGGGCAGAGAGGTATTTGCCGCATCAGCGGCCGCACTTATGAAAGAATACAACTTAGACGGGCTTGACATTGACTGGGAATATCCCTGTGTTGGTATTGCAGGGATTGCCTGTTCTGACAATGATAAGGAAAACTTTACTCTGCTTATAAAAAGGCTGAGGGAGGAACTTGATGTTATTACAGACAGAGTTTGTACATTATCCATTGCGGCAGGCGGAGATTCTTATTATCTCCGCTGTACGCAGATGGATCAGATTGTACAGTATCTGGATTATGTGATGCTCATGACCTATGATCTAAGGGGCGGTTTTTCAGTCCAGACAGGGCATCATACGAATTTATATACGAGTAATGCAGATTTATCTGCAGCCAGCACGGATAATGCGGTAAGAATATTTGAACAGGCAGGGGTTGCTAAGGAAAAGCTTGTTATCGGCGCGGCCTTTTATTCCAGAATCTGGGAAGGAGTGCCTGACAGGAACAGGGGACTTGTACAGATGGCAGAAACCACCGGAGGGTATGGGCCGGATTATGGCGTACTGGTTAAAGATTATATTGATAAAAACGGATACACAAGATATTGGGATGAGGAAGCAAAGGCGCCTTATTTATTTAATGGCCGTAGCTTTATCAGCTACGATGATAAGGAATCTATCCAATATAAAATCAATTATATCAAGGACCGGAAACTGGCAGGCATCATGTTCTGGGAGTACAGTCAGGACGGCACCCATACATTGATCCCACTAATGGCTGAAAAATTAAAGGCGGATGATCATGAATAATTGTTGGTTTCATAAGGCAAAGCTTGGAATATTTATACACTACGGGATTTATGCAGTCAACGGAATTGGGGAATCCTGGTCCTTTTACAATGGAACCATCAGCTATGAAGACTATATGAAACAGCTGGATGGATTTTATGCGGATAAATTCCATGTGTCTGCCTGGGGAGATCTGATTGAGCGCTCAGGGGCGAAATACGCTGTCCTGACTGCAAAACATCATGATGGTGTGGCATTATTTGATACCAGATTCAGTGATTTAAGCGTGGTAAAAAAGACACCTGCAAAACGGGATATTGTAAAAGAATATGCAGAAGAAATGAAAAAGCGCGGCATTCATCTTGGGTTTTATTATTCACTCATTGACTGGTCACATAAAGATTACGCCAGCGTGTATGCGGCTGGGAAGGTTCCTGATAATCCAAAGGAAATAAACCCTTTTACATCTCCTGTTGACGGAAAAGAAGACCCGGAAAAATGGCGGCGTTTTTTAGATTTTAATAACAATCAGTTAAGAGAGCTGCTTACCAATTACGGAAAGGTAGATTTACTCTGGTTTGACGGAGATTGGGAACGCAGCGCCGGCCAATGGGGGCTGCCGGGATTTAAGGATTATTTAAAATCATTGAATCCGGATCTGATCATCAACTCCAGACTGCAAGGTTATGGGGACTATAAGACGCCGGAACAGGGAATCCCCATTACAAGGCCGGAGGGAGACTGGGAGTTTTGTACTACGATTAACGGTTCCTGGGGATACCAACCAAGGGACAATCAATACAAATCTTTAAGCCAGATCCTACGTATATTTTGCGACTGCATTTCCATGGGCGGAAATATGCTGCTTGATATCGGACCGCGCCAGGACGGGACCATAGATTCCCGGCAGGAGGCAATTTTATCAGGGCTTGGCTCCTGGATACGGGAGCATGAGGAGGCTGTATATCAAACAGATGAAGGGATTGGGACCTGCTATTATCTTGGCGGAAGTACCATATCTGCTGACAGGGAAACTTTATATCTGTTTGTGTACGATAATCCAAAGGAATCCATCTGCTTAAAGGGGCTGTGCAATCTTATAAAGAAAATTACCGTTCTGCATTCAGGCAAAGAGCTGCCGCATGAAATCCATGGCGGAGTTCCCTGGTTTGAAATTCCGGGAACCACCTGGATCAGGCTGACAGCGGATGACTGCCACGATCTGGTGACTGTGGTAAAAGTTGAACTGGAAGGAAAAATTAAGATGTATGGCAGTTCCGGGGAAGCAGTAACTCATAATGAAACCTGATAAAATACAGAATGAGCATGATGCAGATGCAGTTCAGCGAAAAGAATGGATGAAAAGGTGGCAGAATGCCGCGGCCAAAGATAAAACTGCAAGATTTACAAGGGCCGTTGATCATGTGAAAATTGGTGAATTACTTCTGAAAGGCGTAGAATAATCTGGAAATATATATTATAATGAGTGAAATGAACAAATAATAATAGCGCAGAGGTCGAGAAGGTGAAAAGGAAAAAAAACGTAACGATGCAGGATATTGCGGATTATTTGTCTATCAGTAAAGTAACCGTATCCAAGGCTTTAAATGGAAAAGACGGAGTTGGAAGGGAATTAAAAGAAAAAATCATAGCAGTCAGCAAAGAGTTGAATTATAAGCTTCCGGAAAGTTCAAAGATATGTTCCGGAAGTTCAAAAAATATTGCTGTTTTTATGAAAGAAAAGTTTGCTCATGGAGAAGCCGGGTTTTATTTAAAGTTTTATCAGAGGATTTCCATGGAATTAAACGAACGTGGTTATCTGGCTCATTTGTTTCCCCTTACCCCTAAAGACGACAGGAAAGGAAAGCTGCTTCCGCTGCTGGAAAAGTATGACATAGCCGGAGTTATTTTTCTGGGTGATATTGAAAAAACGTTTCTGGCTGAGGTGAAACAGACACAGCTTCCCTGTGTTCTGGCAGATACGTATGATAATGATTTTGATATAGACTGCGTGATCACAGAAAGCATGTACAGCATGTGTGAACTGACGACGTATTTGATGAAGTGCGGCCATAAAAACATTGGATTTGTGGGTACGTTCACAGCGACGAACAGCATTATGGACCGGTATCTTGGTTATTGCCGTGCGCATTTGAAAGCAGGACTTCCGATTTGCGATGAGTGGATCATCGGAGACCGGAATATGGAGGATGAAAATGTGGAGTTTATGCTGCCGGAGCATATGCCTACTGCTTTTGTCTGCAATTGTGATGATACAGCGTACCAGTTTATCCGTATGTTAAAGGAAAAGGGGTACCGGGTGCCGGAAGACATTTCCATTGTAAGCTTTGACAATGATATTTATGCGGAGCTTTGTGTTCCTAAGCTGACTACGGCGGAGGTGAATATTAATCAGATGGCCGGTAAATCCGTTGAGTTGATTTGTGAAAAAATAGAACAGGAGAATGCCCCCAGCAGAGGAGTTACCTTTGTAAATGCGGCAATTATTTATAGAGATTCCGTAAGAAATATGGAGTCATAATGAATGGAAACACCCTTTGGTGATATATTTTACTTCATTGCTTGGGATTTCTTTTAGATGGAAAGGTTTCTGCAGCATATTATTTAAAAGTATGAGAGACAGCCTGAATGGATTGCAGCCATTTAAGCGGTCTCTCTCTTCATTAGAATTACATTTTATATAGACCTTTGCATTTTACAGAAATTGTTCTGATTCCACTTGACTTGGAGTTAGCTCCAAGTGATAGGATATGTACAGAACATATGAGGAAAGGAAAATGCGGCATGAATAAAACAGTGGCTTTGAGCTTCAGCTTACAAGCCATGCTGCAGAAAACGTTAAGAAATCAATAAGGAGGCTAAAAAATGGAATATGTAAAACTCGGAAATTCGAACATTCAGGTTTCCCGCTTTTGCGTTGGCTGCATGAGCTTTGGTGATCCTGCCAGCAAAATGCACGATTGGACGCTGAATCCGCAGGAAAGCGAAACGATTATAAGGCATGCTCTTGATCTGGGTATAAATTTCTTTGACACCGCCAACACTTATTCGGCCGGCACCAGTGAAGAGTACCTTGGCCGGGCTATACGGAACAATGCGGCCCGTGACAAAGTGGTGCTGGCCTCAAAGGTCTATTTTAACGAGGGGCATCTTTCCAAAGAGGCAATTCTGCGAGAAATTGACGGTACGCTTAAACGGCTGGGAACCGATTATCTGGATCTTTATATCATTCACCGTTTTGACTATGGAACCCCCATAGAAGAAACCATGGAGACCCTTAACAGCCTGGTCACAGCGGGCAAGGTGAGAGCCCTCGGCGCTTCTGCTATGTATGGATATCAATTCTACAACATGCAGCTTGCCGCTGAAAGAAACGGCTGGACACCCTTCGTCTCCATGCAGAACCACTACAATCTGCTCTACCGCGAGGACGAGCGTGAATTAATTCCCATATGCAATCAGCAGAACGTCGCATGTACGCCTTACAGCCCTCTTGCGGCAGGCAGACTTTCCCGGCTTGAATGGAAAACCGATACAAACCGCAGCAAGACCGATAAAACGGCGATTTCCAAATACGATGGAACACAGGAGACTGATTACAAAATCGTATTGCGTGTCAATGAAATTGCAGAGAAATATAACGTTACCATGACCCAGGTTGCCCTTGCCTGGCAGTTTGCAAAGGGCGTTGCGGCCCCCATCATCGGTGCCACTAAGGCAAAATATTTTGATGATGCGGTGGGCGCCTTCAATATCAGGCTGGCAGATGACGATGTATCCTATCTTGAAGAACTGTATGTTCCCCATAAGGTTGTTGGCGCGCTCTGATTGAAATAAAAGGAATGAACACAGGGGGATACATTCTTTTCAGGCAGTGTGTTTTGGTGACTGATATAAAAAATAAAAGGAGAAATCAGAATGAATAGTTTTATTTATGATATACCAACAAAAGTTTATTTTGGAGAAAATCAGCTTTCCCATCTTGGGCCGGAACTTTCCCGTTTCGGCAAGCGCGTGCTGCTGACCTATGGCGGTGGATCCATTAAAAAGATAGGGTTGTATGATAAAGTAACAGCAGAAATCAAGGCCGCAGGTCTCCAGCTGTTTGAGCTGGATGGCATTGCACCCAACCCGCACATTGATTCCGTGCGCAAGGGTGCGGAGATCTGTAAAAGAGAAAAGATCGATGTTTTGCTTGCTGTAGGCGGGGGTTCTACATTGGATGCGACAAAATTCATGGCAGCCGGCGCTTGTGTGGATTTTGACCCGTGGAAGTTTCTAAGTGAATGGGCGCCAATTGAAAAAGCGCTGCCGGTTGTTACCATTCTCACACTTGCAGCCACTGGCTCGGAAATGGACTGCGGAGGAGTCATCAGCAATCCAAAAACCCAGGACAAAATCGGCCGGATGGAGTTTCCCATGCTCCCAAAAGTCTCTTTCCTGGATCCTGTCAACACCTATACGGTCAATCCATATCAGACTGCCTGCGGAGCGGCTGATATGATGTCACATATTATGGAAGTCTATTTTAACATGGATCAGGATCTGCAGATGCTGGATGGGATTATGGAAGTGTTGATGAAAACCATCATCAGATATGCTCCTGTCGCCATGGAGCAGCCTGACAATTACGAGGCCCGTGCCAATCTGATGTGGGCAAGCTCCTGGGCGATTAACGGATTTGTGAACGGCGGCAAGCGCCAGGCATGGAGCTGCCATCCCATGGAGCATGAGCTTTCCGCTATATACGATATCACTCACGGTCTGGGCCTGGCCATTCTCACACCGCGCTGGATGAAATATACGCTGGATGAAACTACGGCATCTAAATTTTATCAGTTCGGCGTCAACGTGTTTGGCATCGATGCATCTCAGCCGCATATGGAGGCAGCAAAGAAAAGTATTGAGCTTTTAGGCGATTTCTTCTTCCGGACGCTGGGGCTGAAAAGCAGCCTCCACGAAATCGGCATAGACGATAAAAACTTTGAGATTATGGCAAAAAAAGCCTGCAACGGCGGGACGCTGCCCGGCTTTAAACCTTTGAATCAACAGGATATTGAAAATATTTTTAAAATGTGTTTAAGCAGCTTTAATGGATAGCAGAAAGTCATACCGGCGAAGAACAGGATAAATATAAGTAAACAGGGATGTGAAAATCAATGACTATTGCAGAAGTGGCAAAAAAACATGGACTTACCCCTGATACGCTGCGCTATTATGAGCGTATCGGCCTGCTGCCTAAAGTTGCACGAACCGCGGGCGGTATCCGGGACTATTCTGATGAGGATTGCCGATGGGTAGAGTATATCAAATGTATGCGCTTAGCAGGAGTTTCTGTGGAAACCCTTGTGGAATACGTTACCCTTTTTCATCAGGGCAGTGATACCGTTACCGCCCGGAAAAAGCTCCTTCTGGAACAGAGGGAACAAATTGTCTCGAAAATTGAGGAATTAAATGCAGTTCTGGAAAGACTGGATTGGAAGCTGGATGGTTATGAAGAACGGATGTCCAAATGTGAAGAGAACTTGAAATAATTATACTAAAAAAAGTCCGCCTGCCGTGATCCTTAAGCAGAATGATTTTTCCCGGAATTCCCAACTCCGGCCATCTGAATGCTGTTTAAGGGTTACAGGTAATGATTAAGCAATTGCCTGGCATGTTGCTTTATATAATCAATTACTTCATATGGCTCTACTACTTTTGCATCTTTGCCCAAACGGAAAAAATACTCTGATATAAACGGTATCTCACTTTGATCAACTTCCATATCGACAAATCCGTTTCCATCTTCGGTTAAAACAATATCAGGCTCAAGCCAAGGTTCACTCTGACATTGCCGCACCCCTTCCCTTGTTAATTTGACATGGAGCTTAACCGGTGTCTTAACAATATGATCGGTCAGCCAGTTCTCTAAATCCGCCATTACAGGAAATACTTTCTCTGAATTTTCAAAGGATAAGATCCTGTCGACCCTGAATAACCGTATTGTTTGATGCTCCATATCAAAGGCAGGCATGTACCAAAATCCATCGGCCGCATATACGCCAATGGGTTTGACTTCCTTTACTTTATTCTCTGTTTTGGAATAATATTCAATTATTACAATATGGTCATTTATTGATGCTTCAATAATTTCCTTTAAATATGGAGAAGGAACACTCCTTTTTTTGCTCCAAAATAATAACACAGAATCCAAACGGTCAGTTTTTCTTTTGATATCATCCGGAAGACTTGAGTAAAGTTTTCTTGATACTGAATCAATGTTTATGCTGAACGGTAATGATTGAAAATATTTGAGTGACCGGAATGCAAAGAATATAGCAAAAGCTTCCTCTTCATCAAATAGGATAGGTGGGAGCGTTCTGCTTTTCAGAGTCCGATAGCCCCCATTTCGCCCCTGTTCTGTATAAATAGGAATGCCCATTTCACTTAACTCCATCAGGTAGCGGTGAGCTGTTCTGAGTGATACATGAAACTCATAAGCGACATCCTGGGCCGTAAAGTTCCGTTTTGTATTCACATACATGATTAAATCAAACAGCAATTTTGTTTTTGACATCGTCGGACTCCTTTCATTTTAATAATTATAAAAATAAAACATGTCAGTAATTGGCATGTTTTTATTATATATTAATATTTGTAAGAAATCAATCTTACGATGTTGATGATTATTATATGACAGGAGGCAGTATATGAATATTGTTTTAGGGGCTACAGGACAGATAGGGTTCATGTTGGCAAATAACCTTTTTAAGAAAGGCCGGCCGGTACGGGCTGTTGTTAGAGACGAGACAAAAGCCCAGGAATTAAAAAAGATGGGGATTGAAGTTTTTGTCGCAGATTATCATGATAAAGAAGCATTAATAAAGGCTTTTCATAATGGCAAAACCGCTTTTTTATTAACGCCTGAAAATCCAGCCGCTGAAAATCAACTGGAGGAAGTACGACTGGTGATCGATAATTATCGGGAGGCCATAAAGGCCTCTGGCATTCAAAAAATTGTTGGTCTGTCTTCTATGGGGGCTCAGCATGAATCAGGTACAGGAAATCTGATCGCATCTTACTTATTGGAACATGCATTTGATGGACTTCATATGGAGCAGATTTTTGTCAGACCTGCATATTACTATAGCAATTGGATGGGAAATCTGGAATTAATAAGAACGCAGGGGATCTTGCCGACCTTTTTTCCGTTAGAAATGAAATTATCAATGATTTCTCCCATTGATGTTGCAGAGTTTTTAGCTGATGTCATGATTCGGGAAGCGCCCCAGGAACGAATATACGAAGTCTGTGGCCCTTGTGATTATAGCTCCCTGGATATAGCAGGAATATTTGGGAAAGTATTCAATAAGGAGGTTGCATTACAGCAAATTTCACCTGATGAATGGAAATGTACGTTAGAGCAAGCGGGTTTTTCATCGGATGGGATAATAAATTTTATGCATATGACAAAGGCTGTAATTGATGGAAAGACAAATAGTGATACCTCTGGTCCGGTTCATCTTTTTATGGATTTTCAAACATTTCTGGAGCGAACCGTGTGATATGTAAATAATCTGCTTATCATCCTGCATAAATGAAGGAGTTACAAAAGCTTCGGATTTGCTGTAACCAGGCGTTGTGATGAACTTCAAAAGACTCCATATGATCATAAATCCAAACAATTTACATAACAGCATTATTTTTTGCATAATATTAAATAAATTATCCACTGGAACAGGGAAAATGGTGATATATGCAAAGGGTTCTGGATGAAAATTATTATGACCTGATTGCTGAAAATTCAATAGATCCGATTCGCAATGAAGATGTTAATATGACTCTATTGAACGAGGCACATCACATATTGCATGTAAGTACACATGAAATAAATATCTGTGATCAAAGACAGGTTCCTTATTATTCTTTACCTGAATTATTTACACCGATATCGATCATTGACAGAGGTAACGCAGATATTGAAAGTTTTCGGTATCATTCTGAGCCTGCTTTCTATGGTAAAGATATTATTATTGGTATTTTAAGCACAGGAATTGATTATCAGCATCCAGTATTTCTTAATGCTGATAAGACTACTTGTATTATTTCTATGTGGGATCAGTCAGAGCAAGGCGGTGTTGTTCCTGAGGGGTTTACCTTTGGCAGTGAATATACCAGAGACATGATTAATCAAGCATTGGTATCAGAAGATCCATTGTCTGTAGTCCCATCCAGGGATATAAATGGACATGGAACAGCTATTGCCAGCATTATTGCTGGCAGACCTGAGTCAAATCAGTCTTTTAGCGGTATTGTACCAGAATCTGAACTTGTAATTGTAAAACTAAAGGAAGCCAAGCAAAATCTTAAACAACTGTTTTTTGTTCCGGATGATTTGCTGTGCTTTCAAGAGACTGATCTAATGCTTGGAATAAGGTATTTAGTTACTGTATCTGAAAACCTAAAACGTCCTTTAGTTATATGCATTGCATTGGAGAGCAACCAAGGTGGTCATGATGGAATCAGCCCTATCAGTACTTATTTAAATATTATTGCAGGATTGCCTAATATAGGAGTTTGTATTGCAGCAGGGGATGGGGGAAACAAAGAAAGGCATTACTTTAACAGCACCTTTTCCCAGCCTTATTATAATGACTTCCAATTAAATGTAGGGAGCAGTGACAAGTTATTTTTCATGGAAATTTGGCCATATGCGCCAAGCACCTTATCTATTGAGGTTATATCACCTTTAGGGGAGTCTACAGAATCAGTTGACCCTTCACTGGTTTGTAAAGAGTTTACTTTTGAGCAAAGTCAGAGTATTCTCCTGATTAATAATTTTGTTTTTGAGAGTGGAGGCAGGAATCCATTAATTTTAATACGTTTTAGAAATCCTTATCCAGGAGTTTGGCATTTTCGGGCTTTAAGCATAGAAAACACACCATTTTCTTTTCATACATGGTTACCAGCTGGAAATCTGATCTCTAACGAGACCTTTTTCTTTGAGTCAGATCCGGATACCACTGTATCTTCACCAGGAACTACTACGAGTCCCATAACTGTTACTGCCTATAATCAAGTTAATAGGAGTATATTGATTGAATCGTCAAGAGGTTATACCAGAATAGGCGAAGTTAAGCCCGATATAGCAGCACCTGGTTACCAGATACCGTGTGCAGTTCCAGAGAGCCAGTATGGAGTGATCAGCGGAACTGGCGCGGCTGTCGGATATGCAGCGGGAGCTATTGCCATAGCCTTGGAGTGGGCTGGTATAAAAAGAAATTTTGTCAATATTAATGGGAATCAAATCAGAGGATTATTAACTTTTAACGCTCTGCGGGATTCTGATGTAATTTATCCAAATAAAATATGGGGATATGGAATATTAGATATTGAAAATTTATTGAATATGCTTTTAAGCACATGATAACAATGGAAGGTTATTTCCAACCAGGTTAATAATATCGCAGAAAGAGGAGGCATAAAAGCTGTAAAAATTATGAGAAAATTTTTAAAGAATAGAATTCAAATATGTAATACAGCTTTACAATAGTGAATAAGAAGATAAGATAAATCATAGGCGTGGATCCGGTACCCGGGGCACGCCTAAAAATGTGCTGCGCGATTTGCATGCGGCATGTTAATAATAAAACCAGTCATAATGCCCAGATTAATTAAACTAAAATAAATGCCGCTCTCATATGAGTTGCAGCAATAGCGGGATAATTGAAGATATGAACTCTGGATTAATTCCGTAATTCCCTTATATAATATAATTTTCTGGCTTAAATTGGAAACCAATCATAGAATGCAATTATTAAATGAATGGCATACTAAAAATAGTTTTATAATAAAAGGAGGCAAACCATGAGCAGAGATAATTCTAAAAAAAGCACAAAAAATCATAAAAAAGAAGATGGTACTTTTCATTCAAAACATATTAATCACAACCCGCAAGCAGAAAGCGCGCGAGCCGTATTTGGATTGAAAGCAGATAATTCAAAAGATAAAGAATCTTAGACTTTAAATTTCACTGAAATATCTCGCGTTCAGCCGAAAAAGCAGACAAGTATGAATCTATTTCCATATATATGGAAATGGGATCAATGAGATTTAATAGGTTTATAAAGGAGGTTTTAAACATGTCTAATTATACTGGTGTAGTTAAATGGTTTGATAACGAAAGAGGCTATGGCTTTATCTCAACCAACGAAGGCCAGGATGTTTTCGTACATCATTCACAAGTCAAAGAAAAGACTCATAATAAAGATTTACACGAGGGCGAGTCTGTTAATTTTGACGTTAGGCAAGATGAAAAAGGCTTATGCGCTTTAAATGTTCAGAAAATATAACTTATCCGAACTTGCAACGCAAGTGAGGATAAAGGAACGTTCTTTGCCCCGTCCATCCGATTATGAAAACATCTTTTTGTTTTCATAATATAATTAAAATTGTAAAGGAGTTATCTTATGAACAAAATTCATTATGATATATCAGGAATACAGAATTCGGAGATTAAAACTCAGCTTAAAAATGCATTAGATAAAATAGAAGGAATTTCAATGGTTAATATTGATGTGGCAAGAGGTTCCATTGAAGTCGGATATAATGAATCAACGGACGAAAATTCGATTAAATCTTGTATTGAAAACGTTGGATGTAGTATTATAAGCTAATTTGGCGAATTTTGAGAATAGAGTCTGTGAAAAAGACTCTATAATTTATGCTGACTTCCATAATTCTCTATGCCAACATAAAAAATATACTGCCACGTAGCAGGCAGTTTGTACTATATAAGAGTAGGGAAAAATGTCCCTATTCTTATTTTTTTGTTACGATAAGTTCAATTTGGGGGAAGAGGAGAGGTGCGGACAAAAAACTTTTTATCCGCACCCTCCCCCAAAATCAGATTTTATTTTATCAGCATTGCCCTTTTTTATCAATAGAACAAAAAGAGACAGGACTCTCCATTTTTTCGGCTTCAGCAGGAATAGTTACATACTTATCGATCTCAAAAGTTTTTTCGCCATTTTCCAATATAAAAAACGGTATTCCTATTCTTCCTGATTCCTTAACTTCCTGGAAAATACTATGGTTATCCCGGTAAGCTAAAAATTCCTTTAAAGTAGCTGTGTCACCAATAATGTTCTTGTATTCAAACTCAATATCACTAAGTACTGTTAAGCTTTTTTTAGCCTTAACGCAATCAGGACAAATTTCCGCCCCATACATGGTTACTTTCATATTTACCTCCCATTCTGCAGCAATAGATAGCGCTTAATATTATTTTGATACTACTTTTATTATAATCTCACTTCTTTGTTAAGTCAATCTGAGCGACCTATTCTAAACCGTCCGGATATTCTATACTTTTAAGTGAATAATTCAAAACACTGTTTTGCCTTGGTTAATCGAGTTGATTTCATTCAAGTTGCAAACTTTATTTATAATAGTGTATAATTGAGAGGCAATTATAATGACAAAGATTGCTGATGATTAAAGAAAGCAGCGAAACGAAGGGCCACCCGATGGTGCGTGGGGCGCTGTGCCCCTTGGTCATTGCGAATATCCGTTTGACTGAAAGAGAGAATGGGATTATGAATCAATTTTTTACTCAGGTATATGATGTTGTGGAGAGAATTCCCCGCGGTAAGGTGATTTCATACGGACAAATAGCGTATATGCTTGGAAGGCCTCGTGCTGCGCGGGAGGTTGGGCGGGCAATGCGTTTTTGCCCGGAATATTTGCCGTGGCAGCGTGTGGTAATGGCTGACGGCTCCATTGCAGGCGGCGGTTTTCCGGAAATCCGTAAGGACATGTTGGAAAACGAAGGAGTACCCTTTCTCCCGGATGGACGCGTCGATATGGCAGCCTGCCTGTGGAAAGGAGAAAGAGTGTAAGTCCCTGTTTTGCTTCATCACCGGTGTAAATAAGCCGGGACGGCAGAGGTCTATCCGATCTCTTATTCCAGCCTATAGCGAACTTCATCTGACGCCCGGTTCATGGTGCCTTTTGGATCGTGGCCAAAAAGCCACTCATCGTGAATTTCTTTTGGTAAAATCACCGGCATCCGATCGTGAATAAATGAGATGCCGGACCAGGCTGGACGTGTCAGAATAACAAAAAGCGAGTCTCCTGTTTTAGCGTCTCTCCTCGATAGCCCGGCAAGCCATACAGGACGATTGTCAGGAGCCGCCAGGGCATATTTTATCTTTTTTGAGCCTCGTTTTTCCCATTCAAAGTACCAGCTTGCCGGTATCAGGCAGCGTCCTTCCATCATGGGGTAGCGAAACATGTTTTTTTCCGCCGCTGTTTCGCTTCGGGCGTTAATGACTTCCCCTTTATTGTCATACCTTGGAAAACCCCAGCGCATTGCCGTCATGGTTCCGTTTGGCGACAAAACAGGCACAGTGTTTGTTGGATATATTTCTCCGGTTTTAACGGTCGCTTTTTTTTCGACTTCTGCAATAATGGAATTCAGTTCAATATTGTCTATTTCAATATAATATCTGCCGCACATGTTATTCGATCACCTTTCCTGTTGCTGAATCATCTGGTAGTATTGCACATGTTTTAATATTATATTACCATAACCCATTTACATGAGTCCATGAAATATGTCAATTTAAATTCCTTTAATAATTGCAGGAAAGGAGAAAATATTATCAGATGACGGCAATGTTTTGTCTAAGGCCCCAACTCCTGGTGGGAATTTGATTTAACAATTTTCAAACATTTCATAAATAACTCACACATATTCCGCCGCTATGATAAAAACATCAAATTGATAAGCTCAATAACATTAATTTTTAAGCGGAGGATTCATTATGGATAATCAAAGCAATGAAAAAAATATAGTTTACCTTGTGACAGGGATTGCCGGCAATCTGGGAAGCAGTGTAGCGGCAAGGCTTCTGGAAGATGGTAAAAAAGTGCGCGGCCTTGTTTTAAAGGGCGATCCTGCGGCTGCACGTGTGCCGGGGGAAGTTGAGATATGCATTGGCGACGTGACTGATACAGAGAGTCTGGAACGTTTTTTTACTGGAAAAGGATGAAGCGATGACCTATATGAAATACAATGCAATAAAACGTTTGGGCAGGCCGGAAGAAATTGCTCAACTGTATGCTGCCGTTTCAGATGAACGGCTGGGATATTTAACAGGTGCTGACATTCTGTGTGACGGAGGATGTGTAGCCAGCGGATGCAGTCCGTTTAAGCGTTCATGATATAGCGGATGAAACAGAATCACGGACTATACTATTAGAAATAGAAACCAGTTTGCACACTGTTTGCGTTTATGCCATGAAGCTCCGGTAAAAACTTTGTAACTGTATGAATTCAAAAACGTTGTGGTACATGGTTTTGGCAGTAAGGCGGTATTGTTATGATGGCAGGCAAAAAATATCGGATATCCGTATCCGGGATTAGGGAAGGAAGTACTTTTTCCTATTGTAAAAGGGATTTGATCGTGTTAATATTGCATTATTCTTATAAACAATGAGCCACAGGTGTGAAAACCTGTGGCTTTGGACCTTGTTTCCAGGGGAAATTGATAGAACCAACGCCAGGAGGAAATATATGCAGATTCAATACGAATCAGCCTTTAAAGGCTTAGAGAATCATATAATTGAAGTCATAAAAGAAGAGCAGATTAAAATTGGTTATAGAAGCGAAATAATAAGATTGTATTACCCCATTGAATCGATTTGTAATCTGTTAGGTACATCTTATACTGTCACGGAGTTGTTTAAGGTTTTGGATCAATTCTGTGAATTTGTAAAGGAACGGTTAGGAATAGTGGAGTACTCCAATACAGAAACAAGATTTTGCTTTACCATTCCTCCAAAGGGAGTTGACTATGTTCATGAAAGCATTGATGAAAACTATTTTTTAAGAGATTTTATTGAAAAAATAAGCATACATGATTGTTCACTGGAGGATCTGCTGAATATATTTTATAAATACTCAAGTAATGTTGTTTGTGAAAAGATGAACAATGGTGAATTTGATTACTTAATATATTTTACAGATGGGAAGCCGGATGCTTACAGGTATTGTATAAAATTTGAAGACTGCCATACTATTTATCACCGATTTATTAAAGCCGATTATGAGAATTTCGGTTTTTAATTTTCTGCCTTTTTTCAAATGGCTCAAAACAGTTTTTTGCTCAGGATTAAAATTTTAGAAAAAATGTGTATCAGGACATTGGTTTGATTAATATATAATCATATAATAGTTATTAGATGTATTGGAGATTAAGCTTGGCTGATTATTATTCATATTTGGGCTATAAAGAAGTATGCCAACAGGTTCCGATCCAGTTCCCTCCACAGCATCAGTCCGTACAACCAGGATTGGAAACACTTATGGTTCCGAAACCTGTCTTTGACAATCCAGACTATATTGGAACAGGTAAACTGGAAGATAAAGTGGCATTGGTAACGGGAGGAGACAGCGGAATTGGAAGAGCTGTGTCTTTGGCATTTGCAAAGGAAGGCGCTGATGTATGCATCGTTTATTATGACGAGCATGATGATGCGCAAATAACGAAATCCTATGTAGAAGCTCAGGGAAGAAAATGTCTTTTGATCTCAGGAGATGTACGGGACGAATTGTTTTGTCAAAACGCAGTATCCGAAACCGTTTCATCCTTAGGCAGACTTGACGTCCTGGTAAATAATGCAGGTGTGCAGTTTCCGCAAGACGGTATAGAGAACATTGCCGTTGAGCAGATGGTACTTACCTTTGAAGTGAATTTTTTCGGTATTTTCATTATGACAAAAGCAGTCCTGCCCCATTTAAAGGACGGCAGCACCATAATTAATACAACATCCGTTACTGCTTATGCTGGGAATGACCAGTTGATTGATTATTCCAGCACAAAAGGAGCAATTGTCAGCTTCACCCGATCAATGGCCCGTTCCCTGGTGTCTAGAGGCATTCGGGTAAATGCAGTTGCACCAGGTCCAATCTGGACGCCGCTTCAGCCTTCCAGCTGGCCGGCCGACTACATTCCCACGTTTGGTTCCAACACTCCCATGAAAAGAGCAGGGCAGCCGGTAGAGCTTGCCCCGACCTACGTATATCTTGCAAGTAACGATTCCTCATTTGTCACAGGTCAGGTCCTCCATGTGGACGGCGGGCAATCCATGCAATCATAAAGAAACACAGGGAAAACATAAAATAGCTGCAATTCCATTTTTGGATTGCGGCTGTTTTTTATAATTGCCCGTTTGCCTTTGGCTTCCATATCCCTTACCGTGGACAGGCCAAATGAAACGTCAATTCCATTGGCCCCAAGAAAGGCATGTTGAAAATGAATCTGCTGGATTTGCTGGAGTCCGATCATGCCCTCAATGGATAGAAACAATCAAAGCATTGGCGGAATTCGGATCAATCAGGCGTGATAGATGCTGAAACGGTCTGCCTGCTGCCTGAAAGATGTGTTGGTACTATCTTTACCTGCCTTTTTTGCTATGCTATACTAGAGACATCAAAAAAAGCGTATTTTGAACTGATGTTGGGAGCTTGTATTGTCACAGGAAGGTAAAGCATGAAAAAAAGTATTGCGGTTATTGCATTGGATCCATTTGCTGGAAAAGCATATGCCAGGCAGGTGCGGTCAGTATTTGGGGAACGGGCCGTTGTACGAAACTACAGCATGATGGATGGAACGGCAGCAAATATGGAACCCTGCGATCTTTTTATGGGCTCAACGGATGCCTTTGACGCCATGGGGGATCCGGACCGGTATATTCCGCCTGAAGCACAGCGGATGGAAATTCAGGTTACTTATTTAAAGGAAGCTGTTCGCCGTCTGGAAGAGATTCCAAAGGGCACGAAGGTCCTTTACGTTAATATCACTGAGGTCATGGCAAGGGAAGCAGTGACGCAGCTGGAACAGCTGGGAATTACTCATTTAAAATTTATTCTCTATGCTCCGGGAAGCAAACTGACTGAAATGGCAGAGATTGCTGTTACTCCGGATGAAGAGCGCTATGTGCCCAGTGGAATTTCCACAATTATAAACCTGGGACAGAGAACCTGCTCGTCTGATACAATGATAGAGGCTGCATTCCGGCTTGGTTTTGACGATTTGCTGGAAGAAGTTGAATTTAAACGTTATCAGGAGTCGGTTTGCACCAATACCTACTATTTTGATGAGATGTTTAACCGTTCCAGGAGACTGGAGAGCCAGTTTGATATTCTCATGGAAGTACTTGATCAGGGAGTGATCGCTGTAAATGAACATGGAGAAATCTATGCGGTCAACAAAAATGCTGCCGATATCACCCGGGTGCCTGAAAATCTCGGCATTTCAAAGGCGGGAGAGGAAGTGTTTCCCTATATACCGTTCCGGAGATGCTTAGAAGAGAAAAAGGAAACGAGTCCCCAGGTTGTAAGAGTTGCAGGTAATTTAGTCAGCCTTTACGTGCGCCCGGTGTTAAGGCGGGATGCCTGTGTCGGCGCATTTGCCATTTTGCAGAAGTTTAATGAGATGGAGCGCCGTCAGAACGAGCTGCGGGTTCAATTGATGAAAAAAGGCCAGGGGCATAGGGCTAAATATTGTTTTGACGATGTGATCGGGCAGTCTGCCCCCATATTAAAGACTAAATTTATTTTAAATAAAATGGCCGGTACGGAATCTCCGGTTTTGTTAATTGGAGAAACCGGGACCGGTAAGGAGCTGTTTGCCCACTCCGTTCATAACGCATCAAAGCGAAGGGACCAGCCTTTTGTGGCGATCAACTGTGCGGCTATGCCGGAGAATTTATTGGAGAGTGAGCTGTTCGGTTATGAAGAAGGGGCCTTTACAGGAGCGAAAAAGGGAGGCCGTCCGGGTCTGTTTGAATTCGCCCATCAGGGGACTCTGTTTTTAGACGAAGTGGAAGGCATGAGCCCGGCCCTGCAGGTAAAGCTGCTCCGTGTTTTGCAGGAACGTGAAATTATGCGGGTCGGCGGAAATCAAATTATCCATGTTGACGTGCGGATCGTAGCTGCAACCAATGAAGAGCTTGAACAAAAAGTAGCGGAAGGCACTTTCAGGCAGGATCTTTATTACAGACTGAATGCCTTGCCGGTGTTAATCCCGCCCCTTCGGGAGAGAGAGGAAGATGTATTTTTAATTCTGGACAGTTTTCGAAAAGAGCTGGGGGGAAGCTTTCGGCTAAGTGATGATATTAAAGAACTGTTCCGGGAATATGAATGGCCGGGAAATATACGGGAGCTGCGCAATGTTGTGGATTATTTGTGTTTTACCGGTCATACGGTAATAACAATTGATGATCTGCCTCCGGTTTTTCGTATACGTAAAAACAGACAGGAGGTAAACGGGATCAAAGGGGAAGAGCTGAATCCACGGACTTCAACAAAGCCTTCCCGATATGAAACTATATTGCACACACCCACCCAGCAGGAGCAGGTGATCCTGGAAATTCTTTACGACGCAGAGCGTAGAGGACAATCCATTGGACGGGAAAAAATTCTGCTGGAGGCGCAGATGCGTGAAATAAAGTTAACTCAGCCTCAGGTGCGCAAAATATTAGGCAGGTTAGAGGAAAACGGTTACGTAACTGTTACAAAAGGCAGAGGCGGAAGCAATATTACCAAAAAGGGAGTTGATTGGATAACTAATTAACAACCCATTTAAAACCCATTTAAAACCAATTAGCCACCAATTAATAACCAAAAAGATGAAAATTGCATTTCTCACCAAAATGTTACAAGATATAGCAAAAAATAAACGTAGAAAAGGTAGCGTTTGCAGATCTTTTCTACGTTTTTATTAATATTTTTCTTTAGGCTGAAAAGTTGGCACACGTGTTGCTCTAATATAAAAGTATAAAATGGAAAGGAGCTTTATATGAAATACAATTTTGACAACGTGATTGACAGAAGCAAAAACCGCGCGGGAAAATACGATGAGAGGCAGAAGAAGTTTGGCACCATGGATGTGATTCCGCTTTGGGTTGCAGATATGGATTTCCAGACAGCACAGCCAATCATTGATGCATGTGTGGAAAAAGCCTTGGAAGGGATCTGGGGATATACATATCGGCCTGACTCCTATTTTGATGCAATACTTGGCTGGCAGCTTCGCAGACATGGCTGGAAGATTGATAAGGAAAAGGTGAGCTGGAGCTTAGGAGTTGTACCTGCATTGTCTTCCATTATCAAGGTGTTTACTAACGAGGGAGACTCTGTTATGATTCAGACTCCTGTGTATTCTGAATTCTATGATATTACAGAAGCATGGGAAAGAAAGGTGGTCGAAAATCAGCTGATTGAACAGGAGGGAGGCTGGACCATTGATTTTGCAGATTTCGAAGAGAAAGCAAAAGATCCCAACGTAAAAATCTTTCTTCTGTGCAGTCCCCATAATCCTCTTGGCATCGTCTGGAGGAAAGAACAGCTGGAGAAGATGTTTGAAATTTGCCGTGCCAATGATGTGCTGATGGTTTCTGACGAAATACACTCTGACCTGGTGTTTCATGGAAAGAAACATATTCCGACAGCCATGATATCTGACGAAGCCAGAGATCATGTCATAAGCTGTATCTCCGGTACTAAGACATTTAATCTTGCGGGATTGCAGGCATCAACCAATGTTTTCCCCAATCTGGAAATGAAGGCTGCCTTTGATAAGTTCTGGATGAATTTAGACATTCACAGGAACAATGCATTTAGCTCAGTGGCAATGGAAGCGGCGTTTAATGAGGGAGAGGAGTGGTTGGAGCAATTGCTCCCATATCTCTCTGAGAACTTTGATTTTATCAAAGATTATTGTGAGAAATACATTCCGAAAATCAAACCTAATATACCGGATGCCACTTATCTGGTATGGCTGGACTGCCGGGAATTGGGGCTGGATAATGAACAGTTAAGAAAGTTCATGATCAAGGAAGCAAAGCTGGGCTTAAATGAAGGTTATACCTTTGGCCGCAGTCTTTCAGGTTTTATGAGGTTAAATGCCGCATGCTCCCGAAGCGTGCTTGTAAAAGCCATGAAACAGCTGGAGGCCGCGGTAAACCGTCTGTGAGATAAAAATGATGAAAGTCACTTAAAGTCAAAATTATGGGGTAAAAAGGAGAAGTGAATTTATGAATAAAAGTGATATTTGGAAAAGCTATCGGTTCCCTATTTTATTGGTGTTGGGAATCTTAATTGGGTCAGTTTTCGGATTGGTTGCAGGAGAGAAAGCTACAATTGTGAAACCCCTCGGTGATATTTTTCTTAACCTGATGTTTACAATCGTTGTACCAATGGTCCTGGTTTCTATTTCAAGTGCAGTGGGAAGCATGGTAAATATGAAACGCCTTGGGAGTATTTTGGTAAATCTCATTATTGTTTTTATCGGCACCGGCGCAGTGGCAGCCGTACTTGTTCTGTTTGCAGTGAACATTTTTCCGCCTGCTGCAAACACCACAATTGCCATGAGCGCAGCAGATGTCGGAGAAGCCGCTTCGGCTGGTGACATGATTGTCGGAGCTCTTACTGTTTCAGATTTTCCGGATCTTTTAAGCCGTCAGAACATGCTTCCGCTGATCATTTTTTCTGTTATGTTTGGATTCTGTGTCAGTGCATGCGGCGGTGACGAGAGTCCAGTTGGAAAAATGCTAATAAACTTAAATGATATCATCATGAAGATGGTTAATTTGATCATGAAGTTTGCTCCCATTGGCCTGGGCGCATATTTTGCCAACTTAGTAGGCGAGTTTGGACCGAGCCTGATTGGTGATTACGGCCGTTCCATGATCTTGTATTATCCGCTCTGCCTGGTTTATGTGGTAATATTCTTTCCATTATATTCCTATATAGCAGGCGGAAAAGAAGGGATTCGCCGTATGCTGAAATTTGTTCCTACTCCGGCAGTGACTGCTTTTGCAACTCAAAGCTCAATGGCCACCCTGCCGGTGAATCTGGATGCATGTGACAAAATGGGAGTCCCAAAGGATATTAGGGAAATTGTTCTTCCCATGGGAGCAACCATGCATATGGATGGTTCGGTGTTATCCGCCATTGTTAAGATTGCATTTTTGTATGGAGTATTTAATCAGCCGTTTACCGGTGTGGGAACTTATGCCATGTCAATTGTTGTAGCGATTTTGTCTGCGTTTGTATTGTCAGGAGCGCCGGGGGGCGGCCTGGTAGGTGAAATGTTGATTGTCGGTCTTTTTGGTTTTCCTCCGGAGGCATTTCCGCTGATTGCAACGTTAGGTTTTCTGTTTGACCCTGCAGCTACCTGCTTAAATTCATCTGGTGATGCTATTGCCTCCATGATGGTAGCCAGAATGGTTGAAGGGAAAAAGTGGATTAATAATCACTTAACAGGGAGCAGCGAAGAATTAGTTGAAAATCCGGATGTTACCGCATAAAGGAAAGGAAGAATGACCATGAAAGTAACAATCATCGGAAGTCACTTATGTCCGGACACACTGTATGCAATGTATAAACTGATTGATGGGAAGGCTGATGTGGACTTCAAAAATTTGTCAGCGGATTTAAAGGACTTGAAAGCGTATCTTGCTGCCCGTGAAACAGAGCCGGCTTATGAGGCGGTTAAGAAAAGCGGCGGCATTGGGATTCCATTCTTTATTTTAGAAGACGGAACGAAAACTTTAAGCCTGGCTGAAGTGCTGGAAAAGCTGTAATATTCATAGAAGGTGATTGGTTCTGTTTTTAAATATTGAGTAATAAGTCTAAGGCAATTCGTTATATGTTTAGAAGTAAAAGCAATAGCATCTGTATGAGGAGGTATGATTATGGTTTTAGGTCAGGAAAAAGTCTCATTATTGAATTTACCCACTCCTTTGGAGTATCTTAAAAATATCTCAGAAGAGTTAGGGATTAAATTCTACCTTAAGCGCGATGATATGACTGGTCTGGGCATGGGAGGCAATAAGCTTCGGAAGCTGGAGTATATTTTAAAGGAAGCCCAGGATAAAGGGGCAACGATGCTTGTTACTGAAGGCGGAGTGCAAACAAATCATGGACGTTTAACAGCGGCAGTGGCTGCTAAATATAATATGAGGTGTGCCATTGCTGCAATAGGGGATTATCCCGGAGAATTGTCTGCAAACTTATTATTGGACCGGTTGATGGGGGCTGAAGTAATAATAAAAAAAGATGATGGCCGTCCATCTGCGGAACAGTATAAAGAACTGGTCAGGGATGCAATCAGAAAATATGAGGCACAGGGGGAAACCGTTTACTACATACCCCTTGGAGGCTCAGATGATATAGGCATTCTTGGGTATTATGAATGTGCAGTGGAGATCACAAAGCAGGCGGCAGACATGGGAATCGGTGATGCACGGGTTATTTCTGCAGTAGGCAGTATGGGTACCTATATGGGACTGTATTGCGGGCTCAATAATGAAGACTCCGGCCTGAAATTAACCGGTGTGGCAATTTCTCCGTTTGATGATGATAAAGAGAAGGCCATTGTGGAACTGTTTGACAGCGTAAAAGAAAAATATGGAATGAAAATAAGTGCCGGACAAAAGGATTTTGATATTGAAAAGGATTATGTCCGGGGCGGATATAATCTTCCTTCAAAGGAGGTAAGGGATTCCATTTGTCTGATGGCAGGAAAAGAAGCCGTTTTACTCGATCCGTGCTACACAGGTAAATGCTTTGCCGCAATCATTGATATGGTTCAGGAGGGGAAAATCAGAAAAGGTGAGAAGATCATCATGATTCATACAGGAGGGGCGCCGGGATTATATACGAAGCATCATAGGGTGGAATTTGAAAAGGAATTAATTGATGGAGTTACAATTCTTGGTTAAATAAAGGGACGATATAAGAGCAAGTCCTTTAAAAGGCGGCGTTCTTGATGGGAAAATGAGCGGAGCGATGGACAGCTTCGCTCTTTTCAAGATTAAATAAGTTGATATGGATTTTGATTTGTAATATACTTAGATGGTATTATATTTGTAATGCAATACTATAATGTGATATACCGGATCAATTAAGAAGGGAGGCGGCTATGAAACAAAAATTAACTGTTGAACAGCGTCAGTTATTGTCTCAAAACCAGATATCTTCCCTGGAATTGCTTGCATTATGCAATTACGAGCTGAACCGGTTTATGGAAAATGAATATATGGAAAATCCGTTGCTGGAACAGACTAATACTGGGACCGAATCTTATGATCAAGAAGAATATCAGACCTGGTATCGGTCAAATTACTGTAAGCCTTTAACTAATTCTGCCGGATTTTATGAAGAAGGTATAGGAACAAACGACCAGGATTTGGAAATCTCAAACACTAAAAATATTCATAGCCACGTTTATGATCAGCTGGCCTTGGATCGTTACCCGGATAAAGAATTGAAAGTCATTGATTTTTTAATTCATAGCCTGGATAGTAATGGGTTTATAGATTTAGAGGTTCCGGAGATCGCTCAACTGACGGGTGCAAGTGAGCGGGTGATCGAAAAATGTTTAATAGATTTAAAAAAGCTGGAACCCGCCGGTATTTTTGCAAAGAATCTGGAAGAATGTTTATTAATTCAGATTGGAATACTGGGATTGGATGATGAAAACTTAAAATATATTATTTCTCATCATTTAACAGATGTATCTCAGGGAAAGCTCAGTTCAATTACCCGTGCGCTTGATATCTCTTCTGCGCAGGCGAGGAGATATGTTGCTCTTATCAGCACATTAAATCCAAGGCCCCTGCAAGGGTTCGGAGAGAGCCAAAAGCAATATATTATACCGGATGTTATCGTTACTATGGACACGGATGGGAAATGGAATATAGAAATCAATGATAATTGGTGCGGGAGTTATCAATTGAATGATTATTATCTCCAGATGATGGCTGAAGTAAAAGAGCCGGAGCTTTTTGAATATTTTAAGAAAAAATTAGAGCGGGCGAGATTTCTGATTCATGCAGTGGAACAGAGACGTAAGACGATTATTCAAATAACAAATATAATACTGGAAGAGCAGGAAGAGTTTTTCCGGTATTCAGGGAAGCTTAAACCATGCACCATGACCCAAACGGCAGAAAGGATGTCAGTCAGTACTTCAACCATAAGCCGTGCTGTTAAAGATAAATATCTTCAGTTTCCTGCAGGCTGCATTCTGATGAAAAATCTGTTTTCAGCGCCAGTTCCTGGAAATGACGGCAGCTTGATTAATTCGGATGGTGTTAAACAATTCATACGGGAACTGGTGGATGGAGAGAATAAAGAAAAGCCATATAGTGATTCAAAGCTGGCAGAATTACTGGGTAAGAAGGGGGTTGACCTTTCCCGCAGGGTTATAGCCAAATATCGTGAAGACATAGGCATTCCCGGCAGCTTTGATCGGAAAGTGAAAAATGATATCAATAAAAGAGTCAACTAATATAGTTTTGGTTGACTCTTTTGAATTGTACAAAGGGATCAGTCAATAACAAAGTTTTCAGAACTGAAATTGGCATAGTACCGGCCTGTCTGGGCTGTAAACTTTAAAACACAATAATCCGGATCAGTAACGCCTTTGGGATAATACATGGTATCACCTTCTTGCCAGATCATTTCCTTGCTTTCTTCATCCTCTAAGACTTCCATGGTACCCTTTAACATAACCCCCCGGAAAAAACGTTTGTCACAAAAATAAATACATGCCTTTGGATTCCTGTGAAATTGAGCGGCCCGCATGGAAGACGTATTTGTAGTAAAATAAAAGGTTTTGATCCCATCCCGTTTTCTTGGCGGCAGCATTGCCTTTGTATTGGGAAAGCCATCCTCATCCAAGGAGCTTATAAAAGAAACTCCCTGCTTATCGATTAAATTGCCGATGGTCTGCACTGCATCTCTCATCATCTTATATCCCTCCTGAATTTATCTGTGGAAAAACTATAACACAAAAAAAGCTGACAGTAAATTACACACATTTTTGTGGGTATGCCTAGTCTATAAAACCGTTTTCTTTTAAGAAGTCAGCCATGTCATTTTCTTTCATAATGTCAATGCCTATGGTTTGCATGATCGTAATGGCATCCAACAGCTTTTTGCCTCGTTCAGTCAAATAGTATTCAACTTTTAACGGATATCCCTCAAAGGAATGCTTGGCTATCATTCCGTAATCCAACAGTTCTTTTAGCTGTTCAAGAAGCATTTTCTGATTAATGCCCTTAATGTCTTTCTCAAGCTGGGACAAAGACATAACGCCTTTTCCAAGCTGCCATAAAATGATGGGTTTCCACTTCCCTTTTGTAATATCATGGGTCAATTCCAAGGGGCAAGTGTATACATCGCGTATTTTCATATCGTCACCTGCAAACCTTTCATTTATTTGTGTTTTGGTGATTTCCCAATTTCCTGTGCCAGGACTCCCCAATAGATTCGATTCTGATCAACACATCAGCCGCGGTCACCATTACAGACATCCTAATTCCTCCCATTGTTTTTGTCAACGGTGATGTGAATACGAAAAGTCTTGTTATTTTGCAGATTTGGAATGGGGTATGATAAACATTGATAAATAAGTTGTTTCAGCATATAGTAATTTACAAAAAAATAAAATTGCGCGTAACATTTTGTATGCCGTAAGCGTCTTTATGTATGTACGTACCATGATCCGGATTACAACAGCCAGTCAAGCGGAAATTCGAAATCCGCTTTGTTACTTGCTCACAGCGTCCCCGATAGTGCGGGGGAGGCTCTGCCCCGCTTTACCGGGCATAACCGAATAGCAGCTATCGCTGTTTGTCAGGTGGAGCTTGCCTTAACTGATTCGGTTAAAATATAGGATGCATGTTGCAACAGTATGGAGGCAGGAATGAGGAACAGACAAAACAACAGGGAAATGATTGAAAAACTTTGCGCGGATACCTGGCGGGAGCTGTATGGCTTCATTTATTATAAAGTCCAAAATCGCGAAGAAGCGGAGGATATAACACAGGAAACCTATGTAAAGGCGATTTCTTTTTTAAACAGGAATGATGTTACCATCCTTGAATGCAAAAAATATTTAAAGATCATAGCAATGAATGTCATTCGAGATCAATGGAGGGCGAAAAAAAGGCGGAACAGCAGTGTCAATATAGAAGATGTGAAGCCGGAAGAGATCGCCCTGGAGGATTTTGCGGATTCACTGACCGAAAGGAGCCGGATAGAAGAGGCCATGGGCTGTCTGACCAAGGAACAGCAGACGGTTATTGAATTAAGGATCATCAAAGGGTATACGGTTGCTGAAACTGCGAAGCTGATGCAGAAAAGTGAAGGAGCTGTCCGCGTTTTACAGCTGCGCGCGGTAAAGACCCTGGCGAAGATCCTGGAAACAGTATAAGGTAAGGAGGAAAGATGAGAATGGATGAAAGGAAATTATCCCAATACATTGATAATTTAAATGCCGGTAAGACGCCCAGGGAGCACATAACCAGATTACAGGAGGAAGAAAAAGAGGATGAGATTCTGTTTGAAACCGTAAGAAAAGTCAGAACACTCCGGGAAATCGAATATCCGGATGATTCATTCCAGCAGCGTCTTGTAAATTCCGTAACAGGGAGAGAAAAGTCAAAAAGAAACCCGTTCAGAAAATATGCATTGCTCTGTACTTCCGCTGCTGCAGCCATACTGCTTTTTGTGACAGCCTACTATTTCCTTCCCAACAGGGACGCTGGTATCGTATATGCGATGGAAAAGGCAATGAAGGGGATCCAGGCCTATCATGGAATCATAGAAGTAAGTGAGACCAACGGATTAGGGGAAACCATAACCCAGTCAAAAAGAGAGGTGTGGGCAGATAAGAATGGGAATTACTATATTTTAGACCTTGAAGGGACTTCCAAAGGAACCGTAACAGCCAACAATGGGAAACAGAAGTGGCAGCTTCGGCCGGAGGAAAAGGCAGCTTACCTTTTACCTGCATTTCCCGATGGGTTCCGGTTTACCTTTGAGCTTGGAAATGAAATTAACAATGTTTCAAGGGCACAGACAGTTAAAACAATTGGTCCGGAGGTCATCAGTGGAAGAGATGCCACAAAGCTTCAAATCACTCCGGAAGGAGGGGACCCATATTTTCTCTGGGTTGATGATGAGACAGACCTGCCTCTGCAAAGAGTTTCGGCAATGCAGAATGCAGTCCAGATCAAGGCAGAATACACCTCAATGGAATTCATTGATGAAATTCCCCGGAACCTTCTTGCCTATGATACGCCGGAGGGTTACGAAACGGTTGATACGAATGAGGAACAGGAGGTTGCTTCTCTTGAAGAAGCAGAAAGGCTGGCCGGCTTTATGCCCGAGCTTCCGGATCAGACAGCAGAAGGGTACACATTGAATCGGATTGCCGTTGAAAAAGAGCAGGGGGCAATCAAGCTGTATTACTCAAACGGAGATTTAGAGGACACCATTCTCCTGGTCCAGTCGGAAGCATCAGAAGCACTTGTGCCGTCTTCTGCGGCAATTCTTGGAGCTGTGAATGAAAATAAGGCTGAAATCATAACTATAGAGGAGACCCAATCAATTCGCTGGCAGGAGGGCGGCATGGAATACCGTATACTTGGAGCTGTACCCTTAGATAAATTGGCCATTTTTGCAGAGGGCCTGTCCCAAGGAAAGGTAGTGATACCGGAACGTGGTGAACATACCGGAGAACCGCAGATTAAGGTTGAAGTGGACCAATCAGTGGAAGAGAATGAGCAGAAGAGCGTTGATGCAGGCCACTCTCCATGGAAGCTGGATCCGGTTTTTGTGTCCCAGGTATTTGCAAGTCTGCTTTTGTCGCCGGAAGGCATTGTGGGAGATTATCCCATTGCTTATGAAAACATCGAAATCATTTCCAATAACGGGATTGATGCGGTTGCAGAAATCAAGGATGACAAATCTGTTGCAAAGTACGTTTATTTAAAACGTCTTATACGCAAGGATGATACCGGTATCTGGACTGTGGTCGGATATGATCCTGCTGGATCATAAACTTTAATAAGTGTATGGTCTTGTAACGTGTAATATCAAAAGAGGACATAAGGGACATTTTTGTGAAAACAGAGAAAAGGATTGCAAAAATTCTCTGAAATTGTATAATAAAGGAGTAAAGATATAGTATATAACCCATGCCGAATGAGCATGCAGGTGCAGACGGGCAGCAGATAAAATACCATGAAGGAGTGTCCGCTCCGGTTACGTATTTTATTATGAGGCCGGGGTAAACTCCAATAAGGAGCTGCACGAAACGGTTCACGTAATTTGTGGAGAAATGGAGAACCTTGCTCTGCTCCGCAATGCAAATATAACCGGAAGACAGGCTGCAACAATTTTGACGATTTCTGTTACAGCCTTTTCCAGGGAAGAAGTCCCGCACAGGGCAGGCAGACAAGCGTCCATAATATGAACAGGGCTGCGCATGGAGCGAGCTCATGATGAATTCCTGGAAGATTGCTGTTTGCGGCTGCAGGGAACGGATCATTTAATGAATCTGCAGGGAGGGAATATGAAACGATTTAAACGTGTTTTTGTAGTTGTTATTGATTCTTTAGGAATAGGCGCCATGGATAATGCCGCCCAGTACGATGATGAGGGCAGTGATACACTTGGGCATATTGATGCTTCCGTGGATCATTTAAACCTGCCTAATATGGAAAAGTTTGGTTTGGGGAATTTACGTCCCTTAAATCATGTAAAGCCTGTGGCTGAGCCTATGGCGTATTATGGAAAGCTGAATGAAGCCAGTGTTGGAAAAGACACCATGACAGGTCATTGGGAGATGATGGGCCTTTACATTACAAAGCCTTTCAAAACCTTTACGGAAACAGGCTTCCCAAAGGAACTGTTAGATGAATTGGAAAAGCGCACCGGACATAAAATTGTGGGAAATAAATCCGCCAGCGGTACGGAAATCATGGATGAACTGGGAGAGCATCAGATAGCCACCGGTGACATGATCGTTTATACTTCTGCTGATTCGGTTCTTCAGATCTGCGCCAATGAGGAAACCTTTGGCCTGCAGGAGCTTTACCGCTGCTGTGAAATTGCAAGAGAACTGACCTTAAGGGACGAATGGAAGGTGGGCAGAGTGATTGCAAGGCCTTATGTAGGCATGAAAAAGGGCGAGTTTAAGAGGACTGCCAACCGTCATGATTACGCCTTAAAGCCCTTTGGCACCACAGCCCTCAATATATTAAAGGATGCAGGCCTGGATGTGATCAGTGTAGGAAAGATCTATGATATTTTCGACGGCGAAGGGCTCACAGAAGGCAACAAGTCCCAAAGCAGTGTTCATGGTATGGAACAGACCATAGAGCTCGCAAAAAGAGATTTTAACGGGTTGTGCTTTGTGAATCTGGTGGATTTTGATGCTCTCTGGGGACACCGCCGGGATCCCTTGGGATATGGTGCGGAACTGGAGCGGTTTGATGAAAAGCTGGGAGAACTTCTTCCTCTCTTAAAGGAAGACGATTTACTGCTGATTACGGCAGACCATGGCAATGATCCTACTTACAAGGGAAGCGATCATACAAAGGAAAAAGTGCCGTTACTGGCCTATTCACCGTCCTATGATCATTGCGGGGAATTAAGAGAACGGGATACCTTTGCAGTGATCGGAGCGACCGTATTGGATAATTTCGGTTTGCATAAAGCTGAGAATATGATCGGTGAACCCATGGAGGAATTGCTTTAGGAACTCCAGATGTCCGGAGGATTCACCTGCGTAAACAAAAGTAAAAATAAAAAGACAGCACTTGATTTTTTCTGGGATGATTTTCATGTCATTCATCAGAAACAAAGTCAGGTGCTTTTTTTGATATTTCCCATGGGGGAGTATGCCCTCACCATCCGTTTTACACAAAGTAATCCCCGTAATTTTCCTTTAAATAAGCTTCTATCTCAGGCTCGCTTTTTCCGCCGATTTCCGACACAAAGCTGGCGGTTAAGAAGCGGTGCTTCCGTGTTGAAAAGCCGTGTGCCAAAAGGGTTTCCATATCACTGCTGTCCACAAAGAAATTCATGCGGATGACAGGAAGGTCCTGGCTGTTAAGGAGGTTAAAAATACGGGATGAGAAACAAAAGATGTAATCATAATCCATGCCTTTCAGCTTATGGATTTCGTTAATGTTCAGAGTGCCCATCCATTGCAGCTCTACATATTCCTTTGTCTGCTCCAGAAAAAAGCTGACCCGTTCAAAGTTGATGCTGGTCATCACCACGATTTTCTTATAATGCCGGGTTATGGTCCGGTTGCGCAGGATGTGTTTTTGCACCAGCAGGGTCAGGGTGGAAACGTGTTCGTCCATAAAGGAAAAATTGTAGGAGGCCTTAAAGTACACCTCATATTTTCTGATGGTTTCATACAGATATGAAAACTGTTCTTTCGTATTTTCTACGGTTTTGTCCACAAAGGTACAATGGAAGTGGTTCAGGGTGATCTCCCGGTAGAAATAGCTGTATAGCTCATTGATAAATTCTTCCTGGATGGTAAAGGGGGTTTTTAAATGATTCACCACCTGTTCCGTAAACTGTTCCGTGGTATGCCACAATCGTTTGTCAAAGGGAAAATCCAGGCTCCGGGAAAAGTTCATCATGCTGAAAGCCACATTGTACAGCTTGTTTTCCCGAAGGCCGTCAACGAAGCGGATATTAAGCGGCGCCAGGGGCAGCCGGTAGCAAAAGTCCATGGATTCATCAACAGGCCGGATTTCCATGATGCAGATAAACAGCAGAAGAAACTTTTTGGAAGGGTAGTTCAGGGACAAGTTGTATTCTGTTAAAAAGGAATTCAGCTGTTCCACTGCCTGGCGGGACACTGGCTGTAAATAGGTGCCCGCCAGATCATAGCTTTGTTTTTCCAGAGGAGTGTTGGCATAACGGGCCTCGATCCTGTTTTCTGCTGTAAATTCCAGCAAAGGGTGAAGGATGTCGATCACAAGAAACCTTAACTGCAGCTCATCACCTTCAATGGTAAGTCCTTTTTTCTTTAAGGTGAGAAGGGACAGGCCGTGCCTGGACAAAAATTGACGGAGATGGGCGGTATCCTGCTTTTTCGTGGTCAGGGAAAGCCCCCAATATTCATACAGGGAAGAAGCGTTGACATAGCCGTTGAAAAAAATGGTCACAATCATGACGCGGATCCGCTCGATGTAAGAACTGGTATAATCGCCCATGGTAATCTGCTGGATAAAATCCACAAATTCCTTGTAGCTTAAACGGCTTAGGCAGAAGCCTTTTTGTATTTCCACCATTGGCTCTGGAGAGAAAAGATTGATCCGTTCAATAGTCCGCCGTATGGATATTTCATCCTTTTGAAACTGCAGGGCCACCTTTGATAAGGAAATGCGCTGCCTTTTTTGCAGAAAACGAAGCAGGCTTAAATCGCTGTAGCTTAATCCCATAGTGTGTTCCTCCTGTGCCGTTGTGGCTGTAATGGTTTCATTATAAATTTAAGGGCAGCTAAACGCAACAATAAAATGTAATTTTTTTGCCTTGAAGCAACTGATCGAATCTGCCATAATGAACACAGTTTCAAAGGCGCCTTAAAAAACCACAATGTCATAACAAAGGAAGGGAAAAAATATGAGCAATAAAAAGTCTAGCTGGAAAGACGGCATCCAAACGTTTGGGCGGTCTCTCCTTCTGCCAATCGCGCTTCTCGCCCCTATTGGTATGGTTATGGGTATTTGCAGTGCATTAGGGCAGTCTTACATGATAGAGAAATTCCCGTTTTTGGGAAGTCAGGTTTTAAAGCTTATCTTATCCAGTTTACAGACCATTACAAGCATTGTT
Source organism: Lacrimispora indolis DSM 755 (assembly GCF_000526995.1). Taxonomy (NCBI): domain Bacteria; kingdom Bacillati; phylum Bacillota; class Clostridia; order Lachnospirales; family Lachnospiraceae; genus Lacrimispora; species Lacrimispora indolis. The sequence continues at coordinate 5,370,518 of NZ_AZUI01000001.1, read as the reverse complement.
TTTAACAATATTCCATTGCTGTTTGCCATGGGCGTTGCCCAGGGAATGGCAAAGAATGAAAAAGGAATCGCCGTTTTTTCGTCGGTTGTGGGCTATTTGACCTTAAATGTGGTCATGAGTGTTTATCTGAAGCAGACGGGAACCCTGGCTGATCCGGAGATCGCGGCTCAAGTGGGGCAGGGGACCGTTCTTGGCATTCAGACCTTAAAGATTGAGGCGCTTGGGGGCCTGATCTCAGGTTTGGTGGCTGCCAAGGTAGCGGACCGGTTCTACCGTCTGGAGCTTCCCCTTGCATTTGCATTCTTTGGGGGAAAGAAATCCATTCCCATCATCACTTTTGGATTAATGATTCCCATCGGTCTCATCATCCCCGTATTCTGGAATCTGCTGACCAATTTTCTCATCAGCATTTCCTTTATTTTTACAACGCCGTACATAGGAAACGCCATTTATTACGCCTTAAACCGTGCGTTGATTCCATTTGGCTTACATCATGTTCTTTCCTCAATGGTACGTTTTACTGAGGCAGGCGGAACCTATATGATCAACGGAACCGAATATGTGGGAATCCTCAATGCAACCAATGAAGTTTTGTTTAACTTAGGGCCCGGCAGCGAATACTGGGGCCAGCTCATGCCCACCCTTACCAGCTATTTAGGAGGCGCACAGATGCTGACCACTCTGTTCCGGGTGCCGGCTGTTGGCCTGGCCATGTACCGCACCTCCTATCTGAAAAACAGAAAGATTGCAAAGGGTGTGATCCTTACCTGCTGTTTGACTGCGTTTTTAGGGAATATCACAGAGCCGCTGGAATTTTCATTCCTGTTTATTTCACCGCCGCTGTTCATTCTGTACTGTGTTATGAGCGGCATTGGTTCCATTCCATATCAAATGCTTCATATCTCCATCGGCTATATCAGGGGTACAATTTTTGATTTTGGAATTTTTGGACTTTTGTATGAAAATACTCATTGGTTCAATCTCATTCTTTTGGGAATCGGGAACTTTGTTGTGTTTTACTTTGTATTCAAATGGTTTATTGAAAAATATAATCTGGAAACACCGGGACGGGAAGGATTTGAAATTGAAGAATCCGCAAGTGTTCTGCTGAAGGAAAAGAACTGGCCGGCGATCGCTGAAATCGTCATCAAAGGCCTGGGCGGCAAGGACAATATTCTGAGTGTGGAAAACTGCATTTCCCGCCTGCGGGTTGACTTAAAGGATCCTTCCAAGGTAGATCAGATCAAAATCAAGGATTCCGGCTGTGCGGGCATCTTCTTCCCGTCAACGGATCACATTCACGTTGTTTTTGGGCCTCATGTGGAATTTGTCCGTCATGCGGTAGACGATGCTATGAAAAAATAAGGGGTGTACGATGAGAGCTTTCTATGATTCTAAGAGTAAACTGGATGACAGAGGAATTAAAAAACTGTTAGGCGAAACAGTCAAATACGAGACGTGGCTGAAGGTGGAGGCAGCTCTGGCACTTTCCCAGGCAGAGGAGGGCTTTATTCCCATGGAGGCTGCCAGGGACATTGGGGCGGTCCGGCTTGAGGATCTGGACTTAAATGAAATGGAGCAGATCAAAGCCAGGGTGGGCCATGGGTTTGTTCCCTTTGTAAAAGTGCTGGTAAAAGCGTGCAGGGGAGAAGGGGGGAAATATGTCCATTACGGAGTCACCACTCAGAATATCCAGCAGACCTCCCAGCTTTATATTGCAAAGCAGGTAAATTCTGTTTTCAAAAGCTTTCTTGCAGATATCCTGGAAAGCTTAGGCAGGCAGGCCCGTGACCATAGGGATACAGTTATGGCTGGGAGAACTCATGGCAGGCATGCCATACCCATCACCTATGGGTATAAGGTTTCTGTCTGGATCAGCGAGCTTCTCACCTCCTTAGAGCGATTGGAGGAAAGCGAGAAGCGGGTATTCGTGACCATGATGGGAGGGGCTGCGGGAGGCTTTCATGCCCCTGGCCTTGCAGGTCCCAGGATTCAGGAACGGGTTGCCAGGAAACTGGGAATGGGTTCCATGGAGGTGCCCAGCCGGAATATGAGCCAGATGAAGCTGGAATATTTAATGAATCTGGCGCTCTTATGCAATACCTTTCACAAAATGGCAGAAGAGGTTTATTATACTGGAATCGAAGAGTTTTCAGAAGTCAGCGAATCCTTTACACCTGGAACCATCGGCAGCTCCACTATGCCTCAGAAGATCAATCCCAAGCTTTCCAAGGGGATCATCGCCAATTCCCAGAAGCTTTACTCCCTTCCCGCTGTGGGATTATACTCTGCTGTGCGGATGTTTGAGGGAGACAGCAGCTCCTATATGCTGTTTGACGGCATTATGGAGGAAGGACTTCAGCTGACTGCCGAGGTACTGATCCGGGCCGAGGAGCTGAGCCGGACCCTGCAGATCAACAAAGAGCAGATGCTTAAAAATGTGAATTTAAATCAGGGACTTGATAACAGCGAATTTGTAATGATGAATGTGGCTGAAAAAATCGGCAAGGACAGGGCCCATGAGCTCATGTACGAGAAAGCCATGGAAACGGAGCTGGAAGGGAAGGATTATTATCATGTACTGACAGAGGATGTAACACTGGCTTCCATGTTTACGGCAGATGAGCTGAAATCCATGATCGATCCTGCAAATTATACAGGGCTTTGCAGCGTACTTGCAGAAGAGATGGGGCAGAAGGCGCTAAAAAGGGCTGAGAAATTAAAGAGAACACTGGAGCCGAAAGAGAATGGCGGTGACAGGGAGGCTGCGGCTGACCAATAAAGGGGCAGTATTTATTCAAATAAGGGGATGTGGCAGTATTTTGCGGCATTCCCTTTCATCATTAAGAATACAAGGAGAGTAACATGAGAAAACAACATGTGATTACGATTTCCGGAGCAGGAAGTGCCCGGGTGCCTGCACTTGTGGGGACACTGGTCAATTATAAGGAACGTTTTCCTCTTTCAAAAATCATCTTCTATGATATCGATAAGGAGCGCATGGGATTGATGGAGGATTATGACCGTTTGGTGTTAAAGTGCTATTATCCTGAATGCCAGGCAGTGTTTACCACGGATGAGGATGAAGCATACAGGGAAACCGATTTTGTTTTCTGCCAGATGCGGGTGGGAAAGACTAAGATGCGTTCCCTGGATGAAAAGATCCCTTTGCGCTACGGGCTGGTTGGACAGGAAACCTGCGGCCCCGGCGGATTTGCCTATGGGATGCGTTCCCTGGGAGCCATGAAGCAAATGGTGGAAAAGGTCCGTTCCTATTCCAGGGATACCTGGATCTTAAACTATACCAATCCTGCCGCCATTGTGGCCTTAGGGCTTGACAGGCTGTTTCCTGATGATAAGCGCATTTTAAACCTCTGCGACCAGCCCTATTCCCTGATGAAGAGCTATTCCAAGATTCTTGGTGTGCCCCAGGAAAGACTTCGGGCGCGTTATTTTGGATTGAACCATTTCGGATGGTTTACGGAGCTTAAGGATGCGGAGGAAAATGATTACTTTGATGCCTTACGTTCCTATTTAAAGGATCATGATTTTAAGCCCTTTAATGCGGAACAGCGTTCCAAGTCATGGCTGGATACTTATGTAAGGGTGAACAAATACATGAAGCTGATGGATGAATACATTCCTACCACCTATTTGCAGTATTACATGTTTCCGGATGAGATCGTGGCTGAAAGCGATCCGGATTACACCCGTGCCGATGAATCCAGGGATTCCAGGGAAAAGGAAGTTTTCGAACTGTGTGCACGGGCTGTGGGAAAGGACCGGATGGATGGACTGGAAATGCTTACCAACAGCGTGTTTGGGAACCTGATGGTGGAGGTGGCGGAATCCATTGCGTATGACTTAAACAATGAATTTATTGTGATGGTGAAAAACCAGGGGATCATTGATAACTTTGAACCGGAAGCAATAGTAGAGGTAGCGGGAACCATTGGAAAGGAGGGGGCAAAGGGATATCCTTTTGGGTCAATAAAGCTTTATTACAAAGGGTTAATGGAAGGACAATATGCCTATGAGCTGTTGACAGTGGAAGCATTTATGGAAAAAGATTATACAAAAGCGCTGATGGCCCTGACCTTAAACCGCACTGTGGTGGACCCTTCTAAGGCAAAAGCGGTGCTTGATGACCTGATGGCTGCAAACAAAGATTATTGGACATTAAGGTAGGTGGATCATGGTACTTTATTCAAAACATATCATTCTTGAACATGAGGAATTTGACGGATTTTTAGAAATAGAACATGGAAAGATCAAAGCATTGCATAAGGAGTTTACAGGGGCATATGAGGATTTTTCCGATTACATCATCCTGCCCGGATTTATTGATATCCATATTCACGGCTGGGCCACAGGTTCTTTTTGGTTTGAAAAAAGTTCCGGAGCATTAAGGGAGATGTGCCGTACCCTTCCTTATGCCGGGGTCACTTCTTATCTGGCAACTTCAGGAGCAGATACCATATCAGAAATCAAGCGCTGTATCAAAGCTGCAGACGATGCCTTTGAAGCAGGTTTTCCAGGCGCTGAAATGCTGGGAGTCCATTTAGAAGGACCCTTTATCAATCCCCAATACCGGGGGATGCAGCGTGAGGAATGCTGTATTTTGCCAAGGCTTGAAGTGATGAAGGAAATTTACAACAGCTTTCGGAACAAGGAACTTTGCCGCTATATGACCATTGCCGTGGAACAGGAGGGGGCAAGAGAGGTGCTGGAATTCTGCAAAAGCCATGGGATACAGACTTCCATTGGCCACAGCGGAGCCACCTTCTCCCAGATTAAGGAGATAAAGGATGCCGGTGTGGGTGGAGTTACCCATATGTTCAGCGGAATGCGCGGATTCCATCACCGGGAACCGGGAGTGGCGGGTGCGGCTCTGTATTTTGATGATATGATGTGCGAATTTGCCAAGCAGACAGGTATGACCGTGTCTCATGAAGCATTTGATATCGCTTTCCGGATCAAGGGCAGTGAGCGGATCATCATGACCACCGACTGCAGCGGCCTTGCCCAGACCCAGACGGAATTTGACCATTATGTCCGGAAAATGAAGTTCATAAAGGCTGGAGACCAGGTGAGGATCGAGCACTATGACGGCAGAGTGGAGTGGCTGGATCCAAAGGATTATCAGGCAGTCAGGGAGATAGAACTGAGTTACATTGGTTCTGTTCAGAATATGGCAAAACATACCCGTGTGGACTGGTTTGATATCATGCGGATGACCAGCTTAAATCCTGCCCGGTATATTCATGTGGATGACAGGAAAGGCAGCATAGCACCCGGCAAAGACGGGGATCTTACAGTTGTGGATTCTGATTTAAACCTGGTCAGCGTATTCTGCCGGGGAAAGGAGATGCGGGATGGGGATGAAATGTGCTGTAAGTGACTTTGACAGGACCTTGTATATAGACGGCTGTATCAGCCCTGAAAACTTAGAGGCAATTAGGGAGTGGCAGGAGGCAGGGAACCTGTTTATCATTGCGACTGGACGAAATGAGACCTCTATCCGTGGTTTTTTGGAGAAATACTCTTTAAAACCCGATGCTCTCATACTCAACAACGGCGCTTTGATTTTAGACGGAACAGGGGAAGAACTGTTTTGCAGAACCATAGACGATGCTGCGGCTAAGGAGGTGCTTCGGTTCCTCCATGGCCTTGGGGAGGAAGGGAGCGGCGTGTCCATGCGAAGGGCCAAGGTTAATGTCCTCTCAGGCTCCGGCATCACCACCCAGAAGCCCTGCAAGGAGCAGGTTTCCATAGACCAGATCGATGGTCTTAAGGAGATCCTTCAAATTCACAGACGCAGGCAGGATAAGGTGTGGATCAGAGAATTGTGTGCCCGGTTAAACGCCAGGTTCCCATTGATTTCCGCTTACGCAAACGTGTGGAATGGAGATATTGTGGCGAAAGGCGTAAATAAGTCGGCTGCAGTGGATTTGGTTTCAAGGCATTGGGGCGGATTTGATGAAATAAGGGTCATTGGTGACAGCGCCAATGACATACAAATGATAAGGGACTACGGAGGCGCCGCATTACGCCGGGCGGATCCGGAGGTTCGGGCTGCTGCCGCAATGATTGTGGAGGATGTGGCGGAATATTTATCAATGCCTTAAGAGATTTTTGATAATCTTTAAAGGTCGGTCTCCATATTTTTTCGGAAACTTCCTATTATAATGCATAATGGCAAAGGGGAAATGACACCCAGCCAGCCAGAACAGCTTTTGCTGGATCGCGGCTGGCTGGGTGTCATTTCTCCTTTTTGCCCCTCGGTCATTGGGAATATCCGCTTGACTGCAAGAACAAGGCTATGGAAGAATGGGGAGTGCCCAAACAACTAATACATCAATTTGAACACAAGTAAAACAATGATAAATTTGATTGCAAATATTGTTTATTGATTTAATACTGTTTTATCTGGAAGAAGATGGATGAATATATATAATATTGAAAATCAAATATTGAATAGGACACAAAACAACAAAAATCACAAATGAATACAATATAAAACAAAATAAATAAATAAAATCAAATAAAAATATTGCAAAACCGGATACAATATGCTACAATTTCTACAGGAAGGACAGGTTGGTGTGTCCGGAATAGAAAACTATATAATATATTTTTAAAGGAGGTTTACTTTATGAAAAAGAAGTTAGCAATGGTGCTTGCGGCAGCAATGGTACTGTCAATCACTGCATGCGGCAGCAGCGGCACATCCGCAACAACAGCTGCTCCGGCAACCACGGAAGCAAAGACGGAAGCTGCTAAGACCGATCAGACGACTGCGGCGGAGAAGGTAGAAAATGCCCAGTCCACAGGCTCTCTGGCAGGAAAGAAAATTGCCGTTGTGCGGAACCTTGCAGCAGGAGACCATACCCAGCAGTTCTTAGACGGCTGTGTATCGGAAGGCAAGAAATTTGGCTGGACCGTAGACACCTTTGTAACGGATGGCGATGATGCAAAGGCTCAGGAGACTGTAGCTCAGGTCATTGCAAAGGATTATCAGGGAATTATCGTATCTCACGGACAGCTGTCCTATTCCTACGACATGTTAAAGCCTGCCAGAGACAAGGGAATGGAAGTAGTAACCTTTGATACCATGCCATTTAAGGGCGGCGATGCAAGCGGTGAGCTTCTTTCCGGAGTAACCTCTACGGCTCAGAACGATCAGGCGCTGGCCGAGCTTTCTCTTGGTTACATGATGAAGGAATTTGAAGCAAAAGGCGGAAAATACCCGATGAAAGTTTTAAAGACCTTTATGGGCCCTGGAATCCCGCCTCTTGACAGACGTAACGAAATCTATACCAAGCTGGAAGCAGAAGGCAAGATCCAGACTCTGGAAGTGATTGCACCGTCTGATTCAGCTAATGCCCGCGGCGATATGACCAACAAGACAGCCGCTATTCTTCCAAAGTATCCGGAAGGTTCCGTAGATGCCATCTGGGGCTGCTATGATGAGCTGGCAAAGGGTGTTTTACAGGCATTAAACGATGCCGGACGTACGGATATTCCTATGTACACCATCGATGTATCCAACGACGACATTCAGTTAATGGTTAAGAATCCTGACGTATGGAAATCTACTGCAGCTGTTGATCCGAAGCTGATCGGCATTGTAGATGCCCGCCTTCTGGCTCTGAAATTTATGGGCGAAGAGACTCCTGATTACTTTAACTTAAATGCATGCAACATTGAAACAACTCAGCTTACTGCTCAGACCACCATGAGTGATTTGGGAAGTATCATTGATGGTTGGGGCGATGCCGAAGATCCAAAGGGCGCTTTATATACCGATGCGATCAAGAACAACTATGTAAATTAAAAAATGCTCTGTATTCAATACATAATTAAGGAAGAGATGCCATGACCAAAGTAAATCTTGAAATGAAAGATATATCCATCGAATTTCCTGGAGTTAAGGCTTTGGATGGAGTTGATTTTAGTCTGGAAAGTGGTACGATTCATGCGCTCGTGGGTGCAAATGGCGCAGGTAAGTCCACCTTGATGAAAGTGCTTGCCGGTGTCAATACGCATTATACAGGACAAATTTACGTTGGAGGGGAACCGGTGGAAATCCGGTGCCCCAAAGACGCAAAAAATCTTGGAATAGAAATCGTGTTTCAGGAGGTCGACACCGCACTGATTCCCTATCTGTCTGTGGCTGAGAATGTCATGTTCAACACCCTGGTCAACAAAATGGGGCACAAACAGATCGTACACTGGAAAGAAATCAGGCAGGCAGCAGAAACGGTATTAAAAAAACTAAATGTAGATGTAGATATTAATAAACAGGTATCAGGACTTACTTTGGCACAAAAGCAAATGGTTCTCATTGCCAGATGCGTGGCGGAAAAGTGCAGGTTCCTGATTTTAGATGAGCCGACAGCCCCTCTTTCCAATTCCGAGACTCTGGAATTGTTCCGGGTGGTGCGGGAACTGGCAAAAGAGAATGTGGGAGTGGTGTTTATTTCCCACCGCTTAAGTGAGCTTTACGAAATCTGTGAAAGTATTACCATAATGAGAGACGGCAAACTGGTGACCAATCTGCCGCTTTCTAAGGAACTGGAAGTGAACACTCTTGTGGAATATATGTTAGGCCGCAGCTATGAGGATAATTACATCAAGAAAAAGTGCGAGATCGGCGGGCCGTTGCTTGAGATAGAAAGCCTTATGGAAAAAGAAGGAAAAGTAAAGAATATCAACATGACCGTCTGCAAAGGAGAAATTGTGGGAGTGGCAGGTCTGGTGGGTGCAGGAAAGACAGAGCTTTGCAAGACTTTGTTTTCTGCTTACCAGCAGGCAGGCGGCACCATGAAGCTTAACGGAAAAGTGATCAAGGCAAAAGGGCCGACTCAGGCTGTGAAGCATGGGCTGGCACTGGTGCCGGAGGAGAGGAGAAAAGAAGGCGTCCTGATCACGGATCCGGTTGTATCCAATATCTCCGTAGCTGCCATGGAAAAATATACGGGCTGGCTCTCTGTGGTGAATAAAAAGAAAGAAAAGGACGATGCCAGAAATATGATACGGGGCCTTGGGATCAAGACGCCATCGGAAAATCAGATCGTTGCGCTGCTGTCCGGCGGAAACCAGCAGAAGGTGGTCGTGGGAAAATGGCTTAACAAGGATTCAGAGGTCTATATTTTCGATGAGCCTACCAAGGGAATCGATGTGGGTGCCAAGCAGGACATGTACGAGCTGATTGAAGGCCTGGCAGCTAAGGGAAAAGGTGTTATATATGCCACCTGCGAATTCCAGGAAATATTAAGTATCTGCGACCGCATCTATGTGATGTATGACGGAGAAATCATCAAAGAATTAAACTCAGCGGATACAAACGAAAAAGAACTGCTTTATTATTCGACAGGAGGTAAATGATATGTCTGGGGCAGAGAAGGTAAAAAAGAAAAGGAACGTCGGGGATTTTGTGACAAAATGGGGTACCATCGCAACGATGCTCATCATGTTCATCCTGTTCACATTCGGAAACTGGAGTAAGGATACGGGAGCGAGCATGTTTCTGACCCAGTCTAATATGATCACCATCCTTCGTGCGGTATCCATTACCACCATCATTGCAATCGGGCTTACGTTTGCCCTGGCGGTAAACGGCATGGATCTTTCCATTGGAGCTACGGCCCAGTTTGCCAACGTTTTTGTTATGACATGCTTTGTATGGCACAATATTAATATCGGTGTTTCCATCATCCTTACGGTGCTCATTTGCTTAAGCGTTGCAGTCATCAACAGCATTTTGATCGTTAAATTCAAGATACCGGATATGGTTGCGGCACTTTCCGTAATGTTTATGTATCAGGGAGTTTCCATGACCTATTCCAAGGGCGGTGCAATCACCGAACGCATGACCCGTGCCGATGGGACCCAGGCTCCCGGTCTTGTTCCTGAAGCCTTCCGGGCATTGGGAAAGGAACCGTGGCTGATCATCATCATGATCTGTGTGGTTCTGTTTGCATACTTTTTCTTGAATTATACAAAACACGGCAGATACATGTATGCGGTAGGAGGAAATCCTGAGGCTGCCCAGCTTTCCGGAATTCCGGTAGCAAGGTATAAGATACTGGCATACTTTTTGTCAGCCATCTTTGCATCCATCGGCGGAATCTGTCTTGCGGCCCGTGTGGGAACGGCCCAGATTTCAGCAGGTGACGCATACTTAATGCCTTCCGTATGTGCGGCTTATATCGGGTTTTCTGTATTGGGCGCAGGAAAAGCCAATGCATTCGGCACCTTTGCGGGAGCGGTGCTTGTGGGTATGCTGGAAAACGGTCTTATCATGATGTCCGTGCCGTATTATGCCATGAACATCATTAAGGGAGCTGTTCTTGCCATTGCCCTTGCCATGACCTATGCAAGCGGCAAGACAAAAAATGTAAACTAATAACAGAAGCATTAAAATGATCAGGGGAAGGTGACAGGAATGTCTAAATACGACAGTTATTTTTTGATGAAAGCGGAAGAAGTACCGGGTTATGTTCAGGAGAAGCTCACCTATTTTGATGAGGATGCCAGGCTGGAATGCAAAGAGATCGGAGACGGAAACTTAAATTACGTGTTCCGTGTGAAGGATCCGGCAAGCGGTAAATCCATCATCGTCAAGCAGGCAGGAGAGGCGCTTCGTATTTCAGCAGAAATGCATGTTTCCACAGACAGAGGAAGAATCGAAGCAAAGATCCTGGGGATCCAGGATTCCTATGCGCCGGGGCTTGTTCCAAAGGTTTATTTATATGACGGAACCATGTGTGCCATGGTCATGGAAGATATGACTGGTCATACCATGATGCGTACCGGCCTGTTAAAACATGAGATCTATCCAAAGTTCGCAGACCATGTGACAACGTTCATGGTAAATTCCCTTCTGCGCACAACGGATGTTGTTATGGGGCACAAGGAGAAAAAGGAGCTGGTCAAAAGCTTTATTAATCCGGACCTTTGTGAGATTTCGGAGGACCTTGTATACAGTGAGCCATTTATCGATTACAACCACAGGAACAATGTATTTCCTCCTAACGCAGATTTTGTAAAAAAGGAATTATACGAGGATCAGGCCCTGCATCTGGAGGCTGCCAAGCTGAAATTCGAATTCATGAACAATGCCCAGTCCTTGATTCATGGAGATTTACATACCGGATCCGTATTTATCAATAAAGAGCATACTTATATCTTTGACCCGGAATTCGCCTTCTTCGGCCCCATGGGCTATGACATCGGCAATGTCATTGCAAATATGTTTTTTGCATGGTGCAACGGCGATGCCACCATAGAGGATGAAAAAGAAAAAGAAGAGTTCTGCGGCTGGTGCTTACGCACCATCTCCGACATCGTGGACTTATTCATTGAAAAATACAACCAGGTGTTTGATGAACATGTAACAGAAACCATGGCAAAGGTCCCTGGATTTAAGGAGTGGTATCTGGAAGGAATTCTCTCCGACACCGCCGGTGTGGCAGGGCTTGAATCCATCCGCCGGACCGTGGGAATGGCCAATGTAATTGATATTACCACAATTTCTGATGAGGAAAAACGGGCAAGAGCCGAAAAAATCATCATCACTCTGGCAAAGAATTATATAATGAACCGCCGCAGCTTCCGTTGCGGAGCAGATTACTTAAATGCAATAAAAGAAGCAACAGGCAAGTTTTAAGGCCGGCAATGAGGATCGTGAGCCGGAAAGATAAGAAGGGGATAAGGTTGAAAGAGAAAACACCCTTCAACCTTGAATTAGCGAGTCAACTGGATATGCAGGTACATCCGCTTGATTCATCAGGAGGCAGAAATGAGCGAAGAAACAAAAAAATCCATCATGGACTATGACACTGTGGCTCTTGACGAAGAAAAGAACGCCCTGGTGATCATTGACCAGACACAGCTTCCGTATCATACGGAAATCCTTTCCCTGACAAAACAGGAGGATATTTGGAATGCAATCTATTTATTACAGGTAAGAGGAGCTCCTGCCATCGGTGTGGCAGCGGCTATCGGCATTTATCTGGCAGCAAGAGAGATCAAGGCGGATGGCTTTGATGAGTTTTATGCAGAATTTCAAAAGGCAAAGGACTATCTTGACTCCGCACGTCCCACTGCTGTCAACTTGTCGTGGGCGCTTAAACGGATGGAACAGGTAGTTTTAAAAAACAAAGAAAAAACAATCCCTGAAATCGTAGAGCTTCTCCATAAAGAGGCTGTGGAGATACGGGAAGAGGATATCTGGGTCTGCAGGATGATCGGGGAATACGGCTTATCTCTCGTAAAGCCGGGGGACGGCCTTCTGACCCACTGCAATGCCGGACAGCTGGCAACGGTAAAGTACGGAACAGCGACGGCTCCCATGTATTTAGGACAGGAAAAAGGGTATGGCTTCCGCATCTTTTCCGATGAGACCAGACCTCTTCTTCAGGGCGCAAGGCTGACCTCTTTTGAATTAAAGGAATCAGGCCTTGATGTCACCGTGATCTGTGACAATATGTCTGCCACGGTAATGAGAAACGGCTGGGTTGATGCTGTTTTTGTAGGCTGTGACCGGGTGGCAGCAAATGGGGATACGGCGAACAAGATCGGAACCTCCATGGTGGCCCTGGCCGCCAAACGGTACGGTGTGCCCATGTATATTTGCGCCCCTACTTCTACCATTGATTTAAACACTCCTACGGGCAAGGAGATCCACATTGAAGAGCGTCCGGCAGAGGAAGTGGTGGAAATGTGGTATAAAAAAAGGATGGCCCCGGAAGGTGTAAAGGTATTTAATCCTGCATTTGATGTGACAGACAATGATCTGATCGCAGGGATCGTAACAGAGTACGGGATCGCCAGAGCACCTTATACAGAATCATTAAAGGAAATATTCAGGAAAAAGGAAGAGGCCCTGAAAGCAAAGAAAGTGTGAGCTTCAGTATATCCGCCGGATTGTGAAGGAAAAAGCTGAGCTTGGCATATGAAAAGAGGATGTCTCAAAGAAACTGAGACATCCTCTTGCCAAAATCAGACTATATTTCCGCTGCTTCGTAAAGCTCCACATTATTTTTTGAAAGATATTCTCTCCACTGGTCGTCCATCCGTTTGTCAGTAACCAGCCCTGTGATGGTCTCAAAGCCGGATATCCGGATAAATGAGGTCTTATCAAATTTGGAGTGGTCTGCAATGAGATAGACGTGATTGCTCCTGGTCATCAGCATCTGGCGTATGGCGGCAATGGCTTCATTGGAATCGGTGATACCGTGTTCCTTGGAAACGCTCCGGCAGGACATAAAGGTCTTGTCCAGATAAAAAGATTCCAGATTTTTAAGGGCGGTATTTCCCACAAAAGCTTTGTCCCGGGGTGTATAGGAGCCTCCGATGGAAATGAGGCGGATGTCCTCTTTGTCATACAGCTCATTGATGATCAGCAGGGAGTTTGTTACTACGGTAAGGCGCATTCCCTGTAAGGCCTTTGCCAGCTGAAGGGCCGTGGTAGAAGCATCCAGGAAAATGGAGTCTCCGTTATGGATGATTGACAGGCATTTTTTCGCAATGGACTGCTTACTCTCCATATATGCGGTTTCCCGGATCGTTAAATCTACGTTATTCTCAACCCCGTCTTGTATAAATGCACCGCCGTATGTTCTGGTCAGGAACCCGTCATCCTCTAATTGCTTTAAATCCCGCCGGATGGTTTCCTCGGTTACGGAGAAAATTTTGGAAAGTTCGGTTACCGTAACACTTTTCTTTTCTAAAATAATATCTTTGATTCTGGCTTTCCTTGTTACTGCTAACATAGGCATATTCCTTTCTTTATGGCAATAAATGTTAATTTAACCGAATCAAGTGAACAGGCAGCAAAGGCTGCCATTCGGTTATGCCCGGTGAAGCGGGGCGCGCTGTGAGGAAGTGTGGAAGCGGAGGATCTGCCTCTTGGTCATTGTTAAATCCGCTTGACAAATAAAATACAATATAAAACCATAGAAATCAGGTGGTATATAAGTATATTGTATAATTATTTTAAATAAATGTAAAGAAGAAAAGGATGAAATAAAGATAAAACAGTAAAATCAAAAATAAAACAACATGAAATATTGACAAACAGACATAAAAATGGTACAAATACAGTATAAAAGAGGAAGGTTCGGACAGAAAGAACATGTAGTTGTTTGGACTTTGGAGGTAAAGATATGATGACAGTTCAAGGCGTAAAGTACATGTCTGATTTTGAGGCCAAAAAGGCAATTTTGGACATCGGCAGACGTATGTACGACAAAGGCTTTGTAGCCTCAAATGATGGAAACATCAGCTGTAAGGTAGGGCCGAACACCATCTGGACGACGCCCACCGGGGTATCAAAGGGATTTATGACCCAGGATATGCTGGTGAAAATGGATTTAAACGGAAAAGTGCTGATGGGAAGATGGAAACCCTCCTCAGAAGTAAAAATGCATTTGCGGGTTTATAAGGAAAACCCGGATGTGCAGGCAGTCACCCACGCCCACCCCTTAGTTGCCACCAGCTTCGCCATTGCAGGGATCAGCCTGGATGCCGCGGTCCTTACGGAAGCGGTGCTGGGGCTTGGATCCATACCGGTTGCAAAATACGCGACGCCTGGCACGGATGAAGTTCCGGATTCCATTGCCCCCTTTGTGAACACCCACAATGGCGTGCTTCTTGCAAACCATGGAGCACTGACCTGGGGGAAAGATATTTACCAGGCATTTTACAGGTTGGAATCCATTGAATATTATGCGACTATATTGATGTATACGGGCAACATCATCGGGCGCCAGAATCTTCTTTCCTGTGACCAGGTAAATAAGCTTTTGGATATCCGGCATAAGCTTGGCATCACAGCAGGCGGAATTCCTCCCTGCAGCCTGGAGGAAACCAATATGCAGGATGTGGTTTCAGCTGCAAATGTCCGTCAGGCAGAGCGGACAGGGACTGAGCCTGTATTAAAAGGGGTGACTTCCATTGTAAGGCCGGGAGAGAATCTGGCTCCATCAGGCTGCGGCTGTACCGGTGTGACACGGCAGATTATGGCCTCAGAGGAACAAAAGCCTGTGGAGGCGGAGATCTTAGGCAAGGCAAAGGAGGAAATCATAGCCGAAGTGGTGAGAAGAGTGATAGAGCAGCTAAACTAGGAGGCAGATCATGGAAATTGGGGCAAAAGAGATAGAACTGATTGTAAGGGAAGTGCTTGCAGGAATAGAAAGCAGGGGCATAAAGCCTTCTTATACCCCCTCCCGGAGTGAAGACGGGGTATTTGAACGGGTGGAGGATGCCATTGAAGCGGCATACGCAGCCCAACGGGAGTGGGTAGAGCATTACCGGGTAGAAGACAGACGCAGGATCATTGAGGCCATCCGGGTGACGGCAAAAAGCCATGCAGAATCCCTGGCTAAGATGGTTTGGGAAGAAACCGGCATGGGGCGGTTTGAAGACAAGATCCAGAAGCATATGGCTGTTATTGAAAAGACTCCTGGCGTGGAGTGCCTGACTACGGAGGCCATTTCCGGTGACGGAGGGCTGATGATCGAGGAATATGCTCCTTTTGGGGTAATCGGAGCCATCACGCCCTCCACCAATCCTACGGAGACCATCATCAATAACACCATCAGCATGATAGCAGGAGGGAATTCTGTTGTATTTAATGTCCATCCGGGTGCGAAAAGGTGCTGCGCCCATTGCTTAAAGATTCTTCATCAGGCCATTGTGGAAAACGGAGGCCCGGCAAGCCTCATCACCATGCAGAAAGAGCCTGACATGGAAGCGGTAAGCAAATTGACGTCTGATCCCAGGATCCGGCTCATGGTGGGTACAGGAGGAATGCCCATGGTAAATGCCCTGCTGCGTTCCGGAAAGAAGACCATTGGAGCGGGTGCGGGAAACCCGCCGGTCATTGTGGACGATACGGCAGATGTCAGCCTGGCGGCAAGAGAGATTTACCGGGGAGCTTCCTTTGACAACAATATCCTGTGCCTGGCGGAGAAGGAAGTCTTTGTCATGGAACGGGCTGCTGATGAGCTGGTGAACAAGCTTATAAAGGAAGGCGCGTACTTGCTTAGTTCCCTGGAATTAAGCGAGATCCTTAAGTTTGCCATGGTTGAAAAAAACGGCAGCTATGAAGTGAATAAAAAATGGGTGGGAAAGGATGCGGGCCAGTTTTTGGAGGCAATAGGGGTTTCCGGCCATAAGGATGTCCGCCTTCTGATCTGTGAGACAGACAGGAGCCATCCATTTGTCATGGTAGAGCAGTTAATGCCCATCCTTCCCATTGTGCGTTTAAGGACCTTTGAGGAATGTGTGGAGAGTGCGTTAGCAGCGGAGTCAGGAAACCGCCATACTGCTTCCATGTTTTCCAGGAATGTTGAGAACATGACGAAATTCGGAAAAATAATCGAGACCACCATTTTTACGAAGAATGGTTCGACCTTAAAAGGAGTGGGGATCGGCGGAGAGGGTCATACGACCATGACCATTGCAGGTCCTACCGGAGAAGGGCTTACCTGTGCAAGAAGCTTTACAAGAAGACGCAGATGCATGCTGGCAGAGGGTGGCTTGCGGATCATCTAGAGAGGGGAAGGTACATATGGCCATCGGCTTTTTGGAATGTGCAGGATATGGGGCTGTTCTCTATGCCATGGATAAGGCATGTAAGGCGGCGAATGTGAGGATCATCGGTATTGATACCATTAATCCCAAGGATGCAACTGCATTCATTCCCCTTACGGCCCAGGTGAAGTTTGAAGGCGGGATTGACGATGTAAAAGAAGCCTGCGAAGTGGCAAAAAGGGCGGCTCTTAAGATCAACAGGCCGGAAGAGGTCCTGGTAGAGATGATCGAAAAACCATATGAAGGAACAAGGGCATTGTCTCATATCACAAAGGTAGATCTTGTGGAAGAAAATATTGAAAATTTCAGGAGGTAGCAAAAATGGCATCTACATCAATTGGATTAATTGAAACAAGGGGGTTGACCGCATCCATCGAAGCGGCAGATGCAATGTTAAAGGCAGCGGACGTTGAGCTTGTGGGGACCGAGAAGATCGGCTCCGGCCTTGTAACCGTTATTGTAACCGGAGAGGTAGGCGCGGTGAAAGCGGCCACCGAGGCAGGCAGTGAGGCGGCTTCCAGAGTGGGTGAGCTGGTGGCAGTCCATGTGATCCCAAGGCCCCACCAGGACATTGCCAAGATTTTGCCGAAAGTCAAAGGGTAAAGGGAAGCAGCTTTCTAATAACAGGCATCAGCAAAGGTGGGCGTCATGAAAACGAACCGAAACGCCATAGGGGTTTTAGAAGTTAATTATTATGCAAATACCGTTGTGGTGGTGGACCAGGCTTTAAAGGCGGCTGAAGTGGAGATCGTAAGCTGCCACAAGAAGCTGGGAGGCAGGATGTGCCACACGGTATTGGCGGGTGAGACCTCCGCGGTCCGTGCCGCCGTGGAAGCGGCCAGAGAGGCCGGGAGGATGGTGGGAGACGAGAATGTGAAGGTGTCCGTTTCCATCGAAAACCCTCATCCGGAAGTGTTGAAACTTTTAAATATGATAGACAGGCATGAGAGCGAAAAGGATTCTGCAGAAGCAGAGGAAGAACAACGCAGGAATAAGGAGGAAAATTAAATGGCAGAGGCGGCAGTAAAAAAGGGAATGTTAGCATTGGGAATGATCGAGACAAGGGGACTTACGGCCTCCATCGAGGCGGCAGACGCCATGTTGAAGGCAGCGGATGTTGAAATGGTAGGGACCGAGAAGATAGGCTCAGGACTGGTATCCGTCATGGTCCAGGGAGATGTGGGAGCCGTCAAGGCGGCAGTGGAAGCAGGAGAGGAAGCAGCCTCCAGAGTGGGAGAGGTAGTAGCGGTTCATGTGATTCCAAGACCCCATAATTCCATAGGCGGAATCCTTCCGTTTCTTAAATAGGAAGAACAGGAAATTGACTGAGGGCGGAGGCTTACAATGGAAAACAGGGAAGAACTGATTCAAAAGGTAACCTCACTGGTCCTGGAAAACTGGAAGAGACTGAGTACACGGCCCTTTCAGGTTCCTGTAGGAATCTCGGCAAGGCATGTGCATTTGTCCAGAGAACATGTGGAAATGCTTTTTGGAACCGGTTACCGGCTGACTCCCAGTAAGGCTTTAAGCCAGCCGGGCCAGTTCGCCTGTGAAGAACAGGTGGCTGTCTGCGGCCCGGCGGGAACCCTTCCTAAGGTGAGGATTCTTGGGCCGGAGAGAAAGCAGAGCCAGGTGGAAGTGGCTTCCAGTGACTGCAGAGTTCTGGGAATACAGCCAGCCGTAAGATCGTCAGGAGACTTAAAGGGAACTCCCGGAATACTGTTAAAAGGGCCAAAAGGAGAGGTGCTTCTGACAGAGGGAGTCATCATTGCGGACCGCCATATCCACATGACGCCGGAAGATGCCCGGTGGTTCGGGGTATTGGATCAGGATCGGGTAAGCGTTGTGGTCAATGGACCAAAAGGCGGTGAACTGGGTCAGGTGCTGATCCGTGTCACCCGTGACAGTAAGCTGGATTTCCATGTGGATACAGATGACGCCAATGCATTCCAGCTGAAACAGGGACAGTGGGTGACCATTAGAAAGGAAGAGGCTAGGTGATATTAGGAACAATAATGGGAACAGTGGTTTCCACGAGAAAATGCAAAAGCCTGGTTGGGTTCAAGCTTCTTTTGGTAGAGCCTTACTATGGAGATAAGAAGGATATTTTTGTGGCTGCCGATACCATAGGTGCAGGAATTGGGGAACTGGTACTGGTAACCACCGATGATACCACCCAATATGCGCTGGACCGTTCGGCGCCGGTAGATGCCTACATTGTGGGCATCGTGGATGCGCCGCCTCAGCCGGGGAAGTGAGAAGGAGAGGGAACGCTTATGGAACAGGAAACGCTTAAGGTTTTGGCAGTGGCAGATCCGGCAGTAGAAGGCTATCTGGATGAAGAACTGGGAATATTAAAGGGGTATGGAGGAAGAGTAGATTTCCATATCGTTCCCTGGGCGGATTACTATCCCATGATGATGAAGGCATTTGCAGGGGAAGCAGATTATGACATTGTCATGGTTGCGGGCCATTTATGGCTTCGCGATTTTGTAGAAAAGGGATATCTTTCTGAGCTTGATTTTGAGGAGGAAGACATACTTCCTGTCATTGCAGAGGAAATGAGGTACAAGGGAAAGGCATACTTGTCTCCCTCCTTTTGTGACGGCCATATGATTCTTTACCGCAAGAGCTTGCTTCACCAGGTCTTGGGAAAGGAACTTGAAAATGTCATAACACCCCAGGAATACATAGAGACGGCAAAGGCTTACAAGGAGGCCTGCGGGAAGCAGGCAGTGGCAATGAAAGCTGATCAGTCTGAAATCTTTACCGATGCACTTCCCTTTCTCCGCATGTATGGAGGAGATGCTTATGATCTTCATGGAACAGCGGCCTGCGGGAAGGAAGAAACGGTAAAAGGGCTTCAGTCTTATGTGGAATTGAAAACTTGTGCAGTTGACGGCACGGAAGCCTTCGGAAACGGGGAAATTGCGTTGGCTATCCGGGAGAAAAGAGCGGCAATGGCTGTCACCTGGAGCGGTCAGATGGGGGAAGTTTTTAAGAAAGGCTGTCTGGAACCGTGGGATCTGGGATTTTGTACCTTTTCTACGGCCTGGAACGTGACCTGGTCTTTTGGGATCTGCTTAAGCTCAGGGAAAAAGAAAGCTGCAGAGGAATTTCTTAAGTACCTCCGGTCCCCAGAAGTGGATGGAAAGGTGGGAAAAAAGAGCGGAGCTCCCGTAAGAAGGGGGAGTTATCTGGAAGGAGCCGGGGAGTGCCCCTGGTTTCCGGTGCAGCAAAAGATGATGGAGCTTGCAAAGCCTCTCCCCCGTTTATCAAAGGCAGGGGAGAAAAACGGTGTTTTTTATGAAAAAATCTTTGAGGCATTTACCGGAAAAAAGACGGCACAAGAAGCTATGAGAGAGGCCGGTCAGGCAATTGACTCTATGATATGATCAGGGAGAAAACATGAAGATTATTATAATTGGAGGAGTTGCGGCGGGCATGAGCGCTGCTTCCAAAATCCGCAGGGTGGACCCGGGTACTAAAGTAACGGTCTATGAAAAAGGCGGTTTTCTTTCTTATGGAGCGTGCGGACTTCCTTATTACGTGGGAGGATTTAACGATGACTACCGCAAAATGATCGCCCGCACCCGGGAGACCTTTACCAAAATGGGAATAAATACCTTTCTCCGCCATCAGGTATTGTCTGTTGATGCAGAAAGAAAAGAGGTTCTTGTAAAAAATCTTGAAAATGGTCAGGAATTTAAGGATACATACGACAAACTGATGATCGCTACAGGGGCATCGTCCGTGGTTCCCCCTTTTCCCGGCAAGGAGCTTATGGGGGTCCATGTGCTGAAATCCATGGAAGACGGGATCTTTTTAAAGGAATACGCCAAATTGCCTGAAATCCGGAACGTGGTCATCGTTGGAGGCGGATATATTGGAGTGGAATGTGCGGAAGCGTTTTTAAACCTTGGAAAAAAAGTCCGCATCCTGGAAGCGGCAACCAGAATTCTGGCGCCTTTTGATGAGGAGATGGCCGCCTTGGCTCAGGAAGAGCTGGTAAGGTCCGGAGTGGAGCTTAATACCGGAGAAAAGGTAGAAGAGTTTTTCGGAGACGGTCTTTATGTGAAACAGGTAAAAACAGACAGAGGAATTTATGAGGCGGATTTAGTGATCGTTGCGGCAGGCGTCCGACCCTGTACGGAATTTTTAAAAGATACGGGAATCTCCATGGGAAAAAACGGTGCATTGATCGTGGACAGGGAGATGAGAACCTCTTTGCCTGATGTGTATGCGGCAGGAGACTGTATCCTTGTCTATAACGAAGTCTTAGAGGAAGACAGCTTTTTGGCCCTTGGTACGGTGGCAAACAAATGCGGAAGGATCGCAGGCGCTAATCTGGCAGGCGGTCACGAGCAGTTCCTGGGCGCCCTGGGATCGGCTGCGATCAAGGTGTGCGGGCTGGAGCTTGGGCGCACAGGCATGGGAGAAGCAGATGCCAAACGCCTTGGAAGGGATTACAAGACCCTTGTCATTGAGGCCAATGACCATCCGGCTTATTATCCAAATCCCACACCCATCACCATAAAGCTGATTTATGAAAAGGGGACAAAAAGGCTGCTGGGTGCACAGACTTGCGGGCAAAAAGGAGCTGTTTTGCGGGCGGATGTGTTTGCGGTGGCAATCCATAGCAGAATGACCACGGCAGAACTGGGAATGACGGATCTTATTTATGCGCCTCCTTTTTCCGGCGTGTGGGATGCCATCCAGATTGCCTGCAATGCGGCAAAGTAATGGAGTGAAGGATAGAAAGTGAGGTCAGACCATGAACAAAGTCATGTCTTTGCAGGAGGCGGCAGCCCGGATCCATGACGGGGATATCCTTGGTCTTGGAGGCAATGTGCTCCACCGGGCGCCCATGGCAATGGTGCGGGAGCTGGTCCGGCAGAATAAAAGGGATTTAAAGCTGGTAAAGACCGCTGGGGCAATGGATGTGGACATTCTCTGTTTCGGAGGCTGTGTTTCCAGCGTTGATGCCGGCTTTATCAGCTATGAGAGCGAATATTCCCTGGCAGGCCATTACCGCAGGGCGGTTGAGAGCGGAGCTGTAAAAGGAAATGAACATGCCTGCTATACGGTGATCTCTGCCCTGCGGGCTGCCAGCTATGGGGTGGGCTTTATGCCGGTAAAGGGACTTGTGATCAGCGATCTGATCGATGCAAATGATTATTTTGTGCGGGTCGAGGATCCATTTACAAGGGAGCCGGTTACCGTGGTACGGGCCATAAAGCCGGATGTTGCGGTGATTCACGTTCAGGAGGCGGATAAAGAAGGAAACGCCAGGATCACAGGACCGTTGTTTGAGGATGTTTTATTTTCAAGGGCAGCAAAAAAGGTCATCCTGACAACAGAAAATATTGTCCACGGATCTTCCTTTACAGGAAGCTTAAAAAAGTCGGATATCCCCCATTTTCTGGTGGAAGCGGTGGTCAGGGTGCCTAAGGGAGCTTCGCCCTGTTCCTGCCCGGGAGTCTACGATATTGACGGAAAGAACTTAAGGGAATTTAAAGAACTGAAGGATTTGGACGGCCTTAAGGCTTATTTAAAGGCATTTGAAACGTCTGACTATAAAGGATAAGGGGGCGTGGCCTGATGGAAGAAAAATACAGAATCTGTGATATTATGGTCTGCGCCATGGCCCGCCTCATACCCAACGGCGGCAAGGTCTTTCACGGGGTATCCTCCCATATGCCCATGACCGCGCTGCTGCTGGCAAAGGCGCTTCATGCGCCTGAGGCAGTGCACTTGAATATTCCGGGAGGAGTGGACCCGGATCCAATGAGGCTTAAAAAATATACCAGTGCAGGTCCGGAGCTTTTGGAGCGTTCTACAGGATATTTTCCTTTAATGGAAGTATTTGACCTGGCCATGAGAGGGGAGCTGGATATGGCATTCTTAAGCGGGATCCAGTTTGATTTTCACGGCAATGTCAATGCGTCGGTCATTGGAGATTATAAGAAACCAAAGGTAAGGATGCCGGGAGGAGCGGGCAGTGCCGTTCTCATTCCAACGGCAAAGAGGGCGATTCTCTGGAGAACAAAGCACGATAAACGTACCTTTGTAAAACAGGTGGATTTTGTGACTACCAGGGGAAACGTGGACCGGATCGTCACTCCTTTATGCATCTTTAAAATGGAAAACGGGGAAATGGTCCTGGAAACCATTCATCCAACTTCCAGCCTGGAAGAGGTAAGGGATAATACCGGATTCCCCATAAAATACTCCCATATCGACTATACGCCCCTTCCCACAAGGGAAGAACTGAACGCGCTGAAACGGATCGATCCGGGAGATTTCAGAAATATAGAATTCTAAGGAGGCCCTTTATGGCGCTTGAAAGGATCAATGCAGTAGGAACCAGCTTTTTTGGCCGCGGCTCCATTGGACTGCTGCCGGCTGAGCTTAAGAAACGGGGATTTAAACGGGGGCTTATCGTTACGGACCCGTTCCTGTATAAAAATGGTACCGGAGATAAGGTGGGAGCCTGCCTTTTAAAGGCCGGAGCGGAATATGCCATTTACTATCTGGTGGAACCCAATCCTTCCACAAACGTCGTAAATGAATGCCTGGAGGCGGCAAACGCTTTGGAGGTGGATCTTTTAGTGGCGGTAGGAGGAGGTTCTGCCATTGACACGGCAAAGGCGGTCAGCATTGTCATGGCAAACGGCGGCAGGGTGGAGGATTTCGAGGGCGTGGACCGTTCCCGGAAACCGGGGATTCCCATTGTCGCGGTAAATACCACTGCAGGCACCGGTTCCGAAGTGACCTCCTTTTATATCGTGACCGACCCGGCAAGGCATTCCAAGATGTGCATGGTGGACCCCAATTCCATGGTCACCATTGCAGTCAATGATGTGGAGCTGATGATGACCATGCCAAAGGGTCTTACGGCTTCCACAGGAATGGATGCCATGACCCATGCCATTGAGGCGGCCGTGGCAAAGAGAGCCACCCCTTTTACCGATAAAGACGCCCTTTGGGCAATGGGCGTGATCAGAGAATACCTTCCGGAAGCGGTGTCTGACGGAAGCAATGAGAAAGCCAGAGAGATGATGGCTTATGGAGAATACAGCGCAGGAATGGCCTTTTCCAATGCAGGTCTTGGCATGGTCCATGCCATGGCCCATTCCCTGGGAGGGCTTAAGAATCTGCCGCACGGCATCTGCAACGCGGTTTTGCTGCCCTTTGTTATGGAATTTAACGGAAGCAGGCCGGAGGCCGCCAAACGGTATAAGAAGGTGGCAGAGGGGCTTAAGCTTCCCGGGGCAGCTGCAATGACGGGGGAAGAGGCTGTAAAGGAATCGGTGTCCTGCATCAGACGGCTGTCAAAGGAAGTTGGGATTACGCAGAACTTACGGGAACTTAAGGTAGATCCTGAAGATTTTAAGGATCTGGCTCAAGTGGCGATGCGGGATTCCTGCATGGAGGACAATCCCTTCAAACCGACGGTCCGGGAAGTTATAGAAGTATATGGGAAAGCGTATGGCCTTTAAATGATGGGAAGGAGAGGGAAATAAATGAAAAAACTGATTAATGTGCCGGAAAACTATGTAAATGAAATGCTGGAGGGGATTTATCTTGCCCATCCCGGCTATGTCACTTATACAGCAGGCGACCTTCGCTGCCTGGTCACCTCCAATAAGGTGGAGGGAAAGGTGGGAATCGCGACCGGAGGAGGTTCGGGGCATCTTCCCCTGTTTCTGGGATATGTGGGAAAGGGGATGTTAGATGGCTGCTCTGTGGGAGATGTCTTCCAGTCCCCCAGTGCGGAGCAGATGCTTCAGGTTACAAAAAGCATTGATTCCGGAGCAGGCGTTCTTTATATTTACGGCAATTATAACGGGGATATCTTTAATTTCGACATGGCTGCAGAGATGGCGGATATGGAAGAGGATATTTGTGTGGAAAGTGTGGTTGCAGGGGAAGATGTGGCATCTCCCAAGGCAGCCCCCGGAGAGAAGAACACCAGAAGAGGGGTAGCCGGTATCTTCTTTGTATTTAAGTGTGCCGGAGCGGCAGCTGCAGCAGGAAAGGATTTGCAGGAGGTAAAGCGGATCGCCAAAAAGGCGGCTGCCAATGTAAGGACCATGGGAGTGGCCCTGACCCCCTGTACGGTGCCGAGAGTAGGCCATCCGGGATTTGAGATCGGAGAAGATGAGATGGAGATCGGCATGGGGATCCATGGAGAGTCTGGAATCCGCCGGGGCAAGCTGGAGAGCGCAGATGAGATCACGGCGGAGATGATGGAACGGATTCTGGCAGATATTCCTTACAATGCCGGTGATGAGGTGGCGGTTCTTGTAAACGGATTGGGAGCCACCCCTCTTGACGAACAGTATATTGTGGCAAGAAAGGTCAATCAGATTCTGGAAGAGAAGGGGATTAAGGTTCACCGTTATTATGTAGGAGAGTATGTGACTTCCATTGAAATGGCCGGCTTGTCCATTTCCCTTTTGAAAATGGATGAGGAACTAAAGGGCTATTTGGATGCTCCGGCAGATACCCCGTTCTTTAAGCAGGGAACAGTGTAAAAGCCATGCTGTAAAAAAGACAGAAGCCATACCATTGTCACGATTATATATGCCGACAATACAGCGGCAGAATGGAGGAGGATATGAACCAGCAGGAACTGATAGCCATGCTTGAACGAATAAGTAAGATCATGGGGCGAAACAAAAACTACTTAATTGAGCTGGACAGTGTTGTGGGAGACAGTGATCTGGGGCTGACCATGACAGATGGATTTCAGGCGGCTTATGATTCTGTTTCAGACGGGACTGAGCCGGATCTGGGCAAGCTTTTGTACAAGGCCGGGAAAACCATGGGAAATAAGGTTCCTTCCACCATGGGGACCTTGATGGCGGCAGGACTGATGCGTGCCGGAAAGGTTTTAAAAGGAAAGACGGAATTGTCCGGTGCGGATGTTGCCGTTTTGTTTGAAGCTTATGAAGCCGGCGTTGCTGATTTGGGCAAGGCAAAAGTAGGAGATAAGACCTTTTTGGATGGATTTCATCCCGGCGTGGAAGTGCTTAAGGCCCAAGTGGAAGCCGGAGCGTCCCTGGAAGAAGCTTTTGGGAAAGCGGCAGAGGCGGCATGGAATGGTTTTGAGCATACCACAACCATGATCGCCGTTCATGGAAGGGCTGCAACCAGAGGAGAGGCCTCCCGCTCCCTAAAGGATCCCGGAGCCGCTGTGGCAGCTCTTATGATGAAAGCAGCTGCAGACAGATAAAGTAAAACCGGAGCAAACAAAAAAATAGTTTGCTCCGGTTTTCATTTGTCAATTTATAGCACTGTGTATTAAAGGCGTAAGTCATATAAAAATTAAGCCTTGTTATTTTATTAGTTCTTCTTTATAATTAATAAACAGTAAGGGGGCTGAAATATGACTTTTCAACAGCGGGTTTTGTCCCATGAATTCCAACTGAATGACACCGATGATTTGATCGTTGACTATATCAATCTCCACAGGAAAGAGATCATGAACTTATCTATACGGAAAATAGCGGAAGATATTTACGTTGCGCCCAATGCCGTCATGAGATTTTCAAAGAAGATAGGATACAGCGGTTTTTCTGAGCTGAAATATGCCTTAAACAATGAGGATGAACCGGAGGCCGGAGATAAGACACTGGTCCATCAGCTCATGGAGCATTTGCCGCAGAATATTGTGAAAACATTGGATACGATTGACGAAAGTGTCATTAAAAAAGTATCCAAAACCTTAATCGAGGCGGACTGCTGTATATTTGCCGGACTGGGTGATTCCTATCATTTTTGCGAAATGATGAAGAATAATCTCCGGTGCTTTGCAAAAAAGGTAGAATGTGAAATTCACATTCATGATATGTTTTACTGTGTGGAGCATGGCAAAAGCAGTGATGTTCTGGTTGTCATAAGCGCCCGGGGAGAACATGAACGGCTGCTGGAGCTGACGCAAAAGGCAAAGGCAAAAGGAATGAAGACAATCAGTATCACTCATTTTAACAAGAATCCACTGGCTGATATGACGGATCTGCAGCTGTTTTTCTGGGGAGAGTACCGGGTTGTGAATGATTATAATGTAACGGACCGGTGTGGCCTGATGGTATTGCTGCGGCTTCTGAGTGAGGATTTCTGGAATACGTATTACATGGTTTAGTTTACTTATGTATGGCAGGTATTGTTTAAATACAATACCTGTTTTTGTGTATTTGTATCATATCTGCTTAAAAACCTGTGTGCAAATTACCAAAATGCAGTTTTATGAAAAATAAGTGCTATAGTGTTCTTAACAAAGAAATAAGGAGGAAGGGTTATGAATCTTCAAGGGGTAACAAATGAAAAATTGATTGCTTTAAACCGCAGCTATAAAAGCAAGGATGAGGCAATCCGTGATTTAATTGAAAAGCTTTATGAAGAAAAAAAGATCCGGTCAAAAGAAGAGTTTTATCAGGCAGTAAAAGAGAGGGAAAGCTTATCCGCCACGGGAATTGATAAGGGAATCGCCATTCCCCATGGAAAAAGCAAGACGGTCAATGATGCGGCCTTTGCATTTGCTTCTGTCAGAGAGCCCATAGACGACTGGGAGAGCTTGGCTCCGGATAACAAAGTGCGATACGTGTTTTTGCTGGCAATTCCCGAGGCAGAGGCCGGAAGCACCCATTTGGAGCTGCTGGCAGAATTAATGACAAAGGTATCGGATCATCGTTATCTGGAACATCTTCTCTCGTCCAAAACCAGCCGGGAGTTTTACACAAATCTTTCTTATGAACCGGTAAAAGCGGAAACTAAAAAGACATATGAAAAAACAATCGTAGCTGTGACAGCCTGCCCGGCAGGAATTGCCCATACCTATATGGCCGCAGAAGCGCTGGTTCAGGCAGGGGAAGAAATGGGAGTTAAGGTTTATGTGGAAAAGCAGGGGGCCAATGGCGTGGAGGGCCGCCACACCGCAGAGCATTTAAAGGAAGCTGATGCTGCAATTTTTGCGGTTGATGTGGCGGTGAAGGATTCCCAGCGTTTTGATCACCTTCCGCTTTATAAAACCAAAGTGTCTGCTCCCCTTAAAGACGCAAAGGGCATTATCAGTGCAGCCTTGGATAAAGCGAAAACCCAGGAAAAAAGGGAGTATACGGGAAGCAGGGAAGAGGATAAACAGAGCTTTGGAAGTGAAGTCAAACAGGCGGTGCTCACAGGAGTATCCTATATCATCCCAATCATTGTTGCAGGCGGTATGATCAATGCGTTCGCAGTATTGATAGCCCAGGGCTTTGGACTGCAGGATCTTTATAACCTGGATAACAGCTGGCTGTGGCTGTTTAGAAAGATGGGAGGCAATACTCTTGGAACACTGATGATCCCAATGCTTTCTGCTTATATGGCTTACTCTCTTGGAGATAAGACGGCGCTGGCTCCCGGATTTGCTGCCGGAATTGCCGCAAATTTGATTAACGGCGGATTTTTATGCGGAATGCTGGGAGGCCTGGTTGCCGGTTATACGGTGAGAGCCTTAAGGAAGTATATCCCTGCAAAAGGTGTATTTTCAGGATTCGTTTCGTTTTGGGTATATCCTGTGTGCAGCACGTTGATTGTTGGAATCGTCATCATTTTCCTCCTTGGAAAACCGGTTGCATGGCTGAATCAGTCTCTGATTCAAGTACTGGGAAGTATGAGCGGATCCAATGCCGGACTTCTTGGCGCCATTATTGGAATTATGGTATCCTTTGATCTTGGCGGTCCGGTAAATAAAGCGGCATATACATTCTGTGTCGGTGCCATGTCAGAAGGGATTTTAATGCCGTATGCAGCATTTGCTTCTATTAAAATGGTATCTGCATTTGCAGTAACCTTTGCAACCCTTGGATTTAAAAAGTATTTTACCCAGGAAGAAAAAGAAGCCGGGATGTCCACCTGGATTCTGGGACTTGCCGGAATCACCGAGGGTGCCATCCCTTTAATGATGGCGGATCCGCTACGGGTGATCTTCTCTTTATGCGCCGGATCTGCAGTAACAGGTGCAATTGTGGCCATGTGTAATATCGGCTTGGATGTACCTGGGGCAGGCATTTTCTCCCTGTTCTTATTAAAGGATGGATTAGGCGGACTTGCCAATGCCGCCATATGGTTCTTTGCGGCTGTATTGGGAGCGGTTATTTCTACAATTCTTCTTGTATTATTAAAAAAGGCAAAATTCGAGAAACAACAGAAAGCATAGAAAAGAAAGGCGGAGAAACGTTTGGCAGATCGTATACATATAGTTCCACATTTTCATTGGGATAGGGAGTGGTATTTTACTGCGGAAGAATCCAGGATCTTACTGGTGCGCGACATGGAAGAGGTTCTCACCATGCTGGAAACCAGAAAGGAATACCCCTGCTTTGTCTTAGATGGACAGACCTCAGTTTTGGAAGATTATTTTTCTGTGAAACCGGAAAATTATGAGCGTGTCAGGAGACTGGTAAAACAGGGAAAGCTGATCATAGGTCCCTGGTATACCCAGACCGATGAGATGGTAGTAGGAGGGGAATCCATAATCCGTAATCTGCTTTATGGCATGATGGACTGTGAAAAGCTGGGGCCGCGTATGGATATTGGGTATCTGCCGGATTCTTTTGGGCAGACAGCCCGGCTGCCGCAGATTTTAAATGGGTTCGGAATCAAACGGTGTATATTTTGGCGCGGGACCTCGGAGCGAATGGGTACGGACAAAACCGAATTTTACTGGGAGGGACCGGACGGATCAAAGGTTCTGGTCCAGCTTCTGCCCCTGGGGTATGCAATCGGAAAATACCTGCCAACAGAGTCGGATGAGCTGAAAACAAGACTGGATAAATACCTTCCGGTATTGGATAAGGGAGCCGCGGCAAATGATATACTCCTTCCTAACGGCCATGACCAGATGCCAATTCAAAAAGATATTTTTCAGGTGATGGAACAGATTAAGAAGCTGTATCCCGAAAGAACGGTTTCCATAGGTCGTTACGAAGAGGTCTTTCGGCGCACAGAGGAATTGGAAGGCTTAGATACGCTTAGGGGAGAATTTCTGGATGGGAAATATATGCGTGTTCACAGAAGTATTTATTCATCCAGAGCTGATTTGAAATCTGCAAATACCAGGATTGAAAACAAAGTAACGAATTTACTGGAGCCCTTGATGAGCATCGCATATAGTCTGGGGATCCCATATGAGCATGGATTAATGGAGCAGCTATGGAAAGAGCTTTTGCAAAACCATGCCCATGATTCCATTGGCTGCTGCTGCAGTGATAAAGTACATCGGGCAATTGGGGACCGTTTCTTTCTTGCGGAAGAACGGGCCGATCAATTAATGGATTTTTACATGCGCCAGATTGTCGACAGCATGGACAGCAGCATATCTGTGGATAAACTTACTGCATTTAATCTCCTTGCGTATGAAAGAACCGAGGTGATAACAGGGGAGGTTATAACCAGGATCCGTAATTTTGAGCTGGAAGATGAAGCAGGCAGGAGGATCCCCTTTGAAATCTGCAGAAAGGAAACCATTGATCCGGGATTGATTGACAGACAGATCGTACACTATGGAAATTATGAACCCTTTGTGAAATACCAGATTGTTTTCCAGGATACCATACCGGCTATGGGATACCGGACCTATTTTTTAAAGGAATCACAAAAAGAGAATCGGAGTGCAGCCGGGGGCACTTTAACGGATGTGATCGAAAACAGATATTATAAGATTGAAGTGTTAAAAAACGGTACTTTGTGTATTACGGATAAGGAGAGGGGAAATACCTATTCGGAAGTCCTTTTGCTGGAAGACGGCAGTGACGATGGGGATGGATACGATTATTCTCCTCTTGAAGAGGATTTTATGGTTACAGGCAAAGACGTTGAGGCAGATGTGAAGATCCACTGCTTAGACCATATGACAAAAGCGGTCATCCGGTATTCCATGCCTGTTCCCAAAAATCTGGAGAGCAGAAAAAAAAGGAGCTGTGATGTTGTACTGGATGTGCTCTGGAATATCACTTTAAAAAAGGATTCCAGGATGATTGAGATTACGGCGGAAGTCCATAATCATGCAAAGGATCACCGCCTTCGGGTGCTGGTCCCCAACGGAATGGGAGCCCAATATTCTATCTGTGACAATCAATTGGGAATCATACGGCGGCCGGTAAAAGACCCTGGGATGGAGGTTTGGGAAAAAGAAAACTGGTCAGAGCGCCCGGATTCCATCTATCCCTTCCTTTCCTACGTACACCCGGAAGGTGACAGGGGAATTGCAGTCCTCACCAATTCTGTACGTGAATATGAGATGACGGGCCGGGAGTATGACACCACGGCAATTACCCTGTTCCGCTGCGTTGGAGTGCTGGGCAAGGAGAATTTATGCCGCCGGCCGGGAAGACCTTCCGGAATTAAGATGGAAACACCGGATTCCCAGATGCAGGGCGTGCAAAGATTTGATTTTGCCCTGACAACCTGGATTCCATGTGCTGCACAACAGGCAAAAGAGTATATCACTCCGGTTGTCACATACAATAAGATGCCATATCATGCCATGAAATTAAATCCAACGGAAATCAGTGTGCCATATCAGTATAGCCTTCTGAAGATAGAGGAAAAACAATTGATCTTAAGTGCACTTAAAAAAGCAGAAAAAGCAGAAGAGCTGATTCTCCGCTGCTATAATCCATCTGACCGCAGCCTTCCGCTCCGCATAGATTCAGACCGGCTGGTCTGGAGTGAGTGCAGGCTGGATGAAAAGAAAATAAGGGAAAGTGCAGACTGCAGTTCTATAGTTGTAGAGCCTGGTCAGATCAGGACCCTTTCGGTAAGGCCGGAAAAATAATAGAGGTTTCAGAAATACAGGAGCAGACAGGAAAGAAACGTATGCTCCTGTATTTTTGTAAATAATAGACGATTTTTGTATTGAAAAATTGGGGAAAACGCAGAAAATTTTAAAATCGGTTGCATCAAACTGCAAACAGTGTTATATTGTGTCTAGTTGAGTACAACTAAATAGCAAAACAGGAAGACGTGTTACTGGTAATGCAGGCAAGATCGGATTGAGCAAAGGGTTATAAGACTGATTATTTTTGTGGTCTTATGACTGAGATAGCTTGATCGGGTCTTTTTTATTTTGTTATTCCGGCCGGATGACAGGATATTATAACACTTGAAAGGGGATTGAAAAATGAATTATAATCAAATAGCCAAAGACATCATAGAAAATGTCGGCGGCTCTGAGAACATAAGGGGGCTTACCCATTGTTTTACCAGGCTAAGGTTTCAGCTAAAGGATTCAAAGAAGGCAAAAAAAGAGATAATTGAACATCTGGAAGGTGTCATTTCCGTAGTGGAAAGCGGCGGTCAGTTCCAGGTCGTGCTTGGTACAAAGGTCACAAAGGTTTACGAAGCCCTCCTTCCTATGGTATCCTTAGAGGAAGATACAGGCAGCAGCGAAGAAAAGGGGTCCATTGGGAACCGGATCCTCATTGCCATTTCCTCCATGTTCACACCCATGGTTCCGGCGATCGCGGCTTCAGGACTTTTAAAAGGTTTACTGACCATTGCCAGAATCACAGCCTCCAATCATGGGATGGATATTACGGTCAACCAGACTTATATCCTGATTATGGCTGCCACAGATGCATTGTTTTATTTCATGCCAATTATTCTCGCCTATACAAGTGCAAAGGTATTTAAGGCAAATGAATTCATTGCAATGGCTCTTGGCGGCACCATGTGCTATCCGGCCGTGGTTTCCCTCATGACCGGAAAAGATGCAGTGAGTATGTTCGGAATTGCCATTACCAAGGCAAGCTATGCGTCATCGGTTATTCCCATTATTATCGGAGTATTTATTCTCGCATATATACAGAAGTTTTTAGAAAAGATAATTCCGGAAGTATTAAAGATCATACTGGTTCCCGGCATATCCCTTTTGATCATGATACCGGCAACTTTTATGGTGTTTGGTCCCATCGGTATCTACATCGGTAATGCCATTAACTTCATTTACACCGGGATGATGAATTTAAGCCCTGCCCTGTGCGGCGCGTTTGTAGGCGGCATGTGGTGTGTGTTCGTTATTTTCGGGGCACACAGGGCCTTGCTTCCCATTGGAATCAATGATGTGGCCCAGTTTGGCCATCAAAACCTGCTGGCTTTTGCCGGCGCGGCGAATTTCTCCCAGGGCGGTGCAGCACTTGGTGTTATGTTAAAAACGAAAAGCAAGGATTTAAAAACAGTTGCAGCTTCCGCGGCCATATCCGCATCTGTCTGCGGAATTACGGAGCCAGCTATTTACGGCTGTAACCTGCGGTTAAAGAGACCTATGATCTATGCCATTATCTGCGGCGCCATAGGAGGTGCCATCATGGGTGTGGGAGGCGTTTACGGTGATTCCTTTGCCAACAATGGAGTGCTTACCTTTGCCACCTATGCGGCTTTTGGAATGAAAACGTTTATTTATTATCTGGTCGGTGTCGGTGTATCCTTCTTTGGCGCCATGGCACTCACCTTCCTTTTTGGATTTGATGATATTACAGCAAAGGCCGGGCAAGCTTCCGGTTCAGGAAAAGCATCTTCAGGCGCAGCAGCGGAAGAAATGGCTGAGTCACAGGATGTTTTGGAGATCACTTCCAGCGCAGACATACTGATCAGCTCGCCGGTAGAAGGCCTGGCAGTTCCCATGACATCGGTAAACGATGAGGTTTTTTCTTCCATGGCCCTGGGAAACGGAATTGCCATTGTCCCGGAAAAAGGGGAAGTCGTGGCTCCGGAAGACTGTACCGTGACCCTGGTTTATCCGACCCTTCATGCACTGGGGCTTATGCTGGATAACGGAGCTGAAATGATCATTCATGTGGGGATCAATACGGTCCGGCTGGAAGGGAAGCATTTTGAGAAATTTGCGGAAGAAGGCGCCCATGTGAAAAAGGGGACCAGGCTTCTGACCTTTGACTTGGATGCCTTAAAAAAGGAAGGATTTGATACGGTTGTTCCCATCATCATCAGCAATACAGCTGCCTTCCGTGAGGTGACCGGAATTACCGGAGCCGGGGCTTCTGTGGAAAAGCCGGTGATCGCAATTAAAAATAATCAGTAAAGGAAGATAGATATGGAAGTAAGGAAAGCAAATTTTCCGAAGAATTTCTTGTGGGGAGCCTCCTCTTCCGCATTTCAGATCGAAGGCGGCTGGGATGAAGGGGGAAAGGGGCTGACAGTTGCAGATGTAAACTCCTTTAAGCGTTCGGATATCCAGGCTGACAGTAAGGTTGCCAGTGATTTCTACCATCATTGGAAAGAAGATATCCGTCTGATGAAGGAGCTGGGACTGCAGATTTACCGGTTCTCCATTTCCTGGGCCAGGATCGTGCCTGATGGGGATGGGGAGATAAACCAGTCAGGGATTGATTTCTATAATCAAGTCATTGACTGCTTGCTGGAACAGGGGATTGAACCCTTCATTACCTTATATCACTTTGACCTTCCCTATGCCCTTGTTGAGAAATATAACGGCTGGGAGTCCAGGGATTGCGTGAAAGCCTTTGAACGTTATGCAGGCATATGCTTTAAAGCCTTTGGTGACAGAGTCACCTACTGGCAGGTCCACAACGAGCAGAATCTCATGGTAAGGGTGAATGAACGGGTGAACATTACCGCGTTGGATTCATGGGAGGCCGACCGCCAGAGGGCCCAGATGGATTACCACATGTTTCTGGCTCATGCCTTGGCGGTGAAAGCCTGCCACTGCCTCATTCCAAACGGAAAAATCGGCCCCGCAGTATCCTCCACCTGTACTTATCCGGAAAGCAATAAGCCGGAAGACGTATGGGCGGCCAGGCTGAATGACTGGTTTAAGACGGATTATTGCCTGGATATGCATTATTACGGCCGTTACCCCGGCTATTACATGGCTTATCTGGAGGAAAGGAACATTGTCCCGGTTATGGAGCCGGAAGACGAGGAAATTTTAAAGGGCGCGAAGATGGATTTTATTGCCCTGAATTATTACCGTACCTTATGTGTCCGGTATCTTCCGGCAGATGAGAAGCATCCGGCGGGAGAGAGAGCATTCCCCATCAATGAAGTGGATTTTGACCAGTATGGTTATTTTCATCATATTAAAAACGAACATCTGGCTTCCAGCGAATATGGAGCCCAGATCGATCCCCTGGGCCTTCGGACCGTATTAAATAATTATTATCAGAAATACCATCTTCCACTCATTGTTACGGAAAACGGCCT
The DNA here is from genome assembly GCF_000526995.1 of Lacrimispora indolis DSM 755. Taxonomy (NCBI): domain Bacteria; kingdom Bacillati; phylum Bacillota; class Clostridia; order Lachnospirales; family Lachnospiraceae; genus Lacrimispora; species Lacrimispora indolis. The sequence continues at coordinate 5,335,685 of NZ_AZUI01000001.1, read as the reverse complement.
GGGAGCCGCCGATACCCTGACAGTGGACGGAAAAGTCCATGATGAGTACCGGATCGGCTACTTAAGAGCTCATATCCAGGCATTAAGCCAGGCAATAGAGGATGGGGTCCAGGTCATGGGATATTCTCCATGGTCCTTTATGGATTTGTTAAGCTCCCACGAGGGCTTTCGAAAGCGGTATGGTTTTGTTTATGTCAATCGGGATGACCAGGACTTAAAAGATATGGACCGCGTCAAAAAAGACAGTTATTTCTGGTACAAGCGGGTGATTGAAACCAATGGAGATGAACTCTGAGTCATATAACTGGCTCATAACTCCTGGGAGCAGCCGCCAAAGTCAGGCAGGTGTGACTTTGGTTCGCTGCTTTCGTGAGAATAACAGAAATGGGGTTGGGTTATGAGGGTTGTAAAAGTAATGAATAATTCCCTGCTGCTGGCACTTGACGACAGCGGCAGGGAAGTGATCCTGATGGGCAAAGGAATTGGATTTAATAAGTCCATTGGACATCACTTAAAAAGTGAAGACATTGAAAAGGTATTTGTCTTAAAGGACCGGTCAATTTCCAAGAATATCATCCGGCTTGCATCGGAAATAGACAGCACCTATTTTGAACTGGCCAAACAGGTCATTGATTTTGCCATTGATACTTATGGAATGGTGCTGATGGAACATATTTATCTGGGGCTTACGGACCATTTATCTTTTGCTGTAAAAAGAAACAATGAGGGGATTTTAATACAAAATTTTTATACACAGACATTAAAAAGGTTTAATCCAAAGGAATACCAGGTGGGCTTATATGCCCTGCAGCTTGTGAGGGAGCGGCTGAAAGTGGAGCTGCCGGAGGATGAGGCCGGAAACATTGCATTTCATTTTATCAATGCCCAGACAAATAACTCTGACAGTATGGATAACCAGAAAATATTTGAAACAGTCAAGGGCATTTTAGATATTGTAAAATATAATTTCTCCATTCTCTACGATGAAGACGGCATCGGCTATACCCGGTTTGTGACCCATCTGCGCCTCTTTGCACAAAGGCTTGTAAATGGAAACCAGGATCTCTATGATTATGAAGATTCCTTCTACACACATGTGCTTGAGAGCTGTCCAAGGGAATATGAATGCGTGAAAAAGATCGGCATTTTTATTATGGAAAAATTTGATTCCAATCTGTCTAAGCAGGAAGAAATGTACCTAGCCGTCCACATTCACAGGATTTTGGAAGAATATGCTCAGAGGAAGATGACATGAAACAACAGACTTTAAAGGAACTGACTTTTACCCGCAGACAGGAAATCCATTACCTTGCCATGGTATCCCTTTTCTGGTTTGCCCAATATGTGTATATTCCGTATCAGACCACTTTTTTGACTGCAGTTGGAGCCGGCAGCGCATTTACCGGAATGATTGTTGGAGCCTATGGAATTTCCCAATTGCTATTAAGATTTCCCATAGGGCTTTGTGCGGATTCCGTTGGCAGGCATAAATATTTTATTATGGCAGGAGCTCTTGCATCAGGAACGGCCTCTGTTTTCCGGGTATTCTGGTGCAATGGCACCGGTTTTCTGGTGGCCAATCTTTTCTCCGGACTGGCTTCCGCCATGTGGATCTCTTTTATGGTGTTTTACACCAGCCATTTTTCCGCCAGGGATCAGCAGGCGGCCACCAGCCGGATCGTGCTGTTCAACAATTTTGGAATGCTTCTCGGTTTCTTATGCAGTGCGGTAAGTTATCAACGGATAGGCATGGCCGGGATCTGTATATTGAGCATCTTTGCAGGCCTTTTGGCTTTTCTCCTTTCAGCAGGGATTAAAGAAACGGATGTCCATCCCGGCATGCATAAAACCAGGGAACTGCTTTCTGTTTGTAAAAATAAACGTTTATGGATGTTTTCTTTTGCAGCCCTGATCCAGCAGGGGATCCAGCTGACCACTGCCATGTCATTTACAAACCAGATATTAAAATCATTGGGAGCGTCCAATGGGATCGTAGGGATTTCCTCAGTCGTCTATATGATGTCGGCAGTAGGGTTTGCGGCCTTTGCAGCTTCCGGCATCTGCAGCTCCAGGGGGCCAAGGTTCTGGATCCCTCTGGTATTTGGAGTTGTGGCCTTATATTGTGTGCTGGTTCCGGCTGCAGGGAGCATCCCTGTGCTTTTGCTGCTGCAGATTTTACCGGGGATGTCCACCGGTATCTTGTTTTCTTTTGCAACCTCTGAAGCAATGGAGGAGATTCCGGCAGAAAGTAAATCCACTGCCATGGGACTGTTTCAGGCCGTATATGCGTTAGGAATGACCACATTCCCTGTTTTTACAGGGGCACTGGCCTCTGGTAAGGGAATGGAGACCGGTTATGTGCTTCTGGGTGGGATAGCCTGCCTGGGAGGCATTGTGGTGGCTTTGTTTTATAAAAGAAATGCTGCCGATCATGGGATCGGCAGCTAAAGCTTTTTTATTCTTCAATTAACCCGCTCATCAAATTGCGGCTATTCTTTGAAACATTTTGTATACGTCTATTTGCCCGTACCCCCAGATATTATTGGGATAAGTATAGGCGTCGCTTCGATATGCCCCCCGCATCATCATGTGATTGATCTGGAGCCCTGTGACGGCTGTGTGATTTCCTTTGCAGAACCCCCATTCCAGGACCATGGCTGCTGCTCCGGCTGCGTGGGCCGCCGCCGCACCGGTACCTGTAATACTTCCATACAGGCCTCCGGGGAGGGCACAGGGAATGTGGTAGCCGGGAGCAGCAACATCGGGAACGATCTCACCCAATCGGGAATAACCTCTTCCGGATTCTTCCAGAATGCTGTCGTCAAACTGGTTATAGGCAGCAACTGTCAGAGGATTTCGGGCATTTCCGGGGGCTGTTATGGTGGTGTCCGGGCTTGAGTGGTAAAAATATGTTTCGTTTGAGATCAAATTTCCTGACGGAAGCCAGGCATGAAAGGAAAAAGGCTCGCTTTCAATGCTGGAAACCTGAAAATACCAGATTCCGTGTGTGGGATTGTCAAAACGCACTAAGATGAGCTGATCCCCGGTAGATCCCTCCAAAAGGCTGTTGTTGATCCAAATGGTAGTTTGGCCAAAGGAAAGGTTGAATTTTTGGCAGTCCCTGGAAGAAGGAGGTATGCTTCGAACGATTTCCCGGTTGGGTGAGAAAATTTCGATGGTTATTTTACCGGGAGGAAAGGGCCAGATTTCCATGGAGAATTTTTTGTCGTTTTTTCCTATTTTTAAATTAAAATCATTACAATAGGGCGATGCTGCTGACTGATAGAAATAGTGTCTGCGGTTCTTTCCTTCATTTCCTGCCGCCACTGATACGTTGATTTTTGGAAGCTGTACGATCTGATCCAAGTAGGAGCTGAGGGCACCCTGCCCGCCATGGCCACCCTGGCTGCTTCCCAAGGCAATGCATATGACGATAGGGTGGTCTGTTTTTTGTGCAACGGAGAGAAGATAACGGATTCCCAGCATAATATCTGATTCCTGGTAGCACAGGGAGTTTTCCGGAACAAAGAACAGTTTTTTTAAATTCTGTTTTGCTTCTTTTAATTTTACGACCACAAGCTCTGTCTGGGGAACAACGCCGGTAAAGGATTGTTTTTCATTAGCAGCACCGGAGGCAATGCTGGCGATTGCTGTGCCGTGTCCATTGGTGTCTTTCGTAGGAACAATGGACAGAGGATCGTATGATCTCAACGCAGTATTTATGTGATTTTTGCTGTATTCCGAGCCGAAACTAAAATCTTCCGGAGGCCTGCCGCTTTGGTCGGTCTGATCCCATATGGATAGAATGCGGGTGGTGCCGTCATAATTTTTAAATGCAGGATGCTGGTAGTCAATGCCGGTATCTATGATGCCGATGAGCACCCCCAGCCCCATAAGGCTTAAATGGGGATGTTTGCGGGTATTGCAGATGCCTGATCTTTCAATGCTTACCTTAGAGGCAAGAGTGAAAAGAGAGGGGAAATTATCGTAAGGATACAGGCCTAAATCGCAGGCATCCATATTATTTTTCTGTATATGAATCAAAGAATAATTGTCATTTAAAACAGTAATATTATCCCTGTCAAAACGGGGAACCAAAGAGTTGCTTACAATCAAATCATAATATTCATTATCAAATATTTTATTCATGAGAAAGCCCCCAACCTGCTACTTTAGACGCAGTATATATTTATCTTATGCATGGATATGGGGGTTCATGAAAGGTTATCAGCCTTTGGGAAGCTCCAGGTCCTTAAAAGAGTTGAAGAAAACCGTATGTTCTGTATCAAACCGCTTTTCGTGATAGGGGCTGGGGGTGCAGTCTTCCCTGGGGTAGCCCATGGGAAGCAGTACCACAGGAATTAAATGTTCCGGGATGTCAAAAGCCGCACAGATGGCTGCGGGATCAAAATGACCAACCCAGGTACTGCCTAATCCCAACTCAGATGCTTCAAGCATCATTTGTGTGGCTACAATGCCGGCGTCAATGTCTCCCATGTCCTTATTATCGTAAGATCTCTTCCAGCTGACCGTGGAATCATAGCATACCAGCAGAGCCAGAGGGGCATGAAAATGATAAGGAGTGCAGGGTTTTAATTTGGTGAGATTTTCCGCGCTGTCAATGACAAGGATCCGCTGGGGCTGAAAATTCACTGCAGTAGGAGCGACCCTTCCGGCTTCCAGGATCAGATCCAACTTTTCCTTTTCTATTTTGCGGTCGCTGAATTTCCTGACGGAGTAACGTTCTTTTGCCAATTGTAAAAATTCCATAACAACATCTCCTTCTGTTTTTTTATATCCTTACTATAGCATAAAAGGGAAGCAGAGCAAAGTGTCCAGTGATTTTTCAGTCACTTTCTACAGGAGGGGATTCTTTCGGGGGCTCTTTACCATGAAAAAAGACGGAACCAATCCATAGGACTGTCCGTCTTTTTATGATATACATTTAGCTGAGAGGAGTAGCTTTTCCTGTCCCTTCGTCATACTGAAAAGCCACGCTGCTGGTGTTATAATCAAACAAATAAGAGGCAACATAAATCAGGGTGTTATCAGGCTGGCGCTTATATGCCCTGACCGTATAATAATTCTTCCCGTCTATTTTAGATAATCCAGGTGATGCGATATATTCATAAGATTCCACGGTTTCCGGCAGACCTAGCTTTTCCTGGCTCTGGGCGCGGACTGTTTCCTCTGCCTGTTCAATGGTATTGGTGGCTTTCGGCTGTTTTTCAAAATCCGCAATTATCTTTTTCTGCTGCTTCCACTGGTCTTTAAAAAAGGTGTTCCAGGGCTTGTCTTCCTTACATGTAGTTACCGTATAGCTGTCAGCTTCAGATTCCAGGGTAATGGAAAGGTAGGAAGAGGAGTCTTTGGAGGGACCGGCAAGTCTGTAGATCTCTGTGCCGGCTTTTTCAGTTTCTTCTGTGGAAGTCTGTTCTTCCTGAAGGGATTTGTCCGTTACATCAATGAAATTTTTTACTCCCTCTAAATAGTCCTTGTAGCTTTTTAAATCAGCAGAGGTGTCTTCTACATGAAAGTACTTGTACCGGTCCTCCGGGCCGGCTGCTTGTGTGGAGGAAGGAGCAGAAGATTCTCTGGCTTTTTGTGTCTGGTCATCGGTTTCTTTTGTTTCCGTTTCCTGGACGGCTTCAACAGCCGGCTGCTTTTCAAAATCACGTTTTCCCACGACTTCCGTTACGGAAGAAATTCCTTCATCTTTTGAAAAGTAATAGGAGGGCGCCTGCTGCACCTGTTCTTTCGTGGTATCCTTCTTTTTTGCGGTGAGCAAAATGATGGCCTGGGCAGATCCTATAATCATGATCATCAGAGCCGCTACCAGCAAAACCAGGACCCTTTTATTTTTAGGCAATAGGCTTTTCCCTTTGGCTTTTGGAGCTTTTGCTGGTTTTGCCTTCACTTTTTTGGCCTTTGCGGCCTTTACTTTTTGGGGTTTTGTCTTGGGAGCTTTCTCTTTTTTGTTTTTTATAAATTTTGGCATAATGATCATCCTTGTGTATTTACTGATGCGGAATACAGATCAAATGGCTGCTTAACATCGCTATCCATATATCGGTTAATTCCTTTAGAAAAATAAGGATTTGGAATAAAATTGATTTTGTTTACACGGCAAGAAGCTTTTTTGCAGTTCCCATAATCACTTTATCAACAAATTCGGCCACTTCTTCCTTAGGCTGCTGCATATCCGTATCAAGCCATTGTTTTAGAACGCCCGTCAGCCCGTAGGTAATGAATTCAAGGTAATAATTTAAGGTCACTTCCTTTGCATCAGGATACTGTTCTTTGATGATTGCCGTACCGTTTTTTAAGACCAGGGTATGGAAACGGTTTACGAAATCATTGGAGGAGCTGTTCTCAAACAGGATCTTACATATCTTTTTATTCTCCTCAATATAATGAATGATTGGGATGACAACGGGCAGGAGCGAGTCCTTTTTAAAAGCATAGCGGCGGTTGCTGACCATATCCTGAAAATCATTTAAGACTTCAGATTCCATCTCCTGCAGCAGGCTGTATGTGTCGGCGTAGTGAAGATAAAAAGTACCCCGGTTTAAATCAGCCAGTTCCGTGATGTCTTTTACGGAAATATTCTTAAAATCTTTCTTTTCCATGAGTTCAAGAAGGCTCTCCTTTAACAGCTTCTGGGTTTTTCGGATGCGTCGATCCTGTTTTTGTGTTTCCATATCATTCCTCCAATTGTGATTCTATGCTTGCTTCTCATTTCAGACCCTGAAAATTATGAACATTATGGCAAAAAGTGTTGAGTACTGCATTAAGAAATAACTTGTGACTGTTAATAGAATTATCGCTAATGATTGATTATTGAAACTTATTTACAAGAGTATTATAATGTACACGTGTTCAAAAGTCAATAATGTATCTATTAGTAGAATCAGGATGGGTAATGGAGGAAGACATGAAAAAAGACAAAAGTTTATTTGACAGAATCGTGCACGTGATTGTATTCTGTGGGAAGGAAATAGAGGCCTTTTTCTTTCTTGCGACCATCATCTGTGCAGTTTGTTTTCCTTTTGTAAAGGTAAACTACGATTTAAGCAAATATCTGCCCCAGTTTGCTCAGACAAAACAGGCTCTCGATGTAATGGAGGATGAGTTTGGGTACCCTGGCATGGCCCGGATCATGGTAAAGGATGTAAGCCTTCCGGAAGCTAAGAGAATAAGAGAGCAGATATCGGATCTGGAAGGGGTGGACCTGGTCATAGGCCCGGACCTGACCACTGATGTGTATATGGGGGCCTCCTTTGTGAATCAGGGAATCACAGATATGATGTCAGTGGATGCTTTTTCCATGGAGGATTACTACCATGACGGATATGCACTGATGGATGTGATCTTTGAAAATGGTGATGACAATCACCTGACCCGTGAGGCGGTGGACCATATTTACCGCATTGTGGGAAAGGACAGAGGCTCTTTTGCCGGAAGCGCTGTATCCAGCAAGGAGCGTGAAGAGTCCATAACAAAGGAGATCACCATGGCGATCGGAATGGCTCTGGTGATCATCTGGCTTATATTGACCCTTACCACCACGTCCTGGATGGAACCGTTTTTGTTTATTTTTGTCATGATCGTGGCCATCATCATGAATATGGGGTCTAACCTGATGTTCGGCACCATATCATTTTTTACATTTTCCACGGCAGCCATTTTACAGCTGGCAGTATCCATGGATTATTCTATTTTCCTTTTACATACTTTTACGGCGATCAAGAATACGGGTATTGAAATACATGAGGCTATGGAGCTGGCGGTAAAGGAATCCTGCAGTTCCATTCTGGCCAGCGGGGCCACCACCATTGTAGGGTTTCTTGTGATCGCATTTATGCGTTTTACCATTGGCAAGGATGTGGGATTTGTGCTGACCAAGGGAATCCTCTGCAGCCTGGCCACCGTACTGTTCCTCATGCCGACTCTGATCCTGCACTTTAATGATAAGATTGAAAAAACGGCCCATAAACCGTTTCTTCCTTCTTTTGACCGGTTTGCAAAATTGATGAACAAGATTCGGAAGCCTGTTTTCGTTGTTGCCATTTTTCTGGCTGTTCCCTGTTACTTTGGTCAGAATATGAACGTTTTTTATTACGGAGATGATGCCATTGGAGCCGGACCGGGAACCAGGGTATATGAGGATACCAGGGCAATCAATGAGGAATTCGGAAAATCCAACATGATCATTGGCATAGTTCCCAACGGCGACCTGGTTACAGAAGGGCAGCTGACGGATTCTTTAGAGGACCTGGATTTTGTAAATTACGCCATATCCATGGCGGGAACAGTGCCCAAAGGAATTCCGGAAAGCTTTCTTCCGGAAAAGGTGAGCGAGCAGCTTAGAAGTGAGCGGTATGCCAGACTTTTGATATCCTTAAATACGGTCCAGGAAAGCCCGTATGCCTTTGAATGCAGCCAGAAGCTGGAAGGCGTGATCAGGGAATATTATCCGGAGGATGCTTATGTTATAGGCATGACTCCCACAACCATTGACATCCGCGACATATTGACCGATGACTATAATAAGGTATCCTTATTATCATTGGCGGGAGTGGCTCTGGTGGTTTTTGCGACCTTCCAGTCGGTCCTGGTCCCAATCCTTGTTATCATACCCATTGAGGTGGCCATTTATTTGAACATGACACTGCCCTATGTGCTGGGGGACAGCATGGTATACATTGGATACATCATCGTAAGCTGCCTGCAGCTGGGAGCCACCATTGATTATTCTATCCTGATGACCAACAATTATCTGGGTTTCCGTAAAACCATGAATAATACGGATTCCGCCATGTCCGCCATTTCAAAAAGCACCCTTTCCATACTGACGTCAGGCGGGATTCTTACGGTCGTAGGTTATCTATTGTATTTTACATCGTCCATACAGGCCATTTCCCAGGTGGGACGCCTGGTGGGGAGGGGAGCGGTCTTAAGTATGGTTCTGGTGCTTTCCCTTCTTCCGGCGCTTTTAAGCACCTTTGACAAGCAGATCCAGAAACAGCAGCGGAATGCGGCAATGAGGAAGGAAAAACGGCGTTTAAGATATGGAAAAGTGAAATTAAAAGGAGAGAATGACCATGAAAAAGTATAATAGAATCCTGAGTATGGGCCTGGCTGCCATATTCTCCCTTCAGCCGGTTCTGTCGGCCCTGGCCGCGCCGGAAGTGCCCCAGTATGATGAAACTCTTTATGTAACCATGGATCCTTATGGAGAAATAAAGGAAAGCAGCATCGTAAAAAATTACCAGATGAATGGAAGCAGCAAGGTGGTGGATTACGGTGCTTATGAGAAGGTAATGAACTTAACGGATCATTCGGAACCTGTTTTGGGAGAAGACGGTTCCATCACATTTTCTCCGGAAGAGACGGGAAAACGGTTTTATTTTGAAGGCAGGACCCAGACAGAGAAATCCCAGCTTCCCTGGGATATTAAGGTGAGTTACCGTTTAAATGGGGTGGAAAAAAAGGCGGACGAACTGGCTGGAGAAAAGGGATTAATCGAGATCAATGTGGATCTGACCCCCAATAAAGGGCTCTCCGACTACTACCGGAATAACATGGCCCTAATGGCCAGCACAGTGGTGGATATGGATAAAAATCTAAGCCTGGAAGCCGAGGGAGCACAGGTGCAGGCTGTGGGAAATTTAAATATGGTTGCTTTTTTTCAACTGCCGGGGGAGGAAGGCCATTATTCCATCCGCATCGGCTCTGAGGATTTCAAATTCTCCGGCATTGTCTTTGCCATGGTGCCTTTGACAGTAAGCCAGCTTGAAAAGGTCAATGATTTAAGAGATGCCAAGGAAACTGTGGAGGATTCGGCGGATGCCATCAGCGACAGCCTGGATGTGGTTTTGAATACCATGGGCAACATGCAAAAAAGCATTGAAGATACGGCAGACGGCATCAGAGGGCTGGATAGAACCAGGCAGATATTTGCTGATTCCAAGGGCAAGGTGTATCAGAATGCCGACGAGGCACTGGCAGCTCTTGATGGCTTATCCCAGACCCTGCGTCCCTTTTATAATCACACTCAAAACGCCGGAAATGCCTTGAATGATATCAGAACCCAGACAAACCATACGGTGGAAATTCTTGATGATTTATCACCGGACCTGGGTGATTTGCAGGACAGTGTCCGGCATTTGCGAAATGAGGTGGAAGAGCTGCGGAAAATGGCAAAGGACTCCCAGACGGATATGAAATCCCAGGCCTTTCTCGGGCAGGCAAAAAAGATAGAAGAGCGCTTAAATACCCTGACAACTGAGCAGCAGAAGCTGGCAAAGGAGCTTGCTTCCCTTGGACAGTCCCTTCCTAAGCTGGCTGCACTGAACAGTACTCTCAGCAAATCGGCGGCAGGAATTGAGGCTGAGGAATTACAGGACTTAATCCAGGAAATCCAGGATGAAGGGCTTATGGATGAAGATGAGATATCCTCCTACCTGTTTAATGAAAAGGACTATTCCCTTCCGGAAATCAATGCGCTCACTGCCTACCTGTCCTCCGCACTGGAAAGCGGCAACACAGCAACTCCCAGCAATGGGTCTAAAGCCGCGGTGGAAGCGGCCGCTCCCCTGGCCGCCCTTCTTCCCCAGCTTGCCGACAGCGGTGCAGGACTGACGGGAGATCTGGCAAAAATGCTTGGGATGACCCAGATGCTGGTGGCAGATTTATATTCCTTAAGAGGCCCTGTAAACGGGGCATTTGACGGAGCTATGGGCATAGCAACTGCAGCAGGGAACATCTGTGACACTGCCGATGATTTAATCAGCGCTGCCGATGAATTAAATGGTATTTTAAACCGTCATCACGACGAAATGATTGCCACTTTAAATGATGTCGGAAAAATGACAGACAGCGCATCAAGGGGCATTGATTCCATGAATGTATTTTTCCGGTCAATGGAAAGCCAGATGAAGACCGTGGGAGATTCTTTAAACGGAAGCACAGAAAAAACCTTAAACGGTCTGGCCGGCGCTTTGGATGAGGCGGGAAATGGGCTGAATCAGACCGATGTATTAAAAAACGCAAAGGATACCATTAAGGGAATGATCGATGACAAATGGGATGAATATACAATTGATAAGACGACTATTTTAAACATTGATACAGAAGCTTCTCCTGTGTCCATAACATCGGCAAAAAACCCTTCTCCCAGGAGTATTCAGATGATTCTGCGTACAGAGGAAATAAAGGATAAAAAGGATAATGCTGATGTAGATGTGGATGAGGATTTTTATCCTGATGGAAACATTTTTCATAGAATTGGAAATATTTTTAAACATATCTGGAGGTCAATCACCTCTGTTTTTAAGTGATGGTATGACAAACTGTTGGTGCTTTGCTCACCGTGGTATTATGAGAGGTCATGAGGACAAGGCTTACGTCCGGATTGAGCAAAGTTCTGGTAATCAGCTGCGCGGCAGGATGAGAACCGGAATATAACGGATATGTGCCGGAATCAACAGAAGGAACCCGGATGCGGATTCAAAATAAAAGAGTTTTTTGTTTATTTAAGGCAGCGGTTAAAGAGAGGGGGCAGGATTTTCTCTTTGACTGCTGCTTTCTCCGGAATATTTTAAGAATTGTCACAAGTTTCCATGATGCTGATTTGAAAAAACAGAACATACATTCGAAAAAAGGGCTTGAAAAAACAGTCTGCTTATGTTACAATAAAGCAAAAGAACATGTGTTCGAGGTGGAAAATGCTGATTCAGGAAGAATTAAGTGTACAGGAAAAGCTTGAAATATTATCAGATGCCGCAAAATATGACGTTGCCTGTACCTCCAGCGGGGTAGACCGGAAGGGGAAGGCAGGGACTCTTGGGAATACGACGGCGCCCGGGATCTGCCATAGCTTCTCTGCAGACGGCAGATGTATCTCTCTTCTGAAAATATTGTTTACTAACCAGTGTATTTATGACTGCAAATACTGCATCAACCGATGCTCCAACGATGTGGTGAGAACTGCGTTTACTCCGGAAGAAGTGTGCCGGCTGACGATTCAGTTTTACCGCCGCAACTACATTGAAGGGCTGTTTCTCAGCTCAGGAGTTCTTTACAGTGCGGATTATACCATGGATCTGATCTATCAGACCCTTAAAAAACTCCGGGAGGAATATCATTTCCACGGTTATATCCATGTAAAGGCCATTCCAGGGGCAGACCCGGTTCTCATTGAAAAGACAGGGTTTCTGGCGGACCGTATGAGCATCAACCTGGAGCTTCCCACGGCTGATGGGCTTAAGAAGCTGGCTCCCGGTAAAAGCAGGAGCAAGATCCTTACGCCAATGAAGCAGATACAAAAAGGCATTAAGGCCAATCGTTACGAACTGATGGAATACAGGAAAGCACCATCCTTTGTGCCCGCTGGACAAAGTACTCAGATGATTGTAGGTGCCACTGGAGAAAATGATTTTCAGATGACCATGGTGGCGGAGGCTCTTTATCAGAATTATGATTTAAAAAGAGTTTTTTATTCCGCATTTGTTCCGGTCAATCAGGACAGCAGCCTGCCGGCTCTTCCCGGAGGACCGCCCCTTTTGCGGGAACACAGGCTGTATCAGGCAGACTGGCTCATGCGTTTTTATGGATTTCGTGCTGGGGAATTGCTTTCTGAGGAACGCCCTAATTTTAATGTGCTTCTGGATCCCAAGTGTGACTGGGCCTTGCGCCATCTGGAACAATTTCCTGTTGAAGTAAATAGGGCAGATTATTATACGCTGCTGAGAGTTCCCGGAATGGGAGTGAAGTCAGTAAAACGGATCATTGCGGCCAGAAGAAACGGGCCTCTTGATTTTGATGCTTTAAAAAAGATCGGTGTCGTATTAAAGCGGGCGATTTATTTTATTACATGTTCCGGCAGGATGATGTATCCGGTCAAGATTGAGGAGGATTATATATCCAATCACCTCATTGGAGAGGAGCAGAAAAAAATATGGGACATCGGTTCAACGGGAACGTTTCGTCAGCTTTCCTTGTTTGATGACATGAATTTGCCTGCTTTGAGAGATTTTGGAGGAATCCGGATATGAAGACAGTCTATTTGTGTGAGGACAGCGTGGAAGGCATTTTCAGCGGTGTATATGCAGCGTGGACCAGCAGGAAGGGACATGATCATGTGAAGCTTGGTCTCCTGGGAAATGAGGATACCATGGAGCTGTTCTGCCAGTATGAGGAGGTTCCGGTCAATGCCGGCAATGCGGATAAGGTGGTACAGGCTGTCAGGAAAAAGATATCGGAAGAGGCCTATGCTGCCGTATACAAAGCCGCATTAAGCAAGGAAAGAGATCGTGCGGATAAAATTTACCGTTTTTTGATTTATGGTTTCCACGTTGGGGCAAGAGTTGTGAACATGCTTCAGATCCAGGAAGTATACGATATTTTTCAGATGTGCCGTCATATTGATAATGAGACCCATCTGCTTACGGGCTTCGTGCGCTTTGTGGAAATGGAGGGGGATCTTTTGGTGAGCCGGATCGGCCCGAAGAATGATGTGCTTGTTCTTCTGTCTCCTCATTTCGCGGACCGCATGTCAGGAGAAAATTGGGTTTTATATGATGAAAACAGAAAAAAAGCTGTTTTGCATCCGGCTCTGCGGCCATGGTTTTTGGTGGATTTAATTTCGTCTGAATGGGAGGAGAAAATGCAAAAAGCGTCGGATGAGGATGAATATGAGGTGCTTTTTCAAAGCTTCAGGAAAAGCATTTCAATAAAAGAGAGGAGAAATCCGACTTGTCAGCGCAATCACATGCCCCTCCGTTACAGGGCATATATGCCTGAGTTTTCCCATGGCTTAAGGGATCTTTGACTCCTGGGATGTCCTTGTTATATAAGGCGGGATCATGGAACGGGAAAAAAGCATTGCCTTTTTCCCTTTTTTCGGTTATCATAAATACAGGTTCCGGTTCAGGAACATTCCAGATGCGTTTCTGCATATTTTCCAGGTTTATTGTTAGTGAAACAGAAGTATGAAATACCCTGCGGGTATACCTTTACACCGGTGAAGCGGGGCGGACTCTGTCCAGAAAGCATGGGCATACATAGGAAAGGAGAAGCGGTTTTGTACAGTAAAGTCCATAGTGTGGGTATTAAGGGAGTAGAAGGGGTCCCCATTCTGGTGGAGGCGGATGTCAGTGACGGACTCCCAGGCTTTTCCATGGTCGGTTATCTCTCCTCTGAGGTGAAGGAAGCTCAGGACCGGGTGAGAACGGCACTGAGAAATTCCGGATTCCGCCTGCCTGCAAGAAAAATCACCATTAATTTGTCACCTGCCGACATACGCAAGGAGGGAACTGCTTTTGATCTGCCCATTGCGGTGGCTGTATTGACTGCTGCCGGCATGATAGAACCTGTTGCCTTGGGGGATTGCGTGATATCCGGGGAATTGGGCTTAGATGGAGAGATCAAACCTGTACGGGGTGCTCTTTCCATCACAGCGGCTGCAAAAAAGGACGGAAAGCGTCAATGTTTTCTACCCAGTGAAAACGTCAGAGAGGGCTTAGTAATAGAAGGAATGGAAATTATTGGAGTAGATCATTTAAAGGATTTAACCGATCAGCTTAATTTTCCGGAAAAGCAAAAAGCAGGCTGTAATAGCCAAGGCAGACTGATGCATCAGGAGGAAGTCTATGGAGTTGACTTTTCTGAGATCGGAGGTCAGGTACTTTTAAGGCGGGCCACAGAGGTGGCGGTGGCAGGTATGCACAACATTGTTTATATCGGTCCGGCAGGGACCGGAAAGACTATGCTGGCCAAAAGAATCCCAACGATCATGCCTTCCCTGTCAATGGAGGAGGCTGTGGAGATATCAAAGATATACAGCGTATGCGGGCTTCTTTCCCAGGAAAATCCCTTGATGACAAAACGGCCCTTTCGAAGCCCTCATCACACCATCAGTCCGACGGCTTTGGCCGGGGGAGGACGGATACCAAGACCAGGTGAGATCTCCCTGGCATCCGGAGGCGTTCTGTTTCTGGATGAATTACCCGAATTTGAAAAAAATACCATAGAGATCTTAAGGCAGCCCCTTGAGGAGAGGAAAATAACGATTTCCAGGATGTACGGCGCATATGATTTTCCTGCGGATTTTATGATGGCTGCCGCCCTAAACCCTTGCCCTTGCGGTTTTTTTCCGGACCGGACAAGATGCAGATGTTCGGAACAACAGGTGCGCAAATATTTAAGCAAAATATCAAAACCCCTGCTGGATAGGATCGACATATGTGCAGAGTCCCGGGCGGTCACATACGAAGAACTGCAGGAAAGAAAAGGCGGTGAATCCTCTGCTTCCATCCGGAAGCGGGTGGAGGAAGCCAGAATGATTCAAAGAAAACGTTTTAAGGGTCAGGGGATATATTTTAACAGCTCCATGAATAAGGTTCAGATTGAGGAAGCATGCTGCCTGGGAAAGAGAGAGCAGGAGTTTTTAAAAAGAGTTTATGAAAATCTGGGCCTTAGTGTGAGAGGCTACGAAAAGATACTGAAGGTATCCAGGACCATAGCGGATTTGGAGGGCTCCGAAAAAATAAGAAAAAACCATTTAGCAGAAGCGGTGGGACTGCGCAGCCTGGAAGGAAAATATTGGGGAGAAATTTATGGAAGATCATGAAGAAAAGGAGTATTTATATTGGCTTTGTCATGTTCCCGCTTTAGGCGCAGTGAAAATAAAAAAGCTGTATGATTACATTGGAAGCTACAAAAGAATATATAATATAGAAGGAAAAGAGCTGGAACGTTCAGGGCTTTTAAAACCGGCAGAAGCTTCATTTTTTCAGGAGATGAAAAGAAACAGGGATTCCTGCAGATCAGAGCTGGCGGGGCTGGAAAACAGAGGAATTCGTTTTGTCACCCCTCATGACAGAGAATATCCAAGACGGCTTCTGGAAACATATGGGTATCCTATGGGAATTTTTTTCAGGGGAAAGTTACCGGAAGATGACAAGCCTTCGGCTGCCATAATCGGAGCCAGAAACTGCACAAATTATGGAAAACAAATGGCCTCTTACCTGGCCAGGGAGCTTTCCGCGGCAGGGATTCAGATCATCAGCGGCCTGGCATGGGGAATTGACGGAGCCGGGCATTTAGGAGCGCTGGAGGCAGGCGGGGACACTTTTGGAGTCTTAGGCTGCGGGATCAATATCTGCTATCCAAAGGAAAATTTTGGATTATATGAACGGATGGCTGTCCAGGGCGGAGTCATTACGGAGTTTATGCCAAATGAAGCGCCAAGACCCTGTAATTTTCCCATGAGGAACCGGATCATCAGCGGACTGTCGGATATAATTTTAGTTATTGAGGCCAGAGAAAAAAGCGGTTCCCTTATCACGGTAAATTTAGGACTTGAACAGGGAAAAGAAATTTTTGCCCTTCCCGGAAGGGTGACAGATCCCTTAAGCGCCGGCTGCAACAGGCTTATTTCTGAAGGTGCCGGAATTTTGTTAGACCCCGGTTCTGTGCTGGAATATTTCAAATTACAGAGTGGTAATATATTAAGAGTTCATGAAAAAGATAAGAACGGACTTGTCAAAAATGAAAAAATGGTGTATAGTTGCCTAGATTTGCAACCGAAAAATCTGGAAGAGATTATATCTTTAAGCGGATTGTCTGTCAGCGATTGTATGAGCGCCCTGTTGGAATTAGAGTTTAAAGGCCGTGTTGTACAGACGTCCCATCAATATTATGGTAAGAAACTATAGGCGAGGAGTTTGGTATGGCGAACTGTTTAGTAATTGTGGAATCACCGGCAAAGGTAAAAACGATAAAAAAGTTCCTGGGAGCGAACTATGAAGTAGATGCTTCCAACGGGCATGTGAGGGATCTTCCGAAAAGCCAGATGGGAATTGACGTAGAGAATGATTTTGATCCTAAATATATAACAATCAGAGGAAAGGGCGATATTCTGGCCAAGCTCAGGAAAGAAGTGAAGAAGGCCGATAAGATTTATCTTGCCACTGACCCTGACCGGGAGGGGGAAGCGATTTCCTGGCATTTAATGAAAGCTTTAAAGCTGGATGAACTGAAGGAAAAGCAGGTATACCGGATCAGCTTTAATGAGATTACGAAGAATGCGGTAAAGACTTCTTTAAAGACTCCAAGAGCGATTGATATGGATCTTGTGGATGCCCAGCAGGCCAGAAGGGTTCTGGACCGTATGGTGGGATATATGATAAGTCCTCTCCTTTGGGCAAAGGTAAAGAGAGGTTTGAGCGCCGGCCGTGTCCAGTCCGTGGCGCTGCGGCTGATCTGTGACCGGGAGGAAGAAATCAACGCGTTCATTCCAGAGGAATATTGGAACCTGGAAGCTGTTTTAAAGCAGGGAGGAAGCAAAAAGCCTCTTGCAGCAAAATTTTACGGTGACAAAGACGGCAAAATTGCCATCCGGAGTAAAGAAGAGCTGGAAAAGATTCTGGCAGGTCTTGAAAACCAGACCTATCAGGTGGAGGAGGTTAAAAATGGAGAAAGGGTTAAGAAAGCCCCCATACCGTTTACCACCAGCACCCTTCAGCAGGAAGCCTCCAAGGTACTGAATTTTTCGACCCAAAAAACCATGCGTTTGGCTCAGCAGCTGTATGAAGGCGTGGAAGTTGCAGGACGAGGAACCGTGGGTCTTATCACCTACCTAAGAACTGACTCCACTAGGATCGCGGAAGAAGCGGATGTTGCGGCAAGGGAATATATTGGAAAGCAGTATGGCAGCCAGTATGTGGCAAATGGAGAACAGGCGAAAAAAAGCAATGCAAAGATCCAGGATGCCCACGAGGCCATCCGTCCTACGGATATTTCTCTGACGCCGGTTATTGTGAAAGAATCCCTGCAGCGGGATTTGTTCCGGCTTTACCAGTTGATCTGGAAACGTTTTACAGCCAGCAGAATGCAGCCCGCCGTTTACGAAACCACTTCAGTCAGGGTGGGAGCCGGGAACTATGTTTTCACGCTTTCTGCCTCCAGACTGTCCTTTGACGGTTTTATGTCCGTCTATGTACAGGAGGATGATAAGGAAGAAGCCAATGTATTGCTGGGCAATCTGGTAAAAGGCAGTCCCCTTAAGCTTGATAAACTTGAGAGCGGGCAGCATTTTACCCAGCCGCCGGCCCATTTTACGGAAGCCTCTCTTGTAAAGGCAATGGAGGAACAGGGAATCGGACGCCCCAGTACCTATGCCCCTACGATCACCACAATCATAGCCAGACGGTATGTGGCAAAGGAAAATAAAAATCTTTATGTGACGGAGCTGGGAGAAGTGGTCAACAGTATGATGAAGCATAGCTTCCCAAGTATTGTTGATATCACTTTCACTGCAAATTTAGAATACCTGCTTGATAAAGTGGGAGACGGATCTGTCCAGTGGAAGACGGTTGTGAAGAATTTTTATCCGGATTTAAAAGATGCGGTGGATAAAGCCCTTGTGGAATTGGAAACCGTGACCATTGCCGATGAGGTGACAGATGAGATCTGTGAGCTGTGCGGACGGAACATGGTTATAAAGTATGGCCCTCACGGGAAATTCCTGGCTTGTCCCGGATTCCCGGAATGCAAGAATACAAAGCCTTATCTGGAGAAGATCGGCGTGCCTTGCCCGAAATGCGGAAAAGAAGTGGTAATAAAGAAAACCAAAAAGGGAAGAATTTATTACGGCTGTGAGGCAAATCCGGAGTGTGATTTCATGTCCTGGCAGAAACCTTCCACCAAAACCTGCCCCAAGTGCGGAGCTTATATGGTTGAAAAAGGAAACAAATTGCTTTGCTCAAATGAGCAATGTGGATACAGTGCTGATAAATAGGAAAAAGAAATATTATTAAGAAAATCGAAAATCTTCAAAAAACTATTGTTATTTGAAAATAATAATGTTAATATTTAATCATTAGAGATGTATTTTAGTTTTTCACATAAATTCTTAAGGAGGTTTTCGGCTATGAGCGTACAGTTGTTGGACAAAACTAGAAAAATTAACAAATTATTGCATAACAATAATTCGCATAAGGTTGTATTTAACGATATCTGTGAAGTGCTGACCGAGATCCTGAATTCGAATATTCTTGTGATCAGCAAGAAGGGAAAGGTGCTGGGCATTGGCCTGACACCGGACATCGAGGAGATTCAGGAGCTGATCGCGGACCAGGTAGGCGGTTATGTTGATACGATGTTAAATGAGCGTTTGCTCAGTATTTTATCGACTAAGGAGAATGTCAATCTGGAAACGCTGGGTTTCACTGGTGACGATATCAGAAAATACCAGGCAATTATCACACCGATTGATATTGCAGGGGAAAGGCTTGGAACCCTGTTCATTTATAAATCCAATTCCCAATATGATATAGACGACATCATTTTAAGCGAATACGGAACCACGGTGGTAGGGCTGGAAATGATGCGCTCCGTCAATGAGGAGAATGCGGAAGAAACCAGAAAAGTGCAGATTGTCAAATCAGCGATCAGCACCTTGTCCTTTTCTGAATTGGAAGCCATCACCCATATCTTTGAGGAGCTGGACGGCAACGAGGGCATTCTGGTAGCCAGTAAGATCGCTGATCGTGTA
Organism: Lacrimispora indolis DSM 755; assembly: GCF_000526995.1. NCBI lineage: Bacteria > Bacillati > Bacillota > Clostridia > Lachnospirales > Lachnospiraceae > Lacrimispora > Lacrimispora indolis. The sequence goes on along the minus strand of NZ_AZUI01000001.1, from coordinate 5,316,124 downwards.
GGGATCACCCGTTCTGTCATTGTAAATGCTCTTCGGAAATTCGAAAGTGCAGGAGTGATCGAATCCAGATCTTCCGGAATGAAGGGGACTTACATCAAGGTATTGAATGATGTGGTATTTGATGAATTAAAAACCATTAAAGCCGGAACCATTAAAAATATGCCCGAACGCCGGGATATAAAAGATATATAAATCAAAGTCAAAAGAAAAAGGAGCAGAAGAAAAACTGCTCTTTTTTTAATAAAAATCATTGTATATCCAGTTGATTCATTAATACACAAAATATGGTAGGATATGTTTGTTTTGCACATAAAGTATAAAAAAATACTTGCATCGTGTAGAAAGATATGCTATACTGGCTAGGCTGACAAAAAACACGTCTGCGGATTTCAGAGGATGGTGCCGGGTACCGGTCTCCTTGGAAGCATGAGAAGCAGGCGGAAGTAAAAACCAAATGGAGGTAGTAACATGAGTGTTATTTCAATGAAGCAGCTTTTGGAAGCTGGCGTACACTTCGGTCATCAGACAAGAAGATGGAACCCTAAGATGGCTCCGTACATTTACACAGAGAGGAACGGCATCTACATCATTGACTTACAGAAGTCTGTAGTAAAGGTAGATGAGGCTTACAAGGCAGTATCCGATATTGCTACAGAAGGCGGCAAGATTCTTTTCGTAGGAACAAAGAAGCAGGCTCAGGATGCCATCAAGTCTGAGGCAGAGCGTTGCGGCATGTATTTCGTTAATGAGAGATGGCTTGGCGGAATGCTTACAAACTTTAAGACAATCCAGTCCAGAGTTGCAAGATTAAAACAGATCGAGACTATGTCCCTTGACGGTACATTTGATGTTCTTCCTAAGAAAGAAGTAATTGCTCTTAAGAAAGAATGGGAGAAGTTAGAGAAGAACTTAGGCGGAATCAAGGAAATGAAGAAGATTCCGGATGCAATTTTCGTTGTAGATCCTAAGAAAGAAAGAATCTGCGTTCAGGAAGCCCATACACTGGGAATTCCGTTAATTGGTATCGCTGATACAAACTGTGATCCTGAAGAACTTGATTTCGTGATTCCAGGCAATGATGATGCGATCAGAGCCGTTAAGTTAATTGTATCTAAGATGGCAGACGCAGTGATCGAGGCAAACCAGGGCGAGGCAGTAGCTGAGGAAGCAGAAGCAGCTCAGGAAACAGAAGAGACTGTGGAAGCTTAATTATTCAGGCGATTAAATGCTTCGACCTGCTTTGAGAAAGCGGGTCGGAGCTTTTTTACTGGAAAAAAGTTCCTGTGAATTAAATAATGAATCAATTGATGGAGGGAAATCAAATGGCAGCAGTTACAGCTGGAATGGTAAAAGAATTAAGAGAAATGACCGGAGCAGGTATGATGGATTGCAAGAAAGCTCTTGCAGAGACAGATGGCAATATGGAAAAGGCAGTGGAGTTCTTAAGAGAAAAAGGACTTGCAGCTGCTTCCAAGAAGGCAGGAAGAATTGCAGCAGAGGGTATCGTCACCACGATCGTGACAGAAGACGGAAAGTCTGCAGCAATTGTAGAAGTAAACAGTGAGACAGACTTTGTTGCAAAGAATGCTCAGTTCCAGGGATATGTTGCAGATGTTGCAGCTCAGGCACTTGCTTCCCAGTCAAAAGACATGGATGCATTCCTTGCAGAGCCTTGGGCAAAGGACAGCTCCTTAACAGTTGCCCAGGTATTGTCCAGCCAGATCGCAGTAATCGGGGAAAACATGAACATCAGAAGATTTGAAAAGATCATTACTGACGGTGTGGTTGTTGATTATATCCACGGCGGCGGAAGAATCGGTGTTTTGATCGAGGCTGATGCAGAAGTTGTGAATGATACTGTAAAGGAAGCTTTAAAGAATATTGCAATGCAGATTGCAGCGTTAACACCAAAGTATGTAAAGAGAGATGAAATTCCTCAGGAATTCATTGATCATGAAACGGAAATCTTAAAGGTACAGGCTAAGAATGAGAACCCGGATAAGCCGGACAACATTCTTGAGAAGATGATTGTGGGCCGTTTAAATAAGGAATTAAAAGAATTCTGTCTGGTAGACCAGGCTTATGTAAAAGACGGAGATTTAACAGTTGGCAAGTACTTGGAGCAGGTTTCCAAGGAAGTCGGCGGCAAGGTAGAAGTGAAAAAGTTCGTACGCTTTGAGACTGGTGAAGGTCTTGAGAAGAAGGAAGAGAACTTTGCAGAAGAAGTTGCAAAGCAGATGCAGTAATCTTGTAACAGGATTCTGGGGGGAATCCCATGGGTATCCATGGGATTTTTCTATTCAATCAATGTCCGTTTACCATTGACAAATGTTTCCATAATAGGCGGACATCACTATACCAAAGGAGTTGAGGAAAGTGGCTAAATATATTTTAAAGCGTATCGCTATGGCGATTGTAACCATCTTTGCTGTTGCAACGGTTACTTTCTTTGTCATGAACATGGTGCCAGGCGGCCCCTTCATGTCTGAGAAGGCCATCAGCCCACAGGCCCAGGCGGCCCTTAATGAAAAGTACGGCCTGGATAAACCGTTAGGTGAACAGTATGTAACCTATATGAAGGATCTGCTTCATGGCAATTTAGGATTGAGTGTAAAACAGCGCGGCCGTACGGTGAATATGATCATTGAAACAAAGTTCCCGGTATCCGCAAGGATCGGCGGGATCGCGATTCTGACCGCTGTTTTAGTCGGAGTTCCCTTAGGCAGTATTGCTGCATTCAAGAGAGGAACCGCTGTTGACAATATTATTATTGTGTTCAGTACATGCGGCATTGCTGTACCAAGCTTTGTAGTCTGTACCATATTAATGTATGTTTTGAGCTTAAAGCTGGGACTCCTTCCCACATTTGGACTGGCATCGTGGAAAAATTACATCATGCCCGTAATTGCTTTGGCATTTTATCCCTCCTCTTATATCGCACGTCTGATGCGTTCATCCATGCTGGATGTTATGGGACAGGATTATATGAGAACAGCCCGCGCCAAGGGGCTTTCCCAGATGGTCAGCATTTTTAAGCATGCGCTTCGTAATGCCATTCTTCCGGTTGTTACATACTTAGGTCCCCTTTTAGCCTATACCGTAACAGGAAGCTTTATTGTTGAGAAAATATTTACGATTCCCGGCCTGGGATCTGAATTCATTGGTTCCATTACAGGACGTGACTATCCTCTCATTATGGGCACTACGATTTTCCTTGCTACTTTAATGGTTGTCATGAATGTTCTGGTAGACGTTGCTTATAAATTCATCGATCCGCGAATTAATCTGAAGTAAGGGAAAGGAGAAAGAAGATGCCAAAGAATAAATTATCAATGCAGCTTAATGTGGAAGACTTTCTCCCGGCAAGCGATGCAGAAAAAGAAAGCCTGACTGTTATGCGCAAAAGCGTTGGATTCTGGAAGGATGGAATAAGACGCCTTAAAAAGAACAAGATTTCAATGATCAGCCTTGCTGTAATCATTATTGTATTTATTTTGTCATTTATTGTGCCGCAGCTCTACCCCTATAGCTATGAGCAGCAGATCAGGGGAAGTGAAAACCTTGCTCCAATGCAGTATTCCCAAAAGGAACTGACTGCCATGGATGCTGGAGAAGATGTATTTCCTCATATTTTAGGAACGGATAACTTAGGCAGGGATTATGCGATCCGTGTTATGATGGGAAGCCGTGTTTCTCTGATGGTCGGTCTGATCGCTTCCTGTATCATTTTACTTATTGGCTCCCTATATGGATCCATTGCAGGTTTCTTCGGCGGATGGGTGGATATGATTATGATGCGTATCGTAGATATGATCTATACTGTGCCGGATATTCTGATTATCGTACTTTTATCTGTTGCTTTTGACCAGCCTTTGAAAGCGTTGTCTCAAAGACCTGGTTTTCAGTGGATCCAGGTCATCGGCGTTAACTTAATCAGTATTTTCGTTGTGTTTGCCCTGCTTTACTGGGTAGGTATGGCACGTATTGTGCGAAGCCAGATCCTGATTTTAAAGGAACAGGAATATGTAACTGCGGCAAGGGCCCTTGGCGCTTCCAGCGGTCATATCATTAAGAAGCACCTGCTTACAAACTGTATCGGTACTCTGATTGTTACGACTACGCTGCAGATTCCTTCTTCTATTTTTACGGAGAGCTTTTTAAGCTTCCTTGGCCTTGGCGTTGCTGCGCCCATGCCTTCTTTGGGAAGCCTTGCAAGCGCTGCGTTAAATGGTCTGCAAAGCTATCCACACCGTTTGTTTGCACCGGCACTTATGATTTCTATCATTATTCTAAGCTTCAACCTGCTGGGCGATGGTCTGCGTGATGCATTCGATCCAAAGCTGAAAGATTAAGGAGGAGAGATTCCATGAACGAATATTTGGTTAATATTGAAAATGAACGTCTTTCCTTCTTTACCCCGGCTGGAGAAGTTAAGGCTCTTAATGATGTATCCCTTCATCTTCGTGAAGGAGAGGTTCTTGGCATTGTAGGTGAGTCCGGTTCCGGTAAGTCTGTAACAGCCTACAGCCTTATGGGACTTACGGCTTATCCTGGACGGCTGATTGGCGGATCTCTTCAGTTTAACGGCCACCAGATTGAGAAGATGACAGAGAAGGAGATGAGAAAGATCCGGGGAAATGAAATTTCTATTATTTTCCAGGATCCCATGACCAGCTTAAATCCGGTTTACACGGTTGGAAACCAGATCACTGAAGTGGTCATGCTTCATACAAATAAAAACAAACAGCAGGCGAATGAAAGAGCAAGGGAACTTCTAACCCTGGTAGGGATCAATGAGCCTGATAAGCGTCTGAAGCAGTATCCTCACGAGCTGTCCGGCGGTATGCGTCAGCGTATCATGATTGCCATTGCTCTTGCGTGTGAGCCAAAGCTTTTGATCGCGGATGAACCGACTACCGCTCTGGATGTAACCATTCAGGCACAGATTCTGGAACTGATGATGGAACTGAAAGAAAAGCTTGGGATGGCGATCATCATGATCACTCATGACCTGGGTGTGGTTGCGAATATGTGCGACCGAATTGCAGTTATGTATGCAGGAAAAGTAGTAGAATACGGCGATACGGATGATATTTTTTATAATCCCAGCCATGAATATACAAAAGGCCTGATCCGAAGCATTCCGAAGCTTACAGAGAAAGAACACAACAAACTGGTTCCCATTGAAGGAAGCCCTGTAGATATGCTCAATCCGCCCGCAGGCTGTCCCTTTGCGCCCAGATGCAGGGCCTGCATGAAGATTTGTCTTCGTGAGATGCCGCCATATACGGACATATCTGATATTCATTACAGTGCCTGCTGGCTGCTTCAGAAACAGGAATATGAACAGGCGCAGAAGGGAGATGCATGATGGAAAATAAAAATCTTGTAGAGGTGAAAAATTTACAGCAGTATTTCCCTGTCGCCGGAAGCAAATTATTTGAGAAAAAGGTAGTAAAGGCAGTAGATAACGTTTCCTTTGGAATCAAAAAAGGTGAAACTCTGGGACTGGTTGGAGAATCCGGCTGCGGAAAGACCACAACAGGCCGTACTCTGCTCCGGCTTTACGAGCCTACCGCAGGAAAGATCTTTTTTGACGGGCAAGATATTACAAAGGTAAATATGCTTCCTTACCGCCGGAAAATGCAGATCGTGTTCCAGGATCCATATGCCAGCCTGGATCCCCGTATGACCGTGGGAGATATTATCGGTGAAGCCATCGACATCCATCACCTTGCTTCCAGCAAAAAGGACCGTCAGGATCAGATTATTTCCGTTCTGTCAACTGTGGGACTTAATTCAGAGCATGCAAACCGTTATCCTCATGAATTCTCCGGCGGACAGCGCCAGCGTGTGGGCATTGCCCGGGCTCTGGCAGTGAATCCTCAGTTCATTGTCTGTGATGAGCCGGTATCAGCTCTGGATGTTTCCATTCAGGCACAGGTTGTCAATATGTTTGAGCAGCTTCAGGAGGAAATGGGCCTTACCTACTTATTTATTGCCCACGACCTTTCGATTGTAAAGCACATTTCCAACCGGATCGGCGTTATGTATTTAGGAAAAATGGTAGAGCTTGCGGACAGCTATGAGCTGACCTTCCACAGCGTGCATCCATATACCAAGAGCCTGATTTCCGCCATTCCCATCGCGGACCCGGAAACCAGCCGCAAGTCCAAGAGAATCGTCTTGGAAGGAGATGTGCCAAGCCCGGTGAATCCACCATCCGGCTGCCGTTTCCGCACCCGTTGTCCTTATGCCGATGAGCTTTGTGCGGCCCAGGAACCGGAGTGGAAAGAGGTTTCTTCCGGTCATTATGCAGCGTGTCACCATTTGGACAAAGTTAATTGATTTCCATTGCCATTTTATAGCTTTTATGTTATGCTAAAAATAAATCGGCACAGTATACAGATGACGTTTTACTGTGCCGACAAATATATTTTATAGGAGGAAATTTATGAAGAAAATGTCACTTATACTGGCTGCTGTCATGGCAACCGGTATGATTCTGTCCGCTTGCGGTGGGAATAATACTGCAGGCACAAAAGCAGGCTCTGACACAACTGCGGCAGCTGGTGGCGAAACTGCAGCCCCTGCGAACGGAACTTCCACGGCGCTTGATCTTGCTGTACAGGTTGGTCCAGATCCTGAAACCATTGATCCGGCATTAAACACCGCTGTAGATGGTGCAAATATTGTTGTTCATGCGTTTGAACCTCTGATGATCGTTGATTCGGAGAACAAGATAGTGGGCGGTCAGGCTGAATCTTTTGATTTATCTGATGATAGCCTTACCTATACCTTCCATCTTCGTGATGGCTTAAAGTGGAGCGATGGCACACCGCTGACAGCCGAAGATTTTGTATATTCATGGAAGAGACTTGCTGATCCTAATACGGGAGCTCCTTATGCAGGAGATATGCTGGGTTATGTAAAAGGCTATGAAGAGGCAGCTGCAGGCAATCCAGATGCTCTGGCTGTTTCCGCTCCTGATGAAAAGACCTTTGTGGTTGAACTGTCAGTTCCCTGTGTATATTTTTCAAAGCTGATCACTCATGCATCCATGGTTCCTGTACAGAAGGCTGCGATTGAGGCAAATGGTGACCAGTGGACCTTAAAGCCGGAGACTTATGTAAGCAATGGTCCTTTAAAGATGATTGAATGGGTGCCAGGTTCCCACATTACCTTTGGTAAGAATGAAAATTACTGGAATGCAAGTAAGGTTACTTTAAATACCTTAAAGTTTGTCCTGATGGAAGATGCCAACGCAGCTTACAGTGCATACCAGGCAGGTGAAGTTTCCTTGATCAAAACTCTTCCTACGGATGAAATTCCAACCCTGAGAGATACCGAGGATTTCCAGATTGGAGCCACCATGGGCACATATTATATAAGCTTCCAGACCCAGAAGGAACCGTTTAACAACCCGGATGTACGTAAGGCACTGAGTCTTGCAATTGACCGTGATTATGTTGCTAATACGGTTATGCAGGGAATTTACGCTCCGTCAACGAATTTCGTTGGCCCTGGTATCTCTGATGCAGAAAGTGGTTCTTCCTTTGAAGAGGTGACCCGTAAGAATAACGGCGGCGATTTCTTTAATATCTCCGATCATGACGCTGATATTGCAAAGGCAAAAGAGCTTCTTGCAAAAGCAGGATATCCGGATGGTCAGGGATTCCCAACTATTGAATACATGACCAATGACCAGCTGTTCCATAAGCCAATAGCTGAGTATTTACAGAGCTGCTGGAAGGAAGCGCTGGGAGTTAATATGGACATTAAGATCGTTGAATGGTCGACCTTTACACCTACCCGTCGTGCAGGTGATTTCCAGATTGCACGTAACGGCTGGTTACTTGACTATGACGACCCCTCCAATATGCTGAACTTATTAATGTCCACCAGCGGTAATAACGATGGTAAGTACAATAACCCGGAAGTTGATAAGAAACTTAATGAAGCAAACTCCACTCCTGATGTTGCAAAGCACTATTCATTGCTGCACGAAGCAGAGAACATGATTTTAGAGGATTCTGCTATCGCTCCGATCGCTTATTACAGCCAGCCATGGTTACAGGATCCCAAGTTAAAAGGTTCATGGTATTCTCCATACGGATACTGGTTCTTCCAGTACGCTACCATGGAATAATAAAGATTGTCTGAATATGAAGAGAACACCCAGGAATTGTTTCCTGGGTGTTTTATTTATACCCGGTCTTTCTTCCCGGCCTGCAAACGGGAGTGGTTTATCAAAAACCATATTGAAACATAATGTTATTTTTAACGAACAAAATGCCGTTGTAAATATGAATGGAACATGCTAGGATTAATTCAAATTTAAGCAAAGGAGAGTCTGGTAATATGAAGAAAAAACCGGTGATAGGAGTTTTGCTGGGGGATTATTCCGGAATTGGAACCGAATTGGTGGTGAAATGCCTGCAGTCGGGGGAATTAAGCAAGGATGCAGTTCCTTTGATTATCGGGCATGAATCCATATTGAAAAGGGAAATGGAGCTTTTACAGGTCAGCTTAGATTATGAAGTGATCAGCAGTGAAACGGATTTAGCAAAAATGGAACAGGAAAACCTGGGGAGAATCACAGTTTATGAATTGCAGGAGGCGGAACTGGGCGGGATTGGATATGGGAAGTTGAATCCTGTTTGCGGTCAGGCAGTTTTTGTTATGATCGCAAAGGCGGTGGAGCTGTACCAAAAGGGAATCATTGACGGGATCTGTTATGCACCCTTTAACAAAGGAGCCATGAAGCTGGTCAGACCGGATGTTGAAAGTGAGCTTCAGCTGTTTCAGGAAGCCATGGAATACACCGGCCTGACCGGGGAGATGAATGTGGTGGAAGGCTTGTGGACTTCCCGGGTGACAAGCCATATTCCTCTGGCCAGGATCGGTCAATATTTAAGCCGCGATAAAATAGAAGAAGCCATTCTGCTGGCAGATCAGACCATGAAGGCGGCCGGCATCGCAGCACCGAGAATTGCAGTATGTGCCTTAAATCCCCATGCCGGTGAAAATGGGCTTTGCGGCAGAGAGGAGATTGATATGATCCAACCGGCCATTGCTGCTGCCGTAGAGAAAAGGGTCTGTGTGTCAGGGCCATTTCCTTCGGATACTATCTTTATCCGGGCCTTCCGAGGGGAATTTGACGGGGTGGTGACCTTATATCATGATCAGGGCCAGATTGCACTGAAATTGAAAGATTTTGCAAATGCCGTTACGGTGGCCGCCGGACTTCCGGCTCCTGTTACCACTCCGGCTCATGGAACTGCTTTTGACATCGCCGGGCAGGGGGCAGCATCTGCCAATGCTTTTCTTAGTGCCTATCGGATCGTTGCCGCTCAGGCTGCCGGGCGGACCTGCCGGGAGCATGTCTGAACTCATTGTGCCAATGTGTTTTCCGGCTCACAAAGTGGAATATACATTTTAACTCAAGCAGTTTTCAGTCACTCCTAATTAACCAGTTCCCTCTTTGAGAATTTCGAAGGGGGAACATTGAATTTTTTTTTGAACATCCTGGAGAAATTCAGGACATCGGAGTAGCCGCAGGCCATGGCGGCATCACCGGTTGTCATTCCCTTGAAGGCAATGAGTTCGGCTGCTTTGCTCAGCCGCAGATCCATCAGATAGGCCTGGGGGGATTTGTCCATATACTTCTTAAACAATGTGCTGAAATAACTTCTGTCCAGATTGATTCGGTCGGCGATCTGGGCGACGGTTAGATCAGGATTTTGATAATTGACCTCTATAAAATTCTTGGCAGCTAAGATATATTCTCTGCTTTTGTTATTTTCCTTGTGCTTCTTTTTATTGATCAGCGCTAAAATCTCAAAAACCTTTGCACAAATAAAATATTCTTTCAGGCTTTCCATGTGCTCGCACTCCATAATTAGACGGAATAGATAGTCGCATTCCGGCGCTGAGATTACATCCTCATCCAGAATGGTTGAAAGATCTAAGCCGGACATAAACCCCACCCAACGATAATGCCAGGGCTGTCCTTTGTCGGCCTGGTAGCTGGTGACTTCAAATGGGCGAATCACGAAGATCTGACCTCTGTCAACCGAATATGTGCCCCGGTCGGTAATAAAGGTTCCTTTGCCGGAGGAAACGTAGTGAAGCAGGTAATATTCACGCATCTTAGGTCCGTACATATAGCCTGGCTCACAGTATTGTTCTCCGCAGGTAAGGGGATTAATATCCGTCAGCTGCTGATTGATGATCATGATGTCTTTTCGGCCTGTCTCGTGCTCGTAGTTGCCGGGGGCGCAGGGATCGAAGACTGTCTGTTTTATGGTATCCATATATTGCTGTTCAGAAATTTCATAATTGTTCTTCATCGTTAAACCACCCTTTATCATTTTTATAATTCCAAAATTATAACATATAAAACAAACAAAACACAATATGTATTTTTTAAATTATATGTTATCATGTATGAAAAGATATACAAACAAAAAAGATGAAAAACAAAAAAAGATGTTAATATGCATAAAAAATAAAATGATTTTCATCTGTATTAGTCATAATTATGATTTTGTTTTTTGAATTGTGATATTTTTATCAATAGGAAGGATTGGTGGAGGATTTTTAGAAAAATAAAAAAGTCTGTTTGTTTGGAAATGAAAAAACAACATAATGCAAAAAAAGGATGGTGGGATTATTGGCGAAAAGAGCAGCGACAGATGTAACTTTAAAAAAACGTCCGTTTTGGCAAAATATAAAAATAGTGCCTTACCTTTACATTTTGCCCAATATGATTTTATTCATGGCGTTTATGATCATTCCCCTTATTATGACCGGGTATTACAGTCTGGTCAAGTGGAAGGGGCTTGGAAATCCGAAGTTTGTAGGTTTGGATAATTTTAAGAAAATATTGACTGATCAGATATTTTTAACCTCATTACAAAATACGGTTAAATTCTCCGTCATAACGGTTCCGCTGTTGATGACTCTGGCTCTGGGATTAGCGGTGCTGTTAAACAGAAAGATGGCGGTCCGGGGATTTTTTCGAAGTGCATTGTATATTCCGTCTATTATATCCATGGTAGCGGCAGGTATGATTTTTATATGGATTTTTAATCCGCAGCTGGGACTGATTAACTATCTGTTGGAATCAGCAGGGCTTACCAGGATCGACTGGCTCAATGACCCGCGTTTTGCGATGATCATGATTGTGGCAGGTACGTTGTGGAGCAGGGTCGGATACAATATGGTGATCTATCTGGCCGGGCTTCAGGGAATATCCTCGGATTATTTTGAGGCGGCCACCATTGACGGTGCCTCTGGCTGGCAGAAGTTCTTGTACATCACATTTCCCCTGCTTCAATCCACTCACGTATTTATACTGATTACCTGTATTATTTATTCGTTTAAGACCTTTGATCTGATTTATATCATGACCAAGGGAGGCCCCCTCAACGCTACCAAAACCCTGGTAGTGTATATCTATGAGACGGCATTCCTTAAAAATAATTATGGGCCGGCATCGGCGTCAGGAGTAATCTTGTTTGTGATTTTGTTCCTGTTTACATTGTTCCGCTATAAATTCCAAAAGGAGGAAAGCTGATGGTCAAGAAAAGAATAACTGCCCTGGATGTGTTCACCTATATCGCAATTATCTGCATCACCATTATTTTTCTCTTTCCGTTTTATTGGATGTTTGTGACGGCGGTTAAGCCGGTGGAGGAAATATTTGCCTATCCGCCCACCCTGTGGCCCAGCCGGTTTGAGTTTGGTAATTTTGCTAAATCCTTTCGGGAAAACAACTTTCTGGTGTATTTTAAGAATAGTACCATTGTAACTGTCTCAGCCACCACGATAACTGTTTTTATTAACCTTCTGGCAGGATTTGCATTCGCTAAATATAAGTTTAAGGGTAAGGAACTGTGTTTCCTGATCATCTTAAGCACACTGATGATTCCGGTGCAGGTGACCATGATCCCTAACTTTATAATCCTGTCAAAATTTAAGATGGTCAATACTTATGCGGGACTGATTCTGCCGCCATGTGCGGAAGCTTTTGGACTGTTCTTGTCAAGACAGTTTATGTCAGAAATTCCGGATGAACTGATTGAAGCAGCCAGAATAGACGGCGCAACCGAGTTTCAGATTTTTACAAAGGTCATTTTACCCAACACAAAGTCTTTGATCAGTGTTCTGGTGATCTTTACAGTTATGTGGCGCTGGAATGATTTTCAATGGCCTTTGATCGTATTGTCAAAAAGCAGCATGTATACGGTTCAGATAGGGCTGCAATTACTCAATGGGGCACAGTTTGTCAATTGGAACATGCTGATGAGTGCCGCATTGATCACTACGATACCGGTGCTGATTGTGTTTTTGATATTTCAGAAGCAATTTGTACAGGGTATCGCATCATCGGGTATCAAGGGATAGTGAAATATAATCTTAATAAACAGGAGGAGCAGAATGAAATCAAAAACAGGAAAGATGTTAGCAGCAGTTCTTATGATGTCAGCCATTGTGTTGTCATCAGGGTGTTCGGGAAAAAGCACACCGCCGCCGGCCGCAGCCGGCCAGACCGAAGCAAATACCCAGGAGACAGGAGCACCGGCTCAGGCCGAAGCAGCAAATGAAGAAGAATTAAAAGCAGAAGATGGTGCGGTGATCAAGTTCGCTTATTGGGAAGGCTCTCCATCGGATACAGCAGCCTGGAAAGCAGTTCTTGACCGGTTCCGGAAAGATCATCCGGAGATAGAGCTGGTTGCGGAAGCTTATCCATCCAAAACCTTCCGGGATCAGCTGGATACCATGATCGCCGGCAATGAATGGCCGGATGTAATGCGGTATACCTATCAGAGATTAGGTAAATTTAAAGAAGCGGATGTGATGCTTGATCTGACCGGGAAAATTTCACAAGAAACTTTAGATGATTTGATTCCGGCTTATAAAGAAGCTCTTACTTATAACGGAAAGCTGGTTGGTTTGCCCCATCATACCGATACCATTGCGATCTTCTACAATAAGAAAATGTTTGAGGAAGCGGGAATCCGGATTCCAAAGAATACCACTGATGGCTGGAGTTTGGAAGAATTGACTGAGATTTCCAGAAAGCTGAAAGCAGAATATGATCTGGATACGGCATTTTCGGGAATCTGGGAGAATGGTAATGGTTACCGGTTCCTTCCCCTCCTTTACATGAACGGCGGTAAAATCTTAAGTGATGACGGAACTGAAATTGCTGTCAATTCTCCGGAGACTCTGGAGGTCTTAACCATGCTGGGCGATTGGACGAAAGAAGGACTGATGCCTAAGGCGAGCTTTCTGCAGGATGCCCAGACCAACATGATGTTCTCGGCACAAAAAACTGCATTCGTATTTGCCGGAAGCTGGCATACTACCTTTATGGATGAAAACTTCAAAGACGGCTGGGCTGTTACATACATGCCGCAGGTCAATGGGAAAACAACTTCTGATCTTGGCGGAAACGGATTATTTGCTTATAAAGAAACCAAATACCCCAATGCCTGTGCCATCTTTATCGACTATATCGCCAGAAAAGACAATATGAAGCTTTTCTGCGAAGAAGGCAATTTTATTCCTGTTTCCCAGAGTCTGATTGCAGAAGGGCTTGAATTTAAGAATTTTCCTGAGGAAATGAAGGTTTTCTTAGAGATAGCAGCAACCGTAGATCCTAAGATGGCTCAGGATGAGACCTCCAGCAGGTTCCAGCAATTAAACGTAATCTGGTGCGAGCAGACCGAAGCGCTGATTGTAAACGGTTCCGTAAGCCCTGAAGATACCATGAAAAACCTGGAAGAAAAAATGCAAGAGGCTTTAGACGAATAAGGCGAAGGGAGCACAAAGCAATGAAAATCACATTTTTGGGCGCAGGCAGTTCTGTGTTTGTAAGAAACGTCCTGGGTGATTGCATTTTAACACCTGAAATAAACGATGCCACATTTGCACTGTATGATATTGACCAAAGCAGAGTGGAAGAGAGTTACCGGATGATGGTAAATATCAATGCCAATTCAAACAACAGCCGTGCTGTATTTAAAAAATACGTCGGTCTGGATGAATTGCCAGAGGCTTTAAAAGATGCCGACTTTGTCATCAATGCCATTCAGGTCGGCGGATATGATCCTTGCACCATCTGGGATTTTGAGATACCTAAAAAATATGGTCTGCGCCAAACCATAGGAGATACCATGGGGGTCGCAGGTGTATTCAGGGCTCTCAGAACAATACCTGTCATGGAGATATTTGCAGAGCAGATGAACCGCTGCTGCCCCAATGCTCAGCTTTTGAATTACACCAATCCAATGGGAATCCTGACTGGCTATATGCTGCGGCATACGGATGTTAAAACAGTAGGGCTGTGCCATAGTGTTCAAAAATGTACAAGAGAATTGCTGACAGGGCTCGGTCTGAAAGATGACACAGATATTCAGTCAAAAATTGCCGGTATTAACCATATGGCCTGGCTGCTGGAGATATCAAAGAACGGAAAGGATCTGTATCCTGATCTAAAAAAGCTGTACCGGGAGAAGGGCTGTGTGGATACGGATAAGGTGCGATTTGAGATCATGGATAAATTCGGCTACTATGTAACGGAATCCAGCGAGCATAATGCGGAGTATATGCCCTATTTCATCAAGGCAGCCTATCCTGAATTGATTGATTATTACAATGTTCCCCTGGATGAGTATCCACGGAGGTGTGTGAGAAATATCAAACGTTGGGAAGACATCAAGGCGGAGCTGACTGAGAATTCCAGATTGACCCACGAAAAGTCCATTGAATACGCAGCCTATATCATACAGTCATTTGCAACCAATCAGCCATATAAGTTTGGAGGCAATGTAATCAATAATGGAATGATCTCCAATCTTCCCATGGAGGCTTGTGTAGAAATTCCCTGCATTTCTGATTCCACCGGTATCACCCCGACCTATATCGGAGCATTGCCGGAGCAGTGTGCGGCTCTCAACCGGACCAACTTAAATGTACAGCTGCTGACCATCGAGGCAGCCAGAACCCGGAGTAAAGAAGCGGTCTATCATGCCGCTATGCTGGACCCTCACACAGCGGCAGAGCTGCCTCTTGATAAGATTATCAAACTTTGTGACGAGCTGTTTGATGCACATAAGGACTGGATGCCGGTTTATCATTAAATATGAAGTGCAAGGCAAATATCATCTGAATGTTAAGAGAACATCCGGGAATTATTCCCGGGTGTTTTGTCTTTGGCCGGCCTTTGTTCCCTGCATGCAAACTTCCTCTTTCCAACCATCCGAAAGTATGCTATAATCTCCTAAGACAATACAAAAGTACAGGAGAGTTAAAGGCTATGAATCCAAGACGAGTATTATTAAAACTCAGTGGCGAAGCTCTTGCCGGTGACAATAAGACAGGCTTTGACGAAGCTACTGTTAAGGAAGTTGCACGGCAGGTTAAAATATCCGTAGAGGCAGGTGTCCAAGTGGGCGTTGTCATTGGCGGAGGTAACTTCTGGAGAGGCAGAACCAGCGATGCCATTGACCGCCCAAAAGCGGATCAGATCGGCATGCTTGCAACCATAATGAACTGCATTTATGTTTCCGAGATATTCCGCAATGCCGGGATGAACACTCATATTCTGACTCCCTTTGAATGCGGTTCCATGACAGAGCTTTTTTCCAAGGACAGGGCTAACGGGTATTTTGACCAGGGTGAGGTGGTATTTTTTGCAGGAGGAACAGGACATCCTTATTTTTCAACGGATACGGGCGTTGCGCTTCGGGCTATTGAGATGAATGCGGGCTGCATTCTGCTGGCAAAATCCATTGACGGAGTTTATGACAGCGATCCCAAGATAAATCCCGATGCTATTAAATACGATACGATTTCCATTCAGGAGGTCATTGATAAACAGCTTGGTGTCATTGATTTAACAGCTTCCATCATGTGCATGGAAAATAAAATGCCCCTTGCGGTATTCAGTTTAAATGAAAAAGATGGCATTGCCAACGCAATGCAAGGAAAAATAAACGGTACCATAGTGACCGCATAACCAGGAGGACGATATGCAGGAGAGTTTACAGGTTTACGAAGACAAGATGAACAAGACATTAAAGGCGCTGGAGAACGAGTTTATGACGATCCGCGCAGGACGTGCCAATCCACATGTACTGGATAAAATAAGAGTGGATTATTATGGAACCCCCACTCCTATCCAGCAGGTAGGCAATGTTTCCATTCCGGAAGCCCGTATGATCGTAATTCAGCCGTGGGAGAGAAACTTGCTGAAGGCAATTGAAAAGGCAATTCTCACTTCCGAGCTGGGGATCAATCCAACCAATGACGGCAATGTGATCCGCCTTGTATTTCCGGAGCTTACAGAGGAACGCAGAAAAGAACTGGTAAAGGATGTTAAGAAAAAGGGAGAGGCTGCTAAGATCGCCATCCGCAACATCCGCCGTGATGCCAATGACGCCTTCAAAAAACAGTTAAAGGCAGAAGAAATTTCAGAGGATGAGCAGGCAGAGGCTGAAGACAAGATCCAGAAACTGACAGACAAGATGGTTGACAAAGTAGAAAAAGCAGTTGAGGAAAAGTCAAAAGATCTTCTTACTGTATAAAAATCTTGAACAGGGGGGCAGGCATTTTGCCTGTCCTGTTTTGTGTTTTTAAAGGAGCGGCATTGTATGGATAAAATGAACGAGAATATGGTGATTCCCGAGCATGTGGCCATTATATTGGATGGCAATGGCAGATGGGCAAAAAAACGGGGACTTCCAAGGAGCATGGGCCATAAGGAAGGCTGCGTAGTCGTGGAGAAGACGGTAGAGGATGCAGCCAGGCTGGGAATCAAATATCTGACCGTTTATGGTTTTTCGACAGAAAACTGGAAGCGCACTTCCGATGAAGTGGGCGCCTTGATGCAGCTGTTCCGTTATTATATGGTCAGGCTTTTAAAGATTGCCAAAGCCAATAACGTGCGTGTGAAGATGATCGGGGACCGGAACCGGTTTGATCAGGATATTATAGAGGGGATCGGCAGACTGGTGGAGCAGACAAAGGACAATACCGGTTTAACCTTTGTTATTGCGGTCAACTACGGAGGACGTGATGAGATCATACGGGCGACCAGGAATATCATGAAGGATTCGGCCGGGGGTAAGCTTTTGCCTGAGGATATGACCGAAGAGGTTTTTGCCTCTTATTTGGATACGGAGGGAATTCCGGATCCGGACCTTCTTATACGCACCAGCGGTGAGTTGCGGCTTTCCAACTATCTGCTGTGGCAGCTGGCCTATACGGAGCTTTATGTTACGGACTGCTATTGGCCTGATTTTAATATGGATGAAATGAAAAAGGCAATTGCAGCGTACAATAGTAGGGAACGAAGATTTGGGGGAGTGAAGTGATTCGGAGGGAGGAAGCGCGATGTTTACAACCAGACTGATAAGCGGAGTCATTCTCGTTTTAATTGCTCTTTTTACAGTTGGAAGCGGGGGAATTCTGCTTTTTGTTACAACCATTTCCATTTCCATGATTGGTTTGTTTGAGTTGTATCGTGTGATGAAGATACAGAAAAACCCATTGGGGTATATGGGGTATATAACGGCCCTGTCCTATTATGGGCTGCTTTGGTTTCGTGGAGAGCAGTTTATGATGCTCATGTCCATTGCATTTTTGATGATCCTCATGAGTATTTATGTATTTACCTTTCCAAGATATCAGATGGAAGAGGTGACAGTGGCCTTTTTTGGGGTATTCTATGTAGCTGTCATGCTGTCCTATCTTTATCAGGTCCGCACCATGGCAGATGGAAAATACCTGGTGTGGCTGGTGTTTTTAAGCTCATGGGGGTGTGATACCTGTGCTTATTGTGTGGGAATGCTTATAGGAAAACACAGGCTGGCTCCTGTACTCAGTCCCAAAAAATCCATAGAAGGTGCAGTGGGCGGAGTGGCTGGCGCAGCGCTTTTAGGATTCCTTTACGCATCAGTTTTTGGAGGGGCCATGCTGGAGATACGCGATCCACAGGTTGCCTGCGGACTGGCCTGCGCCATTGGGGCGGTGATCTCCCAGATCGGAGATCTGGCTGCATCTGCAATCAAGCGCAACCATCAGGTAAAGGATTATGGAAAACTGATTCCGGGTCACGGGGGAATTTTGGACCGCTTTGACAGCATGCTCTTTACGGCTCCTGCCATTTATTTTGCGGTGACATTTTTGCGTTAAAAGGATATTTTTGGAAAAGAAAAGGAGTAAGCAGCATAAGATGAGGAAAATAGCAATCCTGGGTTCAACAGGATCCATTGGTAAACAAACTCTGGAGGTAGCTGAAAATCAAAGGGACATAGAAGTAACTGCCCTGGCTGCAGGCAGCAATATTAGCCTGCTGGAGGAGCAGATCAGAAAGTTTCAACCAAAAGTTGTATGTGTGTGGAGGGAAGATAAGGCCAGGGAGCTGGCGGTTTCGGTAAAGGATTTACCGGTCCGCATTGTTTCCGGAATGGAAGGGCTAATGGAAGCGGCCTCGGAAACCGATGCGGAAATCGTGGTCACTGCCATTGTTGGAATGATAGGAATACGTCCGACCATTGCTGCCATTGAAGCTGGAAAAGACATTGCCCTTGCCAACAAGGAAACCCTTGTGACTGCCGGACATATCATTATGCCCCTGGCAAAGGAACGGGGAGTGAAGATCCTTCCCGTGGACAGTGAACACAGCGCCATCTTTCAGTGCTTAAACGGAGAAGATAAAAAGGCAGTACATAAGATTCTTTTAACGGCTTCCGGCGGCCCTTTCCGGGGAAAGACCAGAAAAGACCTGGAAACTGTGCAGGTGGAAGATGCCTTAAAACATCCTAACTGGACTATGGGAAGGAAAATTACCATTGATTCTTCCACCATGGTCAACAAGGGCCTTGAAGTGATGGAGGCCAAGTGGCTTTTTGGTGTGGAAATGGACCAGATTCAGGTGGTGGTCCAGCCTAAGAGCGTGATCCATTCCATGGTGGAGTTTGAAGACGGAGCCGTCATGGCCCAGCTTGGAACGCCGGATATGAAGCTTCCGATCCAGTATGCACTTTACTATCCGGAGAGGAGATTCCTTCCCGGCGAACGTTTGGATTTCTGGACCATTGGTCAAATTACTTTTGAAAAACCAGATATGGTAAATTTTCCCGGATTAAGATTGGCTTATCTTGCCGGCAGAGAAGGCGGAACTCTTCCAACAGTTTTCAATGCTGCCAATGAACGGGCAGTTGCCAAATTTTTAGATAGAGAAATTTCATATCCAGCTATAACTGATATGATAGAGGGGGCTATGAACGGGCATACTGTAAAGGAGAATCCGACAGTAGAGGAAATTCTTGAAGCAGAAGCTGCAGCTTATGAATATATAGAAAGCAGGTGGTAAATTGTCCAGTGTTATCGTAGCGGTTCTGGTTTTTGGACTGATCGTATTAATTCATGAATTAGGGCATTTTTTATTCGCAAAAATGAACGGGATTGCGGTGGTTGAATTTTCAATCGGCATGGGGCCAAGACTGATCCGATTTAAAAAGGGAGAAACAACTTATTCCATTAAGGTGCTGCCCTTAGGCGGTTCCTGTATGATGCTGGGAGAAGACGAGGAAAACCCGGATGAACGGGCCTTCCAGAACAAATCCATTCCCGCCCGGATGTCGGTCATTGCGGCAGGTCCCATATTTAATTTTATTTTAGCCTTTATCCTGGCAGTTCTCCTGGTGGGAATGAACGGATACGATACTACCTATATAAAGGAAGTAACGGAAAACTCTCCTGCCTATGACGCGGGAATCCGTCCCGGAGATAAGCTTCTTAAGATCAATGGGGAGAATGTGTCCATGTACCGGGATTACATTCTTTATAAGCTGTTAAGACCAGAGGAGAAGATGAGCATGGTGGAATTTTCCAGGGTTGACCCAGCCACCGGCAGTGCGAAAGTCCAATCTACTTCCGTTACTCCTCAGTATTCCAAGGAAAGCGGAAAATATTTAATCGGTATTACCATTGCTCCTGAAAATAAAAAGGCAGCTTCTTTTGGTGAACTGGTTAAATACGGATATATGGAAATGGAATACGATGTGAAGCTGACTGTAAAAAGTCTTGGCATGCTCTTTACCGGTAAGGCAAGCGTCAATGATTTAAGCGGTCCTGTAGGCATTGTGGTTATGATCGATGATTCTGTTAAGGCAGGACTTACGGTCAGCATCGTAGCTGCGCTTATGAATGTGATCAGCATGTGTATTCTCTTAAGTGCAAACCTTGGCGTTATGAATCTTCTTCCAATTCCGGCCCTTGACGGAGGGCGGCTTTTGTTTCTGATCATTGAAGCGATCAGAGGCAAGCGCATGGATCCGGAGAAGGAAGGCCTGGTAAATATGATCAGCATGGCGGCTCTCATGGCTCTTATGATTTTTGTGGTGTTTAACGATATCAGCAGGTTTACGTAACCAAACCGTATTTATGCGGGCAATTAGCCGGACCGGCATGCCCGCATGTATACATGGCGCTGCCGTAATAACCGGATGGAACTCGTTTGACGGGGTGCTTCCGGTTTTAAGGCATGCACAGGATTTGCAGTATGGAAAGGCGTGCACAGAATGGAGGAACCAATGAGCAGAGAACGAACAAGAGTAATCCGGATCGGAGACCGGGTGATCGGCGGAGGAAATCCGGTCCTGATCCAGTCCATGTGCAATACAAAAACACAGGATGTGGAAGCAACCGTGAGTCAGATCAAAGCTCTGACAGAGGCCGGCTGCGATATCATCCGGGTTGCTGTGCCGGATATGGAGGCTGCTGAAGCCTTAAAACAGATAAAAAAGCAGATTTCTATCCCTCTGGTAGCTGATATTCACTTTGATTACCGGCTGGCCATTGCCTCCATAGAATCAGGAGCAGATAAGATCCGGATCAATCCCGGGAATATCGGTTCAGCCGACCGGGTCCGGGCAGTGGTGGAAAAGGCCAGAGAATATGATATCCCCATCCGGGTGGGTGTAAACAGCGGCTCCCTTGAGAAGAATCTCATTGAAAAGTATGGAGGGGTTACTGCGGAAGGAATTGTGGAAAGTGCTTTACATAAGGTTCGTATGATTGAAGAACTGGGGTATGAAAATCTCGTTATCAGCATTAAATCTTCTGATGTGCTCATGTGCGTCAAAGCTCATGAGCTGATTGCGGGACAGTCGGATTATCCCCTTCATGTTGGAATAACAGAGGCAGGTACTTATGTTTCCGGGACAGTAAAATCCTCCGTTGGTCTGGGAATCATTCTTTACGAAGGAATCGGAGATACTATCCGCGTTTCCCTGACCGGAGATCCGGTAGAAGAAGTAAAGACCGCAAAACTGATTTTAAAGGCACTGGGCTTAAGAAAAGGCGGTGTTGAGGTGGTATCCTGCCCGACCTGCGGAAGGACCAGGATCGATCTTATCTCCCTGGCAAATCAGGTGGAAGAAATGGTTTCAGGCTTTGACCATCTGGACATTAAGGTGGCTGTCATGGGCTGCGTGGTAAACGGGCCGGGAGAGGCCAGAGAAGCGGATCTTGGAATTGCGGGAGGAATCGGTGAGGGTCTTTTGATGAAAAAGGGAGAGATCATCCGCAAGGTTCCGGAAGATCAGCTCCTGGGTGCCCTGAAGGAAGAGCTAATGAAAATGCAATAGGTGATGGAATGGCAAAAAGATTTTTGGAAGTTTTTCCAGGCTTACATATCACAGATGAATTACGGGAGCTTTTAAATCTGGTAGAAGTGGAGAAAGTCACTTTAGGCAGGGATAGAGGCTCTATTCGTATTTACCTGCTGAGCCAAAGACTGATACATAAACAAAATATTTACGCTCTGGAAAAGGGAATCAAGGACCAGCTCTTTCCCTCCAAGCGGCTTACTATAAAGATCATAGAGCGATTCCGTTTGTCAGGCCAGTATACTCCTCAAAAGCTTTTAAAGGCCTACCGGGAGAGCTTATTAACGGAGCTTAAAAATTACAGCATTATTGAGTACAACATGTTCCGCAAAGCGGAATACCGGTTCCCGGAACCGGATCTTCTTAAAATGACGGTAGAGGATACCATTGTTACCCATGAAAAGGCCGGTGACTTAAAGCGGATCCTGGAGAAGATTTTTCATGAACGATGCGGTATGCCGGTGGAGGTCCAGTACGAATATGTGGCTCCAAAGGAGAACGAGCTGGCAAAGCAAAAGGAGCTGCAGATGCAGCGGGAGGTGGAGGAGATCGTAAGCCGGACTTCCCTGGCAGTCAGAAAGGGAGGAGACCAGGAGGAGTACGGCGCCGGAAGCAGCGGGGGAAATGCAGGACCTTCCATGCTGGAAGGTGCTTCCTTAGATGCCCTGACTGCAGGATATGTGGCTTCCGTTGCTTCTGACCAGGCTCCGAAAGCCCCTGCCCCTGGGCTGCGCATGGGCGGAAAAAAGGAAGGTTTTAAGGGCGGGGATTCGGATTCCGGGAAAAAGGAATGGAAGGATTATAAAAAGGGGGGCGGTTCCTATGGACGCCGCTCGGATAATCCTGACGTATTATACGGCCGTGATTTTGATGGGGAAACCATTGAAATAGAAAAAATCGACGGTGAAATCGGCGAAGTGGTCATCCGGGGCAAGATCCTAACCGTGGACAGCAGAGAGCTGAGAAGCCAGAAGACCATCATGATCTTTGATGTGACGGATTTTACGGATACGATCACTGTAAAGATGTTTGCCAGAGAAGAGCAGATTGAGGATTTAAAGGCGGCTGTGGTACAGGGAACTTTTATACGCATTAAGGGAGTTACCACCATTGATAAATTCGACGGAGAACTGACCCTTGGGTCAGTGGTGGGAATTAAGAAATCAGAGGACTTTACCGGGAAGCGGGTGGACAACAGCCTTGAGAAACGGGTGGAGCTCCATTGCCATACGAAAATGAGCGATATGGATGGGGTTTCTGAGGTCAAGGACATTGTGAAACGGGCAAAAAAATGGGGGATGCCTGCTATTGCCATAACAGATCACGGCTGTGTCCAGTCATTTCCTGATGCCAATCATGCCCTGGACAAGGGGGATACCTTTAAACTGATTTATGGAGTGGAAGGGTATCTGGTGGATGATTTAAAACAGCTGGTGGAGAATTCCAAAAACCAGGGTTTTTCGGATTCCTATGTGGTGTTTGATATTGAGACAACTGGCTTTAGTTCTTCCAGGAACCGGATCATTGAGATCGGAGCGGTAAAGGTGAAAAATGGAGTGATAACAGATAAATTCAGCACCTTTGTAAATCCGGATGTACCCATTCCCTTTGAGATCGAGCAGCTTACGGGCATCAATGACAATATGGTCTTGCCTTATCCCAAAATCGATGAAATCCTGCCTCAGTTTCTGGACTTTTGCGAAGATTCTGTCCTGGTAGCCCATAATGCCTCCTTTGACGTAAGCTTTATCGCCTATAATGCGGGGCGGCTTAACCTGCCCTTTCAGCCCACAGTCATTGATACTGTGGCACTTGCAAGGCTTCTTCTTCCAAACCTTAACCGCTTTAAGCTGGATACGGTTGCAAAGGCGCTGAGCATTTCGCTGGAAAACCATCACAGAGCGGTTGATGATGCGGGCTGTACGGCTGAGATATTTGTAAAATTTGTGAAAATGCTCCGGGAACGGGGGGTGGAAACTCTTGATCAGCTGAACGGGTTAAGCGCCATGTCTGCGGATATGATTAAAAAGCTTCCGACCTATCATGTGATCATACTGGCTGCCAACGATGTGGGAAGGGTGAATCTTTACCGCCTGATCTCTTGTTCCCATATTGATTATTATGCCAGAAGGCCCAGGATTCCCAAAAGCGTGCTGAACCAGAACCGGGAAGGGCTGATCGTAGGCTCTGCCTGTGAAGCCGGCGAGCTTTACCAGGCCTTGCTTCGGGGTGTTTCTGATGCAGAGGTTGCAAAGCTGGTGAACTTTTATGATTATCTGGAAATACAGCCTTTGGGAAACAACGCGTTCATGCTCAGGGATGAAAAAAGTACGGTAAAGTCAGAGCAGGATTTGATCGACATCAACAAAAGGATCGTGACCCTTGGAGAGCAGTTTGGAAAACCGGTCTGCGCCACATGTGACGTTCATTTTCTGGATCCTGAGGATGAGGTTTACAGAAGGATCATTATGACAGGCCAGGGCTTTAAGGATTCTGACGATCAGGCGCCTTTGTATTTACGGACCACAGAGGAAATGTTAAAGGAATTTGAATACTTAGGCCCCAATAAGGCAGAAGAAGTGGTAATAAAAAATACAAGAAAAATTGCCGACATGTGTGAAAAGATCTCTCCGGTACGCCCGGATAAGTGTGCGCCTGTCATTGAAAACTCTGACGAGGATTTAAGAAAGATCTGTTATGACAGAGCCCATGCCATCTATGGAGAAAACCTTCCGACGATTGTTACGGAGCGGTTGGAAAGGGAGCTTCATTCCATCATTTCCAACGGGTTTGCGGTTATGTATATCATCGCCCAGAAGCTGGTTTGGAAATCCAATGAAGATGGGTATCTGGTAGGTTCACGAGGATCTGTAGGTTCTTCTTTTGTGGCTTATCTCTCAGGTATTACGGAGGTAAACTCCTTAAGCCCTCATTATTATTGCGCCTCCTGTCATTATTATGATTTTGATTCAGAAGAAGTAAAAAAGTTTTCCGGTATGGCGGGATGTGATATGCCGGATAAGGTTTGTCCGGTGTGCGGACGTCCCCTGGCAAAGGACGGATTTGACATTCCTTTTGAAACCTTCCTGGGCTTTAAGGGAGATAAGGAACCTGATATTGACTTAAACTTCTCCGGTGAGTATCAAAGTAAAGCCCATGACTACACAGAGGTCATTTTCGGCAAGGGCCAGACCTTCCGTGCAGGAACCATTGGTACTCTGGCGGATAAAACAGCTTTTGGTTATGTGAAAAATTATTACGAAGAGCATGGAGTGAGAAAGCGTAATTGTGAAATCGGCAGGATCGTGCAGGGATGTGTGGGGGTCAGAAGGACTACCGGACAGCATCCGGGCGGAATTATCGTGCTTCCTCACGGGGAGGAGATCTATTCCTTTACTCCGGTTCAGCGGCCTGCAAACGATATGACTACCATGACGGTGACCACGCATTTTGACTACCACTCCATTGACCATAACTTGTTAAAGCTTGATATTCTGGGGCACGATGATCCTACCATGATCCGTATGCTTCAGGATCTAATCGGATTTGACCCGGTAAAGGATATTCCCTTGGACAGCAAAGAGGTCATGTCCCTGTTTCAGGACACCTCAGCCTTAGGGATCACGCCTGAGGATATTGGAGGATGTAAGCTTGGAGCGTTGGGCGTTCCGGAGTTTGGTACGGATTTTGCCATGCAGATGTTGATTGATACACAGCCCAAGTATTTTTCTGACTTAGTGCGCATTGCCGGCCTTGCCCACGGTACGGATGTGTGGCTGGGAAATGCCCAGACCCTGATCCAGGAGGGGACGGCGACCATTCAGACGGCGATCTGTACCCGTGACGATATCATGATCTATTTGATATCAATGGGTATTGAAGAAGGCTTATCCTTCTCCATCATGGAGAGCGTCCGAAAGGGAAAGGGGTTAAAAGAGGAGTGGGAGAAGGAAATGATTGCCCACAGAGTTCCTGACTGGTATATCTGGTCCTGTAAGAAGATCAAGTACATGTTCCCTAAGGCCCATGCTGCTGCCTATGTTATGATGGCCTGGCGAATTGCCTATTGCAAGGTGTTTTATCCTCTGGCTTATTATGCCTCCTTTTTCAGTATCAGGGCCAATGGCTTCAGCTATGAGCTGATGTGCCAGGGGCGGGATAAGCTGGAATATTATCTGGCTGACTATAAGAAGCGGATGGATACTCTTTCCAAAAAGGAACAGGACACCTTAAGGGATATGAGGATCGTACAGGAGATGTACGCCAGGGGGTACGACTTTATGCCCGTTGACATTTACCGGGCAAAGGCAAGGCATTTCCAGATCATTGACGGCAAGCTGATGCCATCCTTAAGCAGCATTGACGGACTGGGAGAAAAGGCGGCCGATGCCGTCGTGGATGCGGTAAAGGATGGAGCCTTCCTGTCCAGAGAAGATTTCAGAAACAGAACAAAGGTCAGCAAGACCGTATGTGATCTGATGGGGGATTTAGGCCTTCTTTTTGAGCTGCCGGAATCCAATCAGCTGTCCTTGTTTGACCTGGGCTGATGAGGGAAAATGAGAGCCTCAGATGCCCGGGAGTTTCTCTGACAAGATGGTAACTGAATTTTATGGGAATTTTTCCAGAATTTTAAAATAATAAAAAAATTTTGAAAATAAGGTTGACATACGCTGGGATTTGTATTATACTACCTAACGTAATCGAGGCGTGGCTCAGTTTGGTAGAGCGCTGCGTTCGGGACGCAGAGGTCGCAAGTTCGAATCTTGTCGCCTCGATTCTGCAACAACTATATTTGTTTCATGGCCTATTGGTCAAGCGGTCAAGACGCCGCCCTCTCACGGCGGAAACCCGAGTTCGATTCTCGGATAGGTCATAATAAAAACCTTCAGGGCAGCCTGGGGGTTTTTGCGTTAAGCAGATCATTTTTAAAATATGGGCAAGAGGATATCCAATTTTTTATCAGATGGAGAAAAAGAGATGCTTGCCTTTTACGGAAAAACCGTTGCTTTTACATATAGGGAAACAACATTGCCACTTATAAATTATGTACGGGATTTATGAGTATTGCGAGGTGAAAATGGATCATATTTCGCTGGATGAGATAAAAGATAAACTGGATTTCTTTTATAAAATGTATGATGTGGTACGCCTGGTGGATCCGGTCCACAAAAGGGTGCTGGACTACCGGCAGTCATCCCTGGCTGTCACACAGGATGTATGCTATCATTATTGGGGGAACAACAGGATTTGCGATAACTGTATTTCTGTAAGAGCTTATCAGGAAAACAGAAGCTTTGTGAAGATGGAAAGAAGCGGGGATGAAGTTCTTCTTGTGACGTCAATTCCCATTGAAAATGCCGCCAGCCCGGCAGTGTTGGAGCTGTTAAAAAATGCCACGGATACAATGTTTATCGGAACCGGTGATTATAATGAAGGAGAAATCTTTTCCCGCTTTATCAAGGAGCTTAATGATGCGGCTGTGAGAGATCCTCTCACCTCTATTTATAACAGGCGCTTTGTGGATGAGCGTCTTCCTGTTGACATTATTGATGCTTCCCTCAAGCATGCACCGCTGTCTGTATGTTTTATTGACCTTGATAATTTCAAATCCATTAATGACCTTTATGGGCATGATGCGGGAGATTCGGCCATTAAGGCGGCCGGTGAAGTCATTTCCCGGAATATTTGCCTTGAGGGCGTGTGGGCCGCAAGGTATGGGGGAGATGAATTCCTTCTTTGCCTGAGTGGAACTGATGAAGGGCAGGCCAGGGAGGTTGTGGAGCGTATAAAAAGAGATATTGAAATAACGCCCATGGGAGAGATCCCTCTCTCCATTTCTTATGGAATAGAAACCATGAAGGATGTTCCCGTGACTGCAGAGGAACTGATTCACAGGGCAGATGAAAAAATGTACAAGGCTAAAAAGGAAAAAAGTTCGGATGCATGATGGGAAGGCTGATTTATAATGCTGCTTCATGATCCCTTGCTGATATAAGGATCACATATGTGATATACGAACTTTGAGACCGGTAAAAGAACGATCTGGAAAAAAGAGGAAAGAGCAGGAGATAAAAGAGCTGGTTATAAAGAATTTGGAATGGGCATCCTACATAAGGCTTGGAATGTGTCAATTCAGCAGTCAAAACATTCTAAAAACGAAAGAAATCCTGTTGATTTATTCATGTGATTGGAATTATACTTTATATAATAAAAAATTTAAATAACGGAGGTAAAAACATGTTCAATCCTATGATTGCTGCATTGAAAGAGCAGAAGAGAAAAATCGTATTTACAGAAGGCACTGACCCCAGAATCTTAGAAGCAGCAAGCCGCCTTTACAAAGAAGGCATCCTCACCCCCATTCTTCTGGGGAACCCTGATGAAATCGAAGCAGCTTCCAAGGAATGTGGCTGGTCCATTCATGGTATCGAGAAAATAGATCCCCTTAGCTATGGGGAAATTGAAGAAATGGTAACCAAAATGGTAGAGCTGAGAAAAGGAAAGATGGATGAAGCGGCCTGCCGCGCTGCGCTTGCAAAATCCAATTACTTTGGCACCATGCTGGTTAAAATAGGGAAAGCGGACTGCCTGCTGGGCGGAGCCACCTATTCCACTGCTGATACAGTAAGGCCTGCCTTGCAGCTGATCAAAACCAAGCCTGGCAGCAAAATTGTTTCCAGCTGTTTCATTCTCTATCGTGAGGCAGAAGAGGGAAATGAAATGTATGCCATGGGTGACTGTGCCATTAATGTTAACCCTGATGAAAACGAGCTGGTTGAAATTGTATTGGAAACGGCCAGAACAGCAAGGACCTTTTCCATTGATCCGAAGGTTGCACTGCTGTCTTACAGCACTCTCGGTTCCGGCAAAGGGGAATCTGTTGATAAGGTGCACAATGCAGCTGAGAAATTAAAGGCAATGGATCTGGACTTCCCTGTGGATGGAGAACTGCAATTTGACGCAGCATTCTCTCCTGTAGTGGCTAAGACAAAAGCTCCTGGTTCTTTAGTAGCAGGACATGCCAATACGTTTGTTTTCCCTAACATTGATGCAGGCAACATTGGGTATAAGATTGCACAGAGATTGGGGGGCTTTGAGGCATTTGGTCCTATTTTGCAGGGGCTGAACGCTCCTATCAATGACCTTTCAAGAGGCTGTAATGCAGATGAAGTCTATAAGATGTCGATTATAACGGCTTCTCTGATATAAAACTTAAAATTTCCGGGATTGAGTAGAAAGAATACAAATTTGCTGATTTGTGTTCTTTCTTTTTTATGCCGATAATATGGAAGATTTTGGAACCAGCTGAGCTGGATTTTACCGAGAATTGAGATCAAAAGGACTAGATTTAATAGCTTAATATAAATAAGAAAAAACCCCGCAAACACGAGGTTTTACATAAGCTCCCGGGGGGACTCGAACCCCCGACCCACGCATTACGAATGCGTTGCGCTACCAACTGCGCTACGGAAGCAATCCGGTTTTTCAATATAACATTTGAACCTTTGATAGTATACCAGCAAAGGCATAAAAAATCAACCCTTTCATGAAAAAAAACTTAAATTACGTAATGATTGCCAAACCTTCCATAAAAAGCTATAATTAGTGAAAGGTTCTAATAGAGAAAGCTTATTTCTAAGGGGTTAATTTTCTATGCAAAAGATGGAAGACGTAAAAATTAAAAAAGGAGGAATGTTGGTTCCTGTGTTCCTTTGTTTGATTTTTGTTACATGCTGTTTTACGTTTTTAACATATATGGTAAAAAAAAATGAGCAAAAGGATGTTGCATATTTTTACAGTGCGGCAAAACAGAATCAGGTGACCCTTAAGAATCAAATGGAGGGGGATTTTCATGCTCTTAAAGGCCTGGCTGTATGCCTTGAAGCCTTGGATCCGGATAATAAGGAACAGATGGACCGGATCATAAATGAGATTAACGATGGAAGCCGGTTTATGAAGGTGGGCTTTGCAGACGGCTCTGGTTGGATGGAATCGGACCATTATGATGATTATTATAAAGTTCCTGTAAGGAACAGAGAGGATCAGCCTGTAGGTCTTCTTTATGCCACAAATTCCGGAGACATGGTGCGCAGCATGATTGATGCCGCTATTCTGGCTGGAGAAGGCTTTTCGGAAATTCTTGACCAGCATGGAAGAGTGATCGCAGGAAGCGCCGGAGTAAGGGAGCAGGAGAAGGTTCAGGAAGCAATAAAAAAGGGAAGTCAGATCCCTTTTACCATGGTCTCTCAGGACAACCGGCGTCAAACGGCTGTTTTGATTCCTCTGGGAATCAATGACTGGTATGTATTAAGCGTTTTTCCTCAATACAGCATGAGGACCAGGCACATAGAGGCGGGAATCGGAACGTTGATTTTGCTGTCCTCGGTACTGTTCCTTTATTTTTTCTGCCGTCAGTGCAGAATCATCAATCAAAATCAGGAGGCCCTTCTGGAACTGGCCTATAGGGACAGCCTGACCGGGTGCAGAAATTTTTCTTCCTTTAAAAGAGAAGCGGAGCGGGCAATTCAGGAAGATGATATTTCTTCTTATGCAGTGTGGTATTGCGATATAAAGAAATTTAAATTTATCAATGATATTTTAGGATATGAGGAAGGGGATAGAATCCTCACTTCCATTGCCAATCTGTTTCGGGATTATGGGGAAGAGGAATCGCTATTTTGCAGAGTATCAGCCGATAATTTTGCAGGACTTCATAAATACAAATCCAGGGAGGATATGCGCAGCTGGTTTAATAAGCTGGTTGAGTTTTTTCAAAGCAGGGAGCTGCCTTCCAGTAAAAGAATTACCATGGAGCTGTGCATGGGCGTTTATTGTCTGGAAGAAGAAGATCGGGAATTGTCCGTTGAACGGATCGTAAACCGGGCGAATATTGCTCAGAAGCATGTAAAAAGCCAGCCAGGAAATCAGTTCGGCTTTTATAATAAGGAAATACGCAATAAAGTGGTATATGAATCCGAGTTGGAATCCGAGATTGACAGGGCAATCAGGAACCAGGAATTTAAGGCATTTATCCAGCCCAAGGTATCCATTCAGAAGGGAAACCGGATTGTAGGGGGAGAAGTTTTGGTGAGATGGGAGAACCCACGTAAAGGCACCATACCGCCAGGGATGTTCATACCTCTTATGGAGCGTGACGGAAAGATCGTGAAGCTTGACAGATATATGTTTGAAGTCGCCTGTCAATGGCTTTGCAACTATTTAAAGTCCGGCAGGGAACCGGTGAACCTGGCTGTCAATGTTTCCAAGATCGGAATGCTGCGGGAAGATTTTGTGGATTTTTACGGGAGAGTGAAAGAAAAATACCAGATACCTGACGGCCTTCTGGAACTGGAGTTTACGGAAACGGTCATGCTGAATGATGACACTGTTTTCAGCGGTTTAGTGAGCCGGCTGCATAAAAAGGGGTTTGTATGTTCTTTGGATGATTTCGGTTCAGGATACTCTTCCCTGAATCTGTTAAAGAATCTTCCCATTGACGTACTAAAGCTGGATATTATGTTTTTCAGGAAAAGCACGGATATAAAACGGGAAAGGATCGTCATATCCAATATCATAAACATGGCAAAGGAACTTCAGATAAGAACCATCGCAGAAGGGGTGGAGTACGTAGAAACCGTGGATTTTTTAACATCAGCTGGCTGCGATGTGATCCAGGGATATGTGTTCGCCAAGCCAATGCCGGTTGAAGCCTTTGATGAGATGCTATTAATGAAAAAAGGAGAAGCCCTGATACCCCAGGATGTCAGGGCATAGGTGACAGTAATGGAAAAATGGGAAAAGATCCGAAAGCACATTTATGTCAGCGGTCGGGTTCAGGGAGTGGGATTCCGCTTCCGTGCCCAGCAGCTTGCCAGGGGCTTTGGCCTAACGGGCTGGGTAAAGAACTTAGATGACGGCCGGGTGGAAATGGAACTGCAGGGAACAGAGGTGGAAATGGACCGCCTGTTTGAACGTTTGAGGCAGGATCGTTACATCAGAATTGACGGTTTCCAGACAGAACGGATATCTCCGGTAGAAGAAAATGGATTCCAGGTCAGGTATTAAGCGCATATATTGAAACTGAGACTCCCAGAGCTATATACTGGGAGTTTTTGCTTTATTAAAGAGCTTTATTTCTTCACGATAGAATGTTAACGCTATGATTGCAGCTACTCCGTCAGCAATCGGACCGGCATATAATATCCCATCAATTCCTAACCATAGTGGGAGCAGTAAGACAAGCGGCAGAAAGAGAAATACTTGTCTGCTTAAAGACATCACTGTACCCCGCATTGCCCGTCCGATGGAGGAAAAGAAGCTGGATGTTAAAATTTGTATTCCGTTTATGAATGAAAAAAAGAGGAAGATTCTAAAATAACGAATGCCAAATTGATAGTACAATTCATTGCCTTGTCCGAATATCCGAATAATCTGTCCGGGAAACAGTTGAAAGCACAGAAATGCCGTAGTACCAATCGCAACGATGATTGTTGCAGCGCATTTATATGCTTCTTTTACGCGCTTATAATTTCCTGTTCCATAATTAAATCCCATAATTGGCTGGCAGCTTTGTGAGATGCCGAACATAACAGAGGTAAAAATAGAGCTTACTTTTGATACGATACCAACACAAGCCAGAGGAATATCTCTGCCATAAACAGAAAATTCTCCATAATGTCCAAGAGAGTTGTTTAAAACAACCTGGACAACCGTTACGGCTAACTGGTTCATGCATGCTGCCATGCCCAGGGAAGCAATATCTTTAACTGTAGATAATCGAAGTATAAAATGAGCCTTTGTCAGTTTCAGTGAACGGAATTTTCTGAAATAGAAAAGTATGATAGCAGAAGAAACTATTTGTCCGGTGATTGTTGCAAGAGCGGCGCCCTGAATTCCCATATCAAAAGTAAAGATAAACAGCGGATCTAAAACCGTATTTAAGATAGCACCGAATAAAATGCTGAACATGGCATATCGGGGGCTGCCGTCAGCTCTGATCTGTTGGCTTAAAGCGGAACTGACGACAGCGAAAGGAATACCTATTGCTGTAATGCCTGTGTATTGCTTTGAATAAGTTAAAACGTCACCTCTCGCACCGAAAACAATCATAAGCGGGTGCAGGAATATCAGTACAATAACGGCAAGAAATACTCCCGAAATAACTGCCAGAATGATGCTGTTGCCAATATAACGGCCGGCTTTTTCTTTATCATTCTGCCCTAGTTTAAGGCTGAACTGTGATGCGCCTCCAATTCCAATCATCATGGATAAAGCTGTCATTATGATAACAAGCGGAAAGGCGACATTTGTTGCGGCATTTCCCAGCGGTCCGATGCTTTGGCCTATGAAAATCTGGTCTACAATATTGTATAAAGAGTTTACAAGTCCGCTGATTGTTGCAGGTATTGCGAATTTTCGAATCAGCTTCCATATGCTGTCGCTTTCTAAAGGGTTCTTTTGTATGCTGCATGATATGTCACTCATCTTGCGGGTCCTCCTCTGATGTCAATAATACTGCGCGTAAATTGTCCTGTAATCTTTCCAAACTGCATTTCAGATAAGATAATTCCTGCTCAGAAAAATTTTTTTCAAGAGACTGATGAAGTCTGGTCTGCAGATGTCTTATATGCTTAATCACTTCGTCCGCTTTTTCTGTTGCATATATTTTTTTTGAACGATGATCAGATGTATCAGATTCGATACGTATATATCCTTCTTCATATAGACGCTTTAATCCTTTTGAGATTGTGCTTTTCTCAGCATAAAAAGTGTCCGTCAGGGTTTGTGAGTGAATGCCTGGATTGGTATAAATATATTCCAACAAAAATTGCTGTGCCCAGCCTATTTTATATTTTTGAAGGCCTCTGTCATAATAAATTCTTATTCCCTTATTTATGCCGGGAATATATTGATCGATATTTTTCATTTTTTTTCCTCCTGAAAAGTATTATAATGCAAAATAGTTTCCATAGCAACTATTTTTTGAAATAGGAAATTTATGCCCGATCCGAAAAATTATTTATGTATTATATATTGAGAGTTTGGCTCATAAAAGGAGTGGCCGGCAAGATCGGGTGGAATCCTGCCGGCTGTATGAAAAAAAGGTTTTATTTAAAAATGTCTTACAAGGCAGAATCTGGGATTCTCGTTCTCTGGACCATACCCGATTCGTAATTGGGAGGAGCATAAAAAGATGAGATTTTAAGCGGCTCATTGCCAATATTAATGATGTTATGCCATGTACCTGCGGGTACGAATACTGCATAATTTGTAAATGCCAGATATTGTCCGTACATTGAGAACTTATCTGCCCCCAGCTGAACCAGGCCTAAACCTTCCTCTATTCGTAAGATCTGGTCGTGATCAGGGTGGACTTCCATTCCAATGATCTCACCCACAGGAATGTTCATCAGAATCACCTGTAAATAAGTTCCTGTCCATAAAGCCGAGCGGAAATTATCGTTTTGCTGTGCCGCTTTGTTAAGATCAATAACAAAGGGGTTCGGTCCATAATCTGATGGAAAGGTTGGCATATTACCAGCATCAGGATTTGAGTTTTCGGAAATAAACATGCGGTTAGTCACCATTTATACATTTTATTCTAATATATGTGTCATAAAAAACACTGTTATAAAAAATCGGGAATTTCAGAAAAAAGGAGATGTAGAATTGAATTTCCTGCTGCAGGAAGTGCAAAAGGTATTTATTAGGCTGGCTAATGCTGCAGATTGTGACCAAGACAAAGGATAGCTGGCAGTTTTTTGCAATATGGTAATATAAAGCAGGAATATAATACGCCCAATAGCCGGATAAAAGTTTAGACTGTGCCATGAACATGACATACTGTTGTCTTAATTCATGTGATATGCTTGTTTCAAATGATAAACAGGAGGTAAATGGGATGAATGAAGAAATGATTGCTAGAGCCGGAGAAATGATTGCTAAAAAGACCGGTGGAGGAAATGAGGGGTATTGCGTATTGGCATTGATAGACAAAGATGGATATCCAACTGCCTCCACCATATCCGCATCAAAGGCAGACGGTATCAACTGGATTACATTCTGCACCGGGCTTGAAAGCAATAAGTCTGATCGCATTAGAAAATGCAACTTGGCAAGTGTTTGTTTTAATGCAATAGACCACAATATCACACTGGTGGGTACAATAGAGATATTAACGGACCCGGATGTAAAGAAAGAGATGTGGTACGAGGGTCTTGAAGATAATTTCACCGGACCGGAAGACCCAGACTACTGCGTTTTGCGTTTTAAGACAAGTCGCTACAATCTGTTTGTTGATTGGAAAGAGGCAAAAGGTTCTTTATAAATGAGTGTATAACCAACTATCAATATACGGTAGTTGGTTTTTTATTGCCGGAAGAGGCCCAGCCGGAGCGTGTTCCCGAAATATTCAATGTGAGACAGGACCGTGTCGGCGTTTAAGCATGGGAGTTTGTGTCTGGACCCGGGGCTGGGGAGATTTGTCGGTGAAAAGAAAGTGGAGCCCTAAAACGGAATATATAAAGAGCCCGACTATATTTAGTCGGACCCTACCAAAGATTACATGAATGTGGCTAAACATTCATCTAAATTATAACACATAAAAATGTATATTTCAATCATTATGATGAATTTTTATTCATATTTTTTAAATTAAAGAAGGAAAGCAGCGGAAATAGATGAAGACATTTTGATTAAATATTCCGAAACACTGGCTTAACCGGAGCTCATGGGACAGCAGCGTTCACTGGATTTCCAGCAGCAGAATCAAAGAGGGGGCCGGGCCTGGGAAAAACAAAAAAACCTGGCATTTACAAGGAATTCTTGCATTTACCAGGGTAAAATAAAAAGCAGATAACGGGAATCGAACCCGCCTCCTCAGCTTGGGAAGCTGATGTTCTTTGAAACTGGTTTTATCATGGTCTATCATGCTTTATCTCATAGAAAACTGGTGGTTTTCTTTTTATCATGTTTTATCAGTATTTATAGAAAGTGGTGTCAAAGTGGTGTCAAAAGGGAATAAATATTCCTTATGTCACGAGGACTGAAATTAAGTTTTTCGTGGAATGCTAGTGACCCTAACACCAGATCAGGACGGGGTCTTGAGGCAGTCAGGTGTAACAGTTTGGTGGCTGATTCGTCCGGTTTATACTTTTCTCATATTTTATCCGGGTAAAAGACCTCCTAGAGATAGAGTATCTTTTACTTATACCAATGAATGGTAGCCATAACTAATATGTATTTTACTAATCAGAACAAATGTTCTATACTAATTAGACAAAGCAATCTACAATTTTTTGGAACGTTTTCCCATTAGACGTGTGATATAATAAAGAAAAATGTCGATGGGGGGATGATTATGAATTTGCATCGCGTTAGTGAACTGTTGATTAAAAATGATTTGACTCAGGCGCTATATTTTGTAAGGAAAAAGAAAGAGGGATATATTTCTTATTCACCGGAAGTTGATCCTACTATATTCGGAACGTTGCGTGAATACATAAGAAGTTATATTGAAGATTTTCAAGAATATGAGCAGGTAGAATTTAATCCAACGGGGTATAGGGATGGAACAATCGAGACTTGCAATATTGACTATGTTGGGAATTTCGAAGAAGTTATAGGAAGTCTTGATATTGGTAACGTGGAAGACGCAGAAGAAGAAGCAGACAATTTTTCCTTTTATTGCTTGAGTCTTGAAGATAATGAGGGTAATAGCATCAAATTGTTTAGACGCGTTACAAAGTTTAAGCGCCTTTACTCTAAAGGACTGATAGCTGCATTCCATGGAAATATGCTGAATCGAATCGATAGTAAAATGTTGGGGCTCGATGGGCAAATAGATATTATCGTATTTGAAGATGAGATTGCAATTTTAAGTCATGTGGCTTTGGAAAGAATATTTCGTTTAAATGAGCAATTTGTTAATAAAGCGCAAACTGCAATTGACCGCATTCGTTGTGCCGATAAAATTATAAATATGGATCTATTTGAAGAAGATTGTATGAATGACATGAGAATCCAAAAGGTTTTGACAAAAATGCTTAAGGAGGAAAATGACTTGGAAAATTGTTTTGACAATTTTAGTAACGTTGTTGAAACTATAGAGTTGTTTGAGTTACAAGTAGAAATACAAGCAGTTCCAAGAGAAGGCATAATTTATGAACACAAAGGGCAATTAATGGATATAATAAGATTAGCTAGAGATTCTTATTATATGAGCTTAATAAAAGAAAAACCAGGAATTGATAATAAAATTTAGGGAGTGATGCAAAATAAAACGATTGACAGTAAAAATGTCTATGTTTATTTCTTCTTATTTCCCATTGTATATTATGCTTCTTATCTTGCATTTTGGTAAATTGAAAACGGTTTTCGACGTATTAACAATAAAGAAAGTCGCTTTTTTAATATGCATGGGCATAGGTATTTTAGTATCTCTGTTAAGTACTTTGATAATTCTAAGAGGTACTGGAACAAAGCAATTAATAATTACTGAGTTGGAGCGACCAGATGATACAATTATAAGCTATATGATGACTTATATTATTCCTATTCTATCAATAGATTTTCAAGATTACGGAGTTATTGCTGTTAATTTTATAATGTTTTTGTTGATAGGATATCTGTATATCAGGCTTAACCTTTTATATCTTAATCCGTTGTGGTCTATCGCGGGGTTCTTGGCTTATAGGGTTAATTCAGAAGTTGTGGTAATCACAAATATTAAGTATGCTGAATTAAAAAGGATTAATAAGTTAAAGGGTTATTATGTAGCGAATGACATTTTCATTGCACGAAAGGAAAGTAATAAAGATTGAGGCACCCACCCGGTGTCTCTTTTCTTTTACTGCTATCAGTGATATGATAAAAGAAAAGCAAAGGAGATAGCTAATGTCAATTATGATGCTTGCAGGCGTAGCGGTTGCCATTATAGTAGTAACGGCTATTATTATAGCTATAACAAGAAGATAGATTATCTCAGAGGCGGGCTACCCCGTCTATTTTCCTTGGGTGAATTATAGTAAAATGCTGAAGAGCACGCTGATTGCAGAACCTGGAAAGTTTTACTTCTGGATAGAGATAATAAAATGGTTGTGGAGCCGTTAACACTTACACCAGATCAGGAATAGGTGATGCAATATCCTTGCTTGAAATATGCTAATTATAAAAGAGGTTGAGTATGATAAGATTAGAAGAATACATAGCCAAAAGAAAAATGGAAGATCATCTAAATGAATTTGATATGGAGCTAAAGGTAAGCAACATTAAAAAGTCAATTGAATACATATTTGAATATTTCAGCAATTATCTTCCCTTGGAAGGTGCTGAAGATCACTCGGCAGAAGAAAATGAACGAATAAATAAATATGAGAAAGCTCTTAGAGAGTATTCTCCCGAACTTAGTAGATGGTTTGTGACAATATATGACGAAACAGGTCATCAAGTAAGTAAAACCATACAAAAATACTGTGATAATACATCTGGTTTTCTTCTTACATTTGAAGATAGTGAATTTCGCACAATATCCTATAATTGCTATGCTGAGTTGATAAAGAAACGTCCTTGTTTAAGAGATGAAACAGAGAGGTTATACCAGTTTATAAAAGAATATCATGCTGTAGTTACAAAAAGAGAATATGAGTACTTTGGCTTTCCTCAAATTTCCGAAAAGATTACCACATGGCTTAATGATACATATATCAAGTATAATGTAAATTTAGCCGTTGCTATTAAGAAGTATTTGACGGAAGAATTTTATAACAATGTAGATATGTTGCCTTCTGGTAGCAAAAACAAATCAGATCACCCATATAGAGGCCATATCTATAAATATAACTATAAAAATAGAACAAATTTATTTAATATAAATGGATATTATAGTAGATTTGGAAACAAACCATTTTTGAATGGTAAAAAGAAGTCTATTGAAATTTTAATGATGTTTACATGGCTTGGGGATGTTAGTGGTGAGGATTCTGATTTCTTTCAAAAGTATTTAGCAGAATTCAAAGAATATTGATAATTGTCAATCCTAAGTTTTAGATCATTGGTGTATCAGGTATCATGGTGTCTAAAAAAGTGTTTAAAATAAGACTTTTCGCTTGAATTCCCCTCCCCATCTGGCATTATATTTATAAGCATATAAAATATTGACAAGCACTCCAGGACGCAACTTGGAGGATATAACAATGCGTAGGAATAGGATAGTCCAGTTTTGGATTGCCTGTTCCTACGCTTTTTGTTTGTAAAAATCTGATAATTGAGCAAGGAGGTAAGTGCTTTAATTATTAATCCCGTGGAAAATGCAAATTATCAAAGGAAAGATTAGGTGTCATTTTTACTTTGTGGATTTGAGCTGATCATACCATACTTTACGTTCTATTTCTCTTTCAGTTATACTAAGGATGGCTTTTATATAATCCTGAAATAATTGATATAATTCGGCTGGTAGTAAATCTATGGTTTTGCCATCCGATAAGCGGATTATTTGGCTAGAGTGCTCTTCTACTAATAGTGTCTTCTGCAGCACCTCGACAAAAGATGGACAAGATGGATTACTTTTTATGTTTTTAAAACGTGTGATATCAGGACATAATTTAATATCTAAGTCATAGCCACAATGGTGTAGAATGGCCTTGATTCCATTTTTTAATAGAGTATCTATATCTTTTTGCGGAGGTGTTTCGAAGTGCTCAAATTTAGTCTTGCAATCTGTTTCACATAATAAATATCTATAATCAATATCATCAAAATCATCATAACCAATGGCCACAAAGCCATTTTCAACATCATCGGCATATTCTTCCTTATCTTCTGCAGAAAGTTCACGGTAAGGCATTTCTATTAACTGCGTTTTAGTTGGAGATGTTTTGTTTAAATAATCTGCAATAGATATTGCCATATCTTTGGTCAGACGCCTTTTTCCATTGATAACATAACTTATATGTTGCGGTGTATAGTTTAATTCTTCGGCAAGTTCATTGCTTTTTATATTACGGTCCCTCATGCATTCTTTAATTCTTTCGCCCTGAATTCTACGAATATATGAGTTTTGATCATTATTGTCCATTATTTATCCTCCTAGGCTCTTAACTTTATATGGCGTACATTTAGTTGATGGCTAAAAGTTAACATTTATGTTACTATAATACTATAAA
Organism: Lacrimispora indolis DSM 755; assembly: GCF_000526995.1. Classification (NCBI taxonomy): domain Bacteria; kingdom Bacillati; phylum Bacillota; class Clostridia; order Lachnospirales; family Lachnospiraceae; genus Lacrimispora; species Lacrimispora indolis. Next base: position 5,276,274 of record NZ_AZUI01000001.1, on the reverse strand, counting down.
TAGTGACTGATATCAATCATTATTTAAACAAAGTTAAACAGAAAGAGAGGAAAACAAGATGAGACTAAGGGCAATGAATACAGTATCAGGAGAAAGCCGTTTGATGGATACGGAAGAGTTACGAGCCTACACAAACCTCGGGCGTAATAATGCTATGAAGTTGGGTGAAGAGATTGGGGCCAAGGTGAAAGTTGGAAAACGCGTTCTTTGGGACCGGGTAAAAATTGATCAGTACATCAATGAATTAACGGGGGCATGACTATGCAGGAAGAAAAACGCACAGGGCTAATGGAAGAAGCCCAGAATCACACACCAATGCAGGAAACGGCGGCAACCGTAGAACCTGACAAAACCTTACCGTTTATAGTTATGGAGGCTTTACAGACAGGAAAGGAAAATGCTATCAGCGCACAGGAATTATGTACATACCTTAAGTTTGATAATGTCCGGGAACTGCAAAAGGAGATCGCAAGAGAGAGGACGGCCGGAGCAGTAATACTTTCTACCTGTCACGATGGAGGAGGCTATTTCCTGCCGAGCAGTGACCAGGAGGTGAAGCAGTTTATAAGAACACTGGAAAGCCGAGCCAGAAATACCTTTGCGGCTTTACGGTCAGCAAGAAACTATATAAGGCAACAGGGGGAAATAAAATAAATGGCTAATAGGCGCATGTTTAGTCTTGACGTGGTGGATACGGATAATTTCCTTGAGATGTCCGCCACTGCGCAAAACTTGTATTTTCATTTGGGGATGCGAGCAGACGATGACGGATTTGTATCATCACCAAAAAAAATAGCAAAGGTAGTTAATTGCGGTGAAGATGATTTGAGGCTACTCGTCATGAAAGGCTATATACAGCCATTTGAGAGCGGAGTTATTGTAATTCGGCACTGGGGGCAGAACAATTATATTCAGAAGGACAGATACAAGTCAACAATATACATAAAAGAGCGTGAAATATTGAGGGTTGACAATGGAATTTACTCTCTGGATACAGACTGTATACAAGATGTTTCCAAAATGGAAGCACAGGTTAGGTTAGGTAAGGATAATAAAAGCTCTTGTGCAGCAGAAGCCGCACGAGATACTCCAGTGCTTGAAAAACAGAGAGATGATTTCGAGAAAATTTACACCATATATCCTAAAAAGCGGGGAAAGGCAAAAGCATTTGAATATTATCGCGGCTTTGTCGGAAAGACCGGGAGGCTGATTAATGGTCAAAGGTATCGCCTGGACCGGCGGCAGATATATATAGCTGTTGCCAGCTATGTGAATGAACGGCAGCAGGAAGGAACCAAAGTCGAATTTTACAAGAACTTTGATACCTTCATGAACAAGAATATCCTTGACTACATAGAGGGGAGCGAAATATGAGCAGATTAGCAGAACGATCAATTATAGGTGCGCTGCTGATGGATATCAACTCAATTAACACCGTTTATGATGAACTCAGGCCGGAGATGTTCCGGGAGGAACTATACCAAAAAGTTTATATTGAAATTGTCAGGATGTATGATACTGGTGAACGAATTAATCTTGTAAGTCTGTCTCAGAGGCTACAAGGATATGGATATCCTGAAAACATTATCCTTGATGGACTGAGAGAGTGTATCAACTCAACAATGACCACAACAGAGATAAGGAGTTATGCGGATGTACTGACCAGTAATTACAAGGCTGCACAGTTATTGGCTATATTAAACTCTGTTAAAGTATTGCCAGTTGATATTGAAAACCAAATTGGATTATTAATGAATGACCTTGAAGCCCTGAAAAGTTCAGAACATACAAAGCTACGGAGCATGGTGCAGATTGTAGCAGAACATGAGAGGAGCCACTTTGCAGAGCATGAATCAAATGGTATCAACCTTGGATTCCCCCGGCTAGATGATATGCTTGTGGAACTGGAAAAGGGGGACATAACGGTTATAGGTGCGCGTCCGGCAGTTGGAAAGTCAGCGTTTGTGACGCAGATTATCCGGAGCCTGTCAACCAGCGGCAAGCGTGGAGCATTTTATAACTTGGAAATGTCCGACAAGCAGATTTATGAGAGGATGCTATCGTCAGAAACCGGTATCGGGCTAAAGCGGATACGAAAAGCGCAGGCTTATATAGGTGATGAACAGCCCAAGGTGTCCGCGGCCAACAGCAAGATTAGTCAGTATCAGGTGATGGTTCGCAGCGGCTCGGTGAAGCCAACCGACATCAGGAATGAATGCCGACATCTGGATTTGGATTACATAGTTATTGATTACCTGCAATTGATGAAATCTGATACGTGGTATAGTAATCGGGCAAGCGAAGTCGGTGCCGTATCTAAAGCGATTAAATCACTTGCGATGGAATTACAGGTACATATAATCTTATTATCCCAGCTAAACCGGGTAAGTGAAGGCAGGGATACCAAAGAACCGTCAATGGCAGAAATTCGCGAATCCGGGGACGTGGAGCAGGACGCAAGTGCTATAATTCTGCTATGGAATACTGATCCGGATGATATCAGTCAAAAGGGAATCAAGGTTGAGAAGAACCGGCAGGGCGAACTTGGCAAAATACCTTTCGGATTCGATGGGGCTACAATGCAGTTTGTTGAGAGAGAAGGTACCATAATAATGCAACAGGAAGGCTTTAAAAGGACTAAAAAGACACCATTTGATGATTAGGGGAAAAAATGTTGAAGAATGAGCAATTACAGCAAGAATTTGATTTATTTGCAGATGTGTGGAAGTTATTCAAATATGCGCAGCCGGTCGGCTCCAGGACGGATGTTAAATATTGGGATTCTGTAAATCAAAAAGTCATCGAGATTATGGAGAAATATCCAGGCGAATTTGCAACAGAACTATCTTTGACAATCCTAAACGAACTGGAAAGAAAGGGGAATCTTTATGAAGATAAGGACACAGGATGCAAGGCGATTCCTTGAATTAAGCGAGTGCTATATCGAAGATTGCATGAATGGGTGTGGTATTTACGTAAAGAGTCGCTACAGCCGAAATTCGGTACTGGCTGGAAAGTATGAAGACGAAGCTAGGGCAAAAGGGGTAATGCATGAGATTTGTATCGCAGAGTCCAGGCTGGAGCGGATTTTCTATATGCCGTCGGACTGACAATATGTTAACTTTTTAAACATTTGGGTGTGGATGTTGATAAGGCAATGAGATAGGGTTTTACTGGAAGTGAAATTCGTGGTTACTGCGCGCTAAAAGGTAGTAACCACAGAAAAAGATTGATAGGAGAAAAAACGATGGAATCAGTAAAAGATCAGGCTTTAACAGCAATCAAAGCAAGGAGGGATTTAAGTCCGCCATTGATCAGCGTGTATAACCTTTTAAAAATAGACAAGGTGGAAACATGGGCCGGATTATGTTGTGATCGCATAGCAGATGCAAATCTGATTGACATGGAGGACGTACAAATCGATTTTATTAATATGCCAGGACTTTGTCTTACTGCTAATGGAATTATGATGTGTCGGGACATTCTGGAAGCTTACATTGGCAAAGATACTCTTCGTGATGCATTCAAGTGGATGTGTTCTAAGGAATCCATAAATGCCAATATTAATATTGCTGCTCAAGTCTTGCGGGATATGAGTAATTCGCGCTTAACAGAGTTGTACAGGGAAGCAGAGTCATTACAATTACCAGAATGCGTCAGTGCCCGGGAGTTGATTCAAGAAGAGATGCGTCAGAGACTGCCTTTTATGGCGCTGGTTCGCAAAGTCAGAAAAGAATACCGGCTACTGCCTGTTAGGCGGATTCTTTTAAGAACAAAAAGCAATCAGTAATGGGTAGTAAAAGGTGTGGTTACTACAGTTTATAAGGCAGTAACTACGGGAAGGGAAACGGATGTACTGCGTTATTCAGGAAATTGAGAAAAAAACAGTGCCGGTGGGTGAGCCAAAGGAAATTGAAGTACGTAAAACCAACTGGACGATGAATGGAGAATCTTACACCTCTTATGGGTATCAATATAGCCAAGAGTGCTATGAACGCCAGATCAGGAAGGCTTACCGCATCAGTATCCATAAAAGTTTCCGGGAAGGTGGCAGAGTTTGCAAAAAGCAAACAGTAATATGCACCATTGGATATTATGATCTCATTGATTGTAGTAGCTGGATCGGTGATTACATAAGTGGCAGCAGATGGAGTGATAAGGTTAAAGAAATAGGCCTGCCGGAGGAAGAACTTGTAAGCATGATTTATGAGAAGTTTCAGCCCATCGTTGATCTGGTAGAAGCAGAATTTCATCAGACAGAGGAATATAAGGCGAAGGAAGAACACAGACGTATTTTAAAGGAATATCAACAGAGAGTTGATGAATTCATAAAAAAGTACGAGGCTACTGAGCGTGATTATAAGTGCTGTTATGATGTTTTTGGAAACCTGATGAATTCGGATTCTCTAAAAAGAATCGAAGAGAATTATAAACAAAGGCGTGAATATGAGCGTAGGAGCCAAGAACAGAGCCGTAGTTATTATGAAAATTTCTATAATAACTACACTGGAAGCAGTTCCAACAGCTATGGTTCCGCAGGCGGTCAACAAAATGAGGCGAGCAAAGCCACTCTTAAGCAGTTTTACCGGACACTTTCAAAGGTATATCACCCGGATAGCAACCCTGGAAAAGATACATCTGAGGAAATGAAGGTTCTTAATCAGCTTAAAACGGAGTGGGGGGTGTAGTGGTTTGCAGCAGTATCTAAATCAAAGGCTCAGACCTTGAAAATAAAAGAGGAAAGGAACTTAAAAACATGATAGCAATTGGTATTTTATTATTCGTAATTATCTGCGAATTAGCAGCAATCTACGAAAAGATGGAGGAAAAGAAGCATGAATAATACACAAAACCAAAGGGATATGATTTCAATGTGCTTAGGTAGGTTAACGGAGGCAGTAAAGGGTTTTGAACCTATCGTGAAGCAGGTAGAGGAGGCCATGCCTTACGCTCTTAAGGCAACATCGGAATCTCTGCAGAGGGGAGCAGAAAGCCTGAGAGAACAAAAGGAGCAGTACGAAGCAGCAATGAAGCAATATGAGAAAGCAATGATGGAGGGAAATATTAATGAGTAATAAAATGCAAAGTATCAATTTTTCGGACGGTTATAAATCTTTCTGTATTAACGATGACCCGGACAGGGTAATCCGGTTTAACCCGACTGATATTGACATCGTGAAACGATTTAATCAGGCAATGAAAGAACTGAGAGAAGAAAAGGACGGGCTGGAAGATGTAAGTCTTAATCCAGATGGGACCGTTGTGCTTGATGATGATGCTACATTGGAAAAGACTTCGGAAGTACTGGAGCAGTTTAATCAGGTAATTCGTGAAAAGCTGAATTTTATTTTTAAATCTGACGTATATGACACCATATTTGACGGCCAATCTCCCATGGCTATTGTGGGAAAAGAAAGACAACTGCTGTTTGAGGCATTTATGGATGCCGCTTTTCAGGTGATTAATGAAGAGGTGGAGAAAGCCACCAGGGAAAGGGTTGGCAAGTATACGGCGAAATATAAGAAAAAAGATAACCGGAGTTGAGGAAACATGAATGAAGAGATGCAGAAAGTGATAGAAGAAATACATAGCCGGGGGAATACGGTGGAAATCAAACAGCGTAAAGATGATGTTATCATTTTGGAAGTAGTTAAAAAAATTGTATATAAGTATGACAGGCAAAAAGGTGCTTGTTAATGGCTAAGTGGTGCCGATGGCTTTCAGAAATGGGAGCTGTCGGCCTTTTTATTTAAGGTGGTGGAACATGGAGCAATACGATGGCTCAGTACTTATTGATTCGAAAATAAATACTGATGGGGCAGAAAAGGGAACCAGAAATTTAAAATCAGAATTTGAAAAAATAGTGTCCAGCGCTCAAAAGGCGGGTGACAGAGTAAAAGATGTTTTCTCAAAGTCCATGAAGGAAGTAGGGCAATCATCACAAGGTGTTGGCTCCGGTTATGATCCAAAGGCAATGGAAATGGTATTTGGTAAGTCTGCAGCTCAAATCAGGAACTATGCGCAGGCAGTCCAACTATATGGGCAGCAGGCAGGACTTGTAATGAATCAAATAGATGTTGAAAGCCAGCAGGCGGCCTCTTCTTTGGGAAACGTATCAAATGCGGGAAAGCAGGCAGGGGGAGCATTGAAAGGAATTGCCAGTGGAGGGAAAACGGCTTCTGATTCACTAAATTCAACAGCTTCTGCCGGTCAGGCCTCAATGGTAAGCCTGAAAGATTCTGTTTTATGGGGAATGAACACAGTAAAAAAAACTTTGATTTCTACGATTGTTAATATTCCCAATATTGTACGATCTGGATTTAGTAAGCTTCCTGTTATTGCGGGAGCTGCATTGAAAGGTATGGCAGCAGCAGGAAAGGCGGCTTTTGCTTCTCTTGGTAAGTTGGCGAAGAGGGCATCAGGACAGATGTTAAACCTTGCTAAAAGTGTAATGAAGTCAGTCGGGCAAATTGCAAGATCTTTGTTAGGTCTTAGAAAGAATACACAGAAGACAGGGAAAAGCTTTAACTTACTGGGTATGCTTTTTCGTACACTTGTATTTAGTGTGTTTTACCGGGCAATTAATGGAATCACGTCTGCGGTAAAAGAGGGAATTGATAATCTCGCCCGATATTCCGATAAGACCAACCAGACAATTTCTGAATTGAAATCATCATTAACAACACTAAAGAACAGCTTTGCGGCAGCATTTGCGCCCATCATAGAATTTGTGACACCGGCATTAACAAGGCTAATATCCAAAATGGTGGAGCTAAACAACTGGATTTCGCAAATACTGTCAGCTCTGGCCGGGAAAGATACTTTTGTAAAGGCGGTACAGGTACAAGAAGATTATGCAGCAAGTCTTGATGCAACAAAAAAAGCTACAAGGGAAGCTGCAAAGGAAACCAAAAAGGCCACATTTGCATTTGATACCTTGATACAGGCACAGGGCAAGAATACTGACAAAGAAGAATACACCGGACCGTCACCGGATCAGATGTTTAAAACAGTGGAAGTTGCGGAGAATGTACAGAAGGCCGCAGACAAAATACGAGAATTGTTCAACAGTGAGGATTTCTCCGGTATTGGGGAATTATTGGGGCAAAAAATCAATGCAGCAATAGCCCGTATCAGTTCATTGATTGACTGGAATAATGTGGGGGATAAAATTACTCAAATCGTATCAAGGTTTGTAAGCCTGTTCAACTCCATGGTATCAACCGTTAATTGGGACTCCCTGGGAAGAATGGTGGGTAAGGGCATTAATACGATTGTAAACACCTTATATCTTCTGTTAAATGGGATTGATTGGGTGAAGTTAGGGGAAGCATTAGCAAAAGGCCTAAATGGGCTTATTTATGAGGTGGATTGGAAAAAATTTGGCGCTACAATCGGGAGTTTTATCCAGGCAAACATAGACCTGTTATATGGTTTTGTGACAACTGCAGACTGGCCGGCTATTGGGAAAGCTATGGCTGATGGCATAATGGGGCTGATAAACAGGATTGATTGGGCAAGGTTTGGAGAAACGCTGGGAAAGACCATATCAGGAATTATAAGCAGCATACATAATTTTATTCAAACAATAGACTGGACAGGGTTAGGACAGAAAATTTCCACTACTCTAAACAATTTCTTTGCAAATATTGATTGGGCAGATATGGGTCAGACTTTGAGTGATTTTGCATTGGGCCTCCTTGAAACTCTGCGTACAGCATTAAAAGAAACTGACTGGGAAGCTATAGGCCAGGACTTAGGAGAATTCCTTGTAAACGTTGACTGGTGGAGCGTTTTCACAAGTGTTGTTGATGTAGTTGCCCGGATAGCTTTAGCAGTGGTAAAGGCCGCATGGGCAATGCTGAAAGTGGTGGGAAAGGCCCTATGGGATGGCATTACAGAAGGAATTGCAGAGTTTTCAGAAAACCCGGGAGAATGGATCAAGAAACATATTGTTGAACCATTCATAAAATGGATCAAGGATTTATTCGGAATTCATTCCCCGTCTACGGTTATGGCTGCAATCGGCAGATATTTAATTGAGGGATTAATACAAGGGCTTGAGAATTCAATGAGTAATCTTGTTCGGCCACTGACAAATCTATCTGAAAAGATTAAAAATGGCTTTCAGAGTGCGTTTGACGGTGTGAAGAATATTGCGGCGAATGCAATAAACTCTATAATTGATATTCTGAATAAATTAAAGTTTGATGTGCCTGACTGGGTTCCTGAAATCGGCGGGAAATCTTTTGGATTTAATATAAAGCATGTGGCTTTCTCTGGAAGTGGCTTTTCTTCCTCTGGTTATCCGGCATCTGCCTACGCTGCATATACCTCCTATATGCCCCGGCTTGCGACCGGCACAGTGGTGCCCCCGAAGGCCGGAGAGTTCGCGGCAATTCTGGGAGACAACAACCGGGATTATGAGGTTGTGTCACCGTTGGGGACGATTAAGCAAGCAGTATTAGAAGCCATTAAGGAAGCGGGCGGAATTGGCAACGGTACCGCAAAGGCAGACTTGATCATTGATGGCACAAAGTTCGGCCAGTTAGTTTATAAGTACAACAACAAAGAAACTGAGCGCGTAGGCGTTAGAATGGTAACGAATGGTGGGTAAGTACCTCCCAAAATCTCATTTTCTATTTTAGTAGAAGTATTTGAATTGAATGGGGAGGTATTAAGATCTGGCTGAAAGTTCAGTGAGAAACTATCTTGCAAAGATGAATAAAAAGCAAGCTATTATGCTAAAGACTTCGGATGTCCATATCTTGGACATCCGAAAATTAAACAACGCAGGTGAAAAAGTTCTTACCGAAACTTCAATGATAAACAGGTTTTAATGGTTAAAATTTAGATATGCATAATATGCACATCCCTACAAAGCTATGAAAGGCAGGTTGCTCGGGGTGGGTGAGCCGAAAACCAGTCATCTCTCGTACTGTTTGAGAATGATGTTGAAAAAAGTTTAAGTTTCAACCTATATTGTTAAATGCAAGGAGGCAGCAGGACATGACAAACGAGGAACTTGTAATCAGGATCAAGGCTGGTATTGATCCGGCGGAGAATATGCTTGCCCTATATGAGCAGGTAAAGGCCTTTATTAATTCTATTGCCTGGAAGTATCATGGACGGGAAGAAATTGAGGATTTAGAGCAAGAGGGCTATCTTGCCTTGTACGATGCCATTGACGGTTATGCCCCGGATACTGGCTATAAATTCCTCACCTATGCAAAGCCCTGGATCATTCAGCGCATACAGCGGTACATAGAAAATTACTCCTGCTGCCTGCGGCTTCCTTCCCATATACAGGTCCTATTAAGGCAATATAAGCAGTTTCATGATTCTTTCATGAAAGAACATGACCGGGAGCCTGCAGAGGACGAAACAGCCTATTTCATGGGATTAAGCATAGAACAAGTAAGGGAAATACATAAAAACGCCGCTACGGCAAATATGACAAGCCTGAACGCACCTGTAAAGAACCTGGAAGAGGGAGAATACACGGTAGGAGATGTTATCCCCTCCGGTGAGGACATGGAAGAGGATACGCTTGAACGCATTCAGCAGGAGCAGCTTAGTGCGGTGCTTTGGGAAATGGTGGATGGCTTGCCGGGCAGACAGCCGGAGGTTATACGGAAACGCTATCAGGACAAAATGAGTATGACGGCGGCAGGGGAAGAAATGCGGGTTGGGTGCAGTGAGGTTCGGAAAGAAGAGCTTAAAGCATTGCGAGAATTACGGAAGCCGCATAATGCCAATAAACTACGGCCATTTCTGCCGGAGAATGAGGTGATCTACAACATGGGAATAAGTGGAACCGGATTTGAAAGATTTAATCAGACATGGACCAGTGCAACGGAAAGAGCAGCCCTCAGATTTGAGGGGCGATACAAATAAAAATTTATTTGTAGTCCTCTCATGCTTTTTCTGAGTTTTGAGTTTTAGCATGGATGACTGACGTAAAGTTTAACGTCAGTGACTATTTTATTGAAAGCTCAGACTTTCATTATCATGGGGAAAATGATTACCTGCGCACTTTAATATATTTTGTCTTGTGATATACTGGAAATATACAAAAAAAGGAGAAAAACAATTGTGGACAAACAGTTTCTAACAATTAAAGACTGCATGAAGCGCCATGGGAAGAGCTACGACACAATAGCAACCTTGTTCAAGAAAAAAGGATCTCCTGCGGTGCGCGTTGGCCATGAATGGCAAGTGGATATAAACAAGTGGGACCAGTATCTGCTTAAGCTCGCAGAAGATGACAAAGGCTAACCACAGGTACCGTGGACATGCCAGAACATTAAAAGAGGAGGACACATGAACGAATTAACTGTAACAGGAAAACAGAATTTTATGGGAATTAACATCCCGGTAGTGCTTGGAGGATTTGGTAAGGACAAGAAGTGCTTGTCTGATAAGACCGTTGCAGAGATTCACGGCCAGCCAAATTATAAAATTAGAGAACGCATATCAGATAACATTAAGCGTTTTAAAGAATCAGTTGATTACATTGACTTAAAAAAAGGTATCCGTGAGGCGGATACGTTAGAAATCCTCTTAAGCTTGGGTTATGCAAAGCAGTCTATCACTCAGGCCGATCACATTTATATGTTATCAGAACGTGGCTACGCGAAACTGATTAAGATAATGGATTCCGACCTTGCATGGGAGATTCACGACAGATTAATTGATGAATACTTTGAACTCAGAGAAGAAAAGAAGCAGGCAAAGGCCCGCGCCGAACGCCTCGCCAGTGTCAACAACGCGGTAAAGATTTTCACTGCAATGTTGGAAAAGGCAGTAATGGCACGAGGTAACGATTCGTTAGGTCATCGAAGGAAGATATCCTAAATATTCGGGAGCCTTGGCAGTTTGATAAAGAGTAAAGTGGAGGTAAGAAAGATGGTAGAGCCATATAAACCGCTGTACACAGTTCGGGAGGCTGCAGAACTCCTCATGGTAAACAAAGATTTTGTAAACAGGGAAATTACCCAAGGGCGGCTTCCATCTTTAAATTTGGGTCGTAGAAAGATTCGTGGAAGTGACCTGGAAAAATACATAGAAAACTACCCGGCAGACAATCTGGTAATAAAGGAGGGCGAGATGAAATGAAAGTATCGTGAAAAGTAAAAAATTAAGTTTGATATATTTACATGAAGACACAAATCAAGGTAACACTGTAAAATATTAATCTCATGAAGTTGGTGAAAGAAGGAAGATATGCATTACATTGACATAAAGAGCGTAATGGAAGTTATGAAAGGATCAGAGTTATCACGGACAGACCAATCTAATGCATACCTTTCCATTGACAATCAGCCGTTCCATGTAAAAATAACATATCAAAAGACCGGATTTGGAGAAAAGCCTTTTCTATGTTGTCCTAAATGCGGCAGCAGGCGTGTAAAGCTCTATCTGTATTCTGAAAGACTATTGTGCCGGGAATGCCTTCCGTATTCGCTTTATAGCGGTCTTACACATACAACGAAAGGCGGCCACAAATACATAAGATATCGAATGCAGCGGTTGGCTGCCCGAAATGGGATTATTTTAAAGGGACCGTTTCATTATGACGAATATCCAAAGCCAAAGGGGAAGAATGATGATGCATGGGAAATGATTCTTAAGAAGCTTCAGGGATTGGAAAACATGCGAATCCAGGCCCTTTCTTTCAATAAGAGATATTCGGATAAGACAATAAGAAGTGTGCTGCTGGAGAAGAATATTCTGCTTTATGTCCTTGACCTGTATGACATTGATAGATACTTTTATAACTGGGATAAAGGCTATATAGATTTTCCGGGGAATCCAAATGATATAGAGGTGTCGGGAATTTTTAGTAATGTGAACGCATACCAGAGTGTTGTACTAGAATCGTTGTACTAAAATCATCTTAGTATTTTGTATTTTTGAAAAACAATCCAAATGGTGAAAATGGTCTTTAATATTGATCTTTCGGTTATTTTGTATGCATCTTTTGTATGCAGCGCAAAGCGAACGTTGCAAACGTTCGGTAATCTCGTGGCGGAAAATTCCGCCGCCAATATATAAGCTGGTACGGCAATTTTGCCGACTCAGAGCAATCAAGAGTAATATACTGTTTGTAGGAAAATGTTGACATTTGTTGGTGTTTCAACCTATATAGCGGGAATACCCCATATAGCGTACAGACGGTTGCAAATAGTTGCATGATTAATTATATAGCTGATGGGTCCGCCATGAACAAAATATTTAAATAAATGATGACTTATGATGCCATATCTGTACATATAGCGGTTTATTTAAATGGACAGCGAATGTTGAAGAATGTTGAGGTATTTTCATTTATAGCTAAAGTACCAAGAGGAAGTAGATACAGCCTGCGTAGAAAATCTCACGGCCCCCAATTTAGTCGCTAGATAATTCTTTTAAATGAGCTTATCTTATAGAACCTTCATCAATCTAAAATGTTGACATTTGTTGACCTATCGGCCTATATAGTTACTTCCCAATAAGAAAGACTGGGGAAGAAACGAAACGTTACAACCTTTTAAGGCAGACTACAATGCAGCCGGGGACCTCAGAAAACCTCAAATTAAAACCTATATAGTGGAACTTTCTTTTTACTTGATTGCATAGAAAGTAGCGTTAAGGAAAACAGTTTGAAGCAGCTGGGCAGCAGGTCAGAGCGGAAAATTGCGTTGTGATGGGATACTTTTACATAAGGAGATCCGTATAGAAGCAAAATCAAATAGAATGGAAAATTCCGTTGTACTGAAATACCTGGTAGTTCTTGTGGTAAAGAATTCGGACTCCTCAATTTTGAGGAGTCCTGGTGGAGTTCTCCATTTGCGGAGAAAAGAAACCAAATTAAGCAGAGCCGAAAATTCAGCTGAGTAAAGGACAACGCAATTTCGCACAGTCAGGAAGAAGGGAACGTCAATATGTCACCCACCTCTTGGGGGAGCATATTGATAAATAGAAAGAAAGAGAAAAAAGGAGTGAATTCGTGAGCAAGTTAATGATGAAAGCGTCGGAAGTTGCTGAAATCATGGAAGTATCTGAACGTACTGGATACAACATAATAAAACAACTAAACAGTGAATTAGAATCAAAAGATTTTTTAATCAGGCCTGGAAGGATTCCCAGGAAGTATTTTTTTGAGCGGACGGGTTTGGAGCTTACATCTGAATCGAGAGATGAGTAACCTCATGCGAATTCACTTTAAGGCATCAGGCAATTATTGGCGGTATATATACGTAAAATAATATATTAGATTATAAAAATTAAAATTCAATAGAGAAAATCACAGTGAAAAAAAGTCATGCGATGCAACGAGCCGATGAATTAAAAATACTTATAGCCACAGTAAAAATCAAGCACAAGCTTACGAATGCTCAGCTGGCGAAGAAGCTCGATATCCCTCTTAGTACTTTCAATTACTGGAAGTCACATATTGAAAGATTCCCGGCCGGGAAGATATGGCTATTGGAAGTAATGGCAGAAAAATAAAAAAGGTGGCAATATGATCGATTTAATGATCTTTGAAGGAAATGAAGTAGAAGTATTTGAATTGAATGAACAGGCGTTATTTAACCCGTATCACGTTGGGAAGTGTCTGGATCTGGGTGAAAGCTCTGTAAGAATGGCAATATCCAAAATGAACAAGAAGCAGGTTATTAAGGTTACTAATTCTAATGTCAAAGATATTGACTTTAGAAAATTACACAATACCGGAGAGAATTTTCTTACTGAAAGCGGATTATGTTGATTTAAAAAGTCGTGCATCAGACGCACAACAATTATTAACATCACTGGGCTATAGTAAGTCATAAAACTGAAAAATTCAGATGTGACAATTAGTAACTTCCGAAAACTGAATAACGCTGGAGGGATCTTCGTACACATAACAACGCAGTTTTTGCACGGCCCAGATAAAAGGATAGCTAAATTTTGAGCTGTCAGGGCGGAGTTCTCCACCATGGGATTGATAGCTTAGTTGCCCGTTTGCTTGATGGATCAACTATCCCTCGAATTGAGGGAGGGTCAACAATATAGTTGAATGGGGTCACGGATTGATACCCCTTCTGGTAACCGAAGATCGGATTAAGGGATTGTTCGCACCTTTGTGTGGGAAGTACGAAAAGCGTACCGCTGGCTTTGTGGTAATGGCCAGTATCTAAAATAGGATAGTCCTCATATATGGAAACACCTGGAATAGAATGGGAAATCAACGCTGCTTGGTTTAGTTTCTTTCAGGGCTGGTAAACAGGCAAGCGATAAGGAATAGGCCATTGACATGCGTTCGTGGCAAATCTCGCTTAAGGATATTGAAAGGCAGGAAACGGCAAATGCAGAGCACATAGAGGCACTACAGAAGGGGAGGGGAAGAAAACGGCAGCAGAACCGTTGTGGCCTACTGCCAAAGGGGAGATAGTTACAAATTCTAAAGTTGCTAAATACAACGTTAGCTGGTAAGGGCCAGCTGTCGGTAAAAGTAATTGCACATTGAAATGGGATATGTTACCATAGTGGCATGGAACAATCGTGTCACTGCAAGGGCGTTGGCCTTCCATCATACATAGATGGGAGGTGGTGCGGATGAAATATGACTTTAAAGACCTGATGGCCTTTGGTATGTTCATAGTCGCATTACTTACCTTTATTTTCGTTAATTGTAAGTAGCGTTTTTCTATAAAGTCCTGGAAACAGGCATAGAAAAACCACCCTTGTAAACTTTGGTCGGTTTGAGGGTGGAATTTTCTATCTTATTCATGGCCAACCCCTTGTAGGGGGCGGTTGTTCCTTTTGTAATTCTAATATAGCATATCTGCAATTCAAAATCAAGAGCTTACAATGCAATTATGGGCAGTCCTCCTTGTCATAATTGTTCTTCCGGTTTAAAAAATCCCTCCAACTCCATTCTCATATCAATTGCTTTTTTGATATAGCTGTTTATCTTTTCGTTAGATGCCTCAGCAGCAGATTTGATATTATCGTATTTGTCCCTCTGAACGTCAAGAGGGATACGCTTAACATTTTCTTTCCGGTATTTCATATTTGCGCGCTTTTGTGCTTCGGTTAGTGTCATGCTTCACCGCCTTTCATACTATTGTAGCCATTTGGACATTAAAAATGATGTCACCTACTCCACCTTACAATAAGAGTATAGCATAAAATCAACAATGTGTACACATATAAAATTACACAAATATATACGTACACATTTGGTTAATATCACTATTGATATATGCGTACACATATAATATAATAAGTACATAAGATAACAAAACAACAAAGCACCGATACCCCCGAAAAGGTTATGAAATTCCGGTCAATATCCCTGTGAGTGAGCCAAGGCAAAACCAATAGTCAGGAAGATTACCGGAACGGTACAAGGATTCAATCCCGGTGAGGAGGTGCCAAGACTGGCGAACAATAGCCCGGTAAGAATCCACCAGAAGGAAAGGAGATCAACTACATGGGAGAAAGAGCCATTGTAAACAGAGTAAAAAAGTTAAAGGCCATTGAAGAGCAGCAGACAGCGCTTAAGGCAGAAGCGGATAAGCTGAAAGAGGAAATCAAGAAGGAAATGCATGCAAGAGGAGCCGAGGAATTAAAGGCCGGGGCTTTCCTGGTACAGTGGAAAACAATCATCAAGAACCGATTCGATTCCAAGAGCTTCCAGAAAGAGCACAAGACGCTTTACAGCCAGTACATGAGTCAGACAAGCGAAAAGCGGTTTACCGTAGCATAACAGGCCTGTAAGTGCTCAGGGCCAATAAAAGAATAACAAGCAGCAGTGAGTAACGGCAATTACATGGACCTGCTGCCAGATCACACACCAAATGTAAAAACCCCATGCATCGGCAAACGCACAGGGCTAATAAAAAAATTCAACCCGTTCACACACCATGCAAAAGGGATACTCTGATTATAGCACAGATTTATCCCTTTGCAACCCCAAATGTAAAGGAGAGGATTTGGAAATGACAAGAGAAGCGATTATTGATAAAAAAATCTTGGATATTGAGACATCGGTCCGAAAAATTCAAGTGATGATTGGTGATTTATTTGAAAGCTATTTTTGCGAAGAAGTCATATCCGAAGTGGATACATGGAAAATCTTGTCTCATTATTATGACGATGCAGGTGTGAAGGTTTGTATTATTGGTGATTTAGTGCTGAACCTTTGTAAAAGTCTGGAAGAACTGAAAAACGCCGTAAATATTACTGGTGAAGCAGAAGATACTCATGTACAGTTTCCAGAGGGAAAACAGGGGGATTTGAAATGATTGAAGAAAAAAGATCAACATATAAAATGGTTGAGCTGTTATGTAGTCTCAATTTAGAAGAACTTAAAGCCCTTAGACCGCTATTGTTAAAAGAGGTCGAGAAGTTGGGCGGTGGAGATGCATTACAGCAGTGTAGTAACAAATTAATAGATTTATTAATCCACGGTAAGCAGACGGAAATGAGGGAAGAGTATGCAGAAAATGATTCTTGTGCCTGTTGAGCAGTACAACTGCATGATAGAAAACTATGACAAGGCTATGGAGGAATTACAAGAGGTAAAGGGGCAGCTTAAGGCCATAAAGCACCAGGACGATGATGTGGCCCAGGAACTCAAATTGTATGAGATTATGGATAAGCATAACTGTGATCGGGACGTTGCCGAACTTCTTTTCCAGGATCAAGAGGAAAAATAGAGAGAACCTTCATGTTGAAAAATATTGAGGGAATGCAGCATATAGCAATTATATTGTTGCATTCCTTATAAGGAGTAAAATAATATGGCAGTAGATAAGAACGGGAAGCCGTTACCGAAAGGGATTACCCTGCGTTCTGACGGGAGATACATGGCCCGCTTTCAGTATGATGGGGAGAGGTATACCATATATGATATAAATATGAAAGACTTGCTGGAGAAAATGGAAAACATGAAATATGAGTTAAAGCATGGTATTTTCTGCAAGCCTAAAGATATTACGGTTTCTGCCTGGTTTGAAACATGGTTGGAACAATATAAGAACAATACAAGCAAAGCCTCAACGATACAGACGTATAAACAGACATATTCAAGCTACATTGGGCCGGTTTTAGGAAAAAGGAAAGTGACGGACATACAGCCCCAGGCCTTACAGAAAATCATTAATGACCTTTACAAGAAAGGGTTTTCTAAGTCACGTGTTAATTTTGCATTTGTTATTTTATCGGGAATGTTCAATCAGGCACAAAAAAATAAGCTGATAATAAGTAATCCGGCTGACGCTTTGGTTTTTCCTAAATACAGGAAAAAGAACCAGAATGAAAAGAGAGTAATGTCACTGGAAGAGCAGCATACTTTTTTGAAATATGCAAAAGGGTCTGTATACTATAATTTCTATGTAATGGCTTTATCAACGGGCATGCGTGTCAATGAGATAACGGGCTTGCAATGGTCTGATATTGATTGGAAGAATAAACTGATCCATGTAACAGGGACCCTGGTATATCTTCGTGAGGGATCAGGCCGGTACAAGGATAGCCCGAAGACAGAGAGCAGCCGGAGAGATATACCAATGCTTAATAATATAGAAGAACTTCTGAAAAATATCAGGCATAGGCAGCTTGAAAACCGGTTAAAACTGGGCGAAAAATGGAAAGAAGAAGATAACCTAAAAAATATGGTCTTAACTTATGAAGATGGTGGAGCATTTTGGGATACTGGGATCCGGGTAGACATGAAAAAAATCGCCAATAAGATCAAGAAAGATGGTATGGAATTTGATCCGATAACTCCACATACCTTACGCCATACATTTGCCACAAGAGGCCTGGAACAGGGAATTCCGTTAAAGGTCATGCAGGTGATCTTAGGCCATAGCAGCCTTGCCATGACTGCAGATTTATATTCGCATGTACTGCCAGATACGAAAGCCGAGGAAATGAAAAAGATCGAAAAAATACTGTAAAAAAATAGAAGTGGTGTCAAAGTGGTGTCAAGTCAAAAAAAGAGGACTATCCAAATTATTTTGGAAGCCCTCTTTTTCCTTGTAAATAAAAGGTTTAGAGCAGATAACGGGAATCGGACCCGCCTCCTCAGCTTGGGAAGCTGATGTTCTACCAATGAACTATATCTGCTTAGTGTTATTTGACACGTTTTATATTATAGCATAGGGGGTCAGGAAAATTCAATACTTTTTTATGAAATTTAGCAAAAAAATTGCCAGTAACTTGCCAAATATGGAAAAGGCATTGTATAATGGGAAATGACAATACTAGATGTGGAGGAGTATCATGGCAAAAGCACAGTATAATGCGGACAGTATTACCGTACTGGAAGGTCTTGAAGCGGTGCGGAAACGTCCGGGCATGTATATAGGCAGCGTTGGGACAAAGGGATTGAATCATTTGATATATGAGATTGTAGACAATGCGGTGGACGAGCATCTGGCCGGTTACTGCGATCAGATATGGGTGACCCTGGAAGCAGACGGGTCCTGCACCGTTAAGGATGCAGGCCGGGGAATTCCGGTGGAAATGCACACCAAAGGCGTATCGGCAGAGCGTGTGGTTTTGTCTACGCTTCATGCAGGCGGCAAATTTGATAACGATGCCTACAAAACCAGCGGCGGTCTTCACGGAGTGGGCTCTTCCGTGGTAAATGCCCTGTCCGCCCACAT
Source organism: Lacrimispora indolis DSM 755 (assembly GCF_000526995.1). Lineage (NCBI taxonomy): Bacteria > Bacillati > Bacillota > Clostridia > Lachnospirales > Lachnospiraceae > Lacrimispora > Lacrimispora indolis. The sequence goes on along the minus strand of NZ_AZUI01000001.1, from coordinate 5,257,624 downwards.
GAAAATCAAAGTATATAAAAATGGTCTGATTCATTATGATGAGTATGAGCGGGGCATACCAACGGTCGAACTGGTGGATGGCCTGCTTCCCACGTTAGGAAAAACAAAGGAAACGGGAACAGAGATCAATTTCCTGCCGGATGGGGAGATCTTTGAGAAAACGCGTTTTAAGGCGGACTGGCTGAAAAGCCGTCTTCATGAAACCGCCTATTTAAATCCGGCCCTGAGAATCATCTATATGAACAAACGGCAGGGCGAAGAGGAGACCATCGTCTATCATGAACCGGATGGGATCATCGCCTATGTAAGGGAATTAAATACCGGAAAAGAAGCAGTCCATGATCCGATATATTTTAAGGGAACAATGGACAAGGTGGAAATTGAAGTGGCTCTGCAGTTTGTGGACACCTTTGAAGAGAATATCCTGGGTTTCTGCAACAATATTTTCACCCAGGAAGGGGGAACCCACCTGGCAGGTTTTAAGACCCGTTTCACCCAGATGATTAACACCTATGCAAGAGAGCTTGGTGTTTTAAAGGAAAAAGATACCAACTTTACAGGAGCCGATACAAGAAACGGCCTGACAGCCGTTGTTGCGGTTAAGCATCCGGACCCGATTTTTGAAGGGCAGACAAAGACAAAGCTGGCCAGTGCGGATGCCACTAAAGCGGTATTCACCGTGACCGGCGACGAGCTGCAGCGGTATTTTGACCGTAATTTAGAGGTTTTAAAAGCAGTCATCAGCTGTGCGGAAAAGTCTGCAAAGATCCGGAAGGCAGAGGAAAAAGCCAAGACCAACATGCTTTCCAAATCCAGATTTTCCTTTGACAGCAACGGAAAGCTGGCAAACTGTGAAAGCCGGGAGGCAGAAAAATGCGAAATCTTTATCGTAGAGGGAGATTCCGCCGGAGGCTCCGCAAAAACTGCCCGGAACCGGCAGTATCAGGCCATTCTTCCCATACGGGGAAAGATTTTAAATGTGGAGAAGGCCTCTATGGATAAGGTTTTGGCAAATGCGGAGATCAAGACCATGATAAACGCCTTTGGCTGCGGATTTTCCGAAGGCTATGGCAATGATTTTGACATTTCAAAGCTGCGGTATCATAAGATCATCCTCATGACTGATGCGGATGTGGATGGAAGCCATATCGATACCCTTCTTCTCACTTTTTTATACCGCTTTATGCCGGAGCTGATTTATGACGGCCACGTGTTTATCGCCATGCCGCCGCTGTTTAAGGTCATTCCCAAGCGGGGGCAGGAACAGTACCTTTACGATGAAAAGGAGCTGGAGCGCTACCGCAGGACCCACACTGGGGAATTTACCTTACAGCGTTATAAGGGCCTTGGTGAAATGGATGCCGAACAGCTCTGGGAAACGACCCTTGACCCGGAACGGCGTGTGTTAAAGCAGGTGGAAATCGAGGACGCCCGCATGGCTTCGGAAATAACGGAAATGCTCATGGGCAGTGACGTGCTTCCAAGACGGCTGTTTATCTATGAACATGCGGATGAAGCTGAGATAGACGCATAAGGAGGCGATGAGGAAATATGGCAGAAAAAATCATTAAAACAGAATACTCCGAGGAAATGCAGAAGAGCTACATGAACTATTCCATGAGTGTCATCACAGCCAGAGCGATCCCGGATGCAAGAGACGGATTAAAGCCGGTACAACGGCGTGTATTATATGATATGAGCGAGCTTCGCTTAAACCACGATAAGCCTCACAGAAAGTCGGCCCGTATCGTGGGTGATACCATGGGTAAGTACCATCCCCATGGCGACAGCTCCATATATGAAACCCTGGTGGTTATGTCCCAGATATTTAAGAAGGGAATGCCTCTGGTAAACGGCCACGGAAACTTCGGTTCCATTGAAGGGGACGGGGCGGCGGCCATGCGTTACACGGAAGCTAGGCTGGAAAAATTTGCAGAGGAAGTCTATTTAAAGGATTTAGATAAAACGGTTGACTTTGTTCCCAATTACGATGAAACGGAAAAGGAACCTGAGGTCCTGCCGGTCCGGGTGCCGAATCTCTTAATAAATGGAGCCGAAGGCATTGCGGTAGGAATGAGCACCAGCATCCCGTCCCATAACCTGGGGGAAGTCATTGACGCGGTACAGGCTTATATTGACAATCCGGATATTTCCATCAGGGAGCTGATGGAATACCTGCCTGGTCCGGATTTTCCCACAGGCGGCATTATAGCCAATAAGAGCGATCTGCCCGCCATTTATGAAACGGGAGCAGGAAAGATCAAGCTCCGGGGAAAGATTGAGGTGGAGCTGGGAAAAAGGAAAGCGGATAAGGACAAGCTGGTGATCACGGAAATCCCTTATACCATGGTGGGAGCCGGGATCAATAAATTCCTGGTGGATGTAGCCGAGCTGGTGGAAAGCAAGAAGCTGGGGGATGTGGTGGACATTTCAAACCAGTCCAACAAGGATGGAATCCGGATCGTCCTGGAGCTGCGAAAGGATGCGGATGTAGAAAAAATCCGCAACATCCTCTATAAGAAGACAAAGCTGGAAGACACCTTTGGAGTCAACATGCTGGCCATTGCGGACGGCAAGCCGGAAACGCTGAACTTAAAGGGGATCCTTAAAAACTACCTGGATTTCCAGTATAAAAATGCCACCAGAAAATACCAGAGTCTTTTGGAAAAAGAGCTGGAAAAAAAGGAAATCAAGGAAGGCCTTATTAAGGCCTGCGACATCATTGACTTGATTATTGCAGTTTTAAGGGGTTCCAAAAACTTAAAAGACGCAAAAAACTGCCTCATGACCGGAGACATTTCAAACATCAATTTCAGGGTCAAGGGATTTGAGGAGGATGCAAAGACCCTGCATTTTACAGAGAAACAGGCCACAGCCATATTAGAAATGCGCCTTTACAAGCTGATCGGCCTGGAAATCCTTCAGTTGGAAAAGGAGTATAAGGAAACGTTGGCTAAAATTGCGGAATATGAAAAAATCCTCTCCAGCCGGAAAAATATGGACACGGTGATCAAGGATGACTTAGCCCGGATCAAACAGGAATATGCCACTCCCCGGAGAACCTTGATCGAGGACGGAAAAGAAGCCGTCTATGATGAAACAGCTGTTGCCGTGTCTGAGGTGACTTTTGTCATGGACCGTTTCGGCTACTGTAAGGTCCTGGATAAAGCGACGTATGACAGAAATAAAGAAACCATTGAAACAGAGAATCCATATGTGGTAAACTGTTTAAACACGGACAAGATCTGCATCTTTACCAATACAGGAAATTTGCATCAGGTGAAGATCCAGGATATTCCAAACGGAAAGCTGCGGGATAAGGGAACGCCCATTGATAACTTAAGCAAGTTTGACGGAACCAGGGAAGGGATCGTGTACTTGGGCCATGGAGCAGGGCTTAAAGGGCATAAATTCCTGTTCGCCACAAAGCAGGCCCTTGTAAAGCAGGTGCCCGGAGAAGAATTTGAAACCAATAACAGGACCGTGGCTGCCACAAAGCTTACTGATGACGACATGCTCTTAAATGTCCAGCTTGTAAACGGGCAGACAGATGTGGTGCTTCAGACGTCGGCAGGCGTATTTTTACGATTCCAGACAGAGGAAATCCCTGAGATGAAAAAAAATGCAAGAGGGGTAAGGGGGATCAAGCTGGCTCCTGGCGAAGAACTGGAGGCGGTGCACTTATTAGGTGAGGATCCCATCATCACTTACAAGGAAAAAGAGGTCCACTTAAACCGGCTGAAAATTGGAAAACGTGACGGAAAAGGCAGCAAGGTGCGCCTTTAGTGCTTTACAGCAGCATACATTTTGATGAAATGTGTTCGTACCGCGCACAAATGTATTTTTATGGCGAATAAATGTTGATTTTTTTTTCACTTTGTTATAGGATAGTTAAGACTTTAGCATATCATAGATTACAAAATGAAAAGAAAAGAGGAGAAAGTTATGGAAAAGAAATTGCGAGTCGGTGTTTTAGGAGCAACCGGTATGGTGGGACAGAGATTTATTTCTCTTCTGGAGAATCACCCCTGGTATGAGGTGGTAACAGTGGCGGCAAGCCCCCGTTCTGCCGGCAGGACTTATGAGGAAGCAGTGGGCGACCGTTGGAAAATGACCACCCCAATGCCGGAATCCGTAAAAAAATTATCTGTTATGAATGTAAATGAAGTGGAAGCGGTCGCTGCCGGTGTTGATTTTGTTTTCAGCGCTGTAGATATGACAAAGGAAGAAATAAAGGCCATTGAGGAAGCTTATGCAAAGACCGGGACACCGGTAGTATCCAATAACAGCGCCCATCGGTGGACTCCTGATGTTCCCATGGTGGTGCCGGAGATCAATCCGGAACATTTTGAGGTCATTGAGGATCAGAAAAAGCGTTTGGGCACTGACCGGGGATTCATTGTGGTAAAACCCAACTGTTCCATCCAAAGCTATGCTCCTGTTTTAACGGCCTGGAAGGAATTTGAACCTTATGAAGTGGTGGCTACCACCTATCAGGCAATTTCAGGAGCCGGAAAGACCTTTAAGGACTGGCCGGAGATGGTAGAAAACATCATTCCTTATATAGGCGGGGAAGAAGAAAAGAGCGAGCAGGAGCCGCTTCGCCTCTGGGGAAAGGTTGAAAACGGAGAAATCGTGAAGGCCAGTGAACCGGTCATCACCTGCCAGTGTATCCGGGTGCCCGTATTAAATGGACACACAGCAGCTGTATTTATAAAATTCCGCAAAAAACCTACCAAAGAAGAACTAATTGACCGCATAGTGAATTTTAAAGGCTTACCCCAGGAGCTGGAGCTTCCAAGTGCTCCTAAGCAGTTCATCCAGTATCTGGAGGAAGATAACCGTCCTCAGGTAACCCTTGATGTGGATTTTGAAAAAGGAATGGGAATCTCCGTAGGGCGTTTAAGAGAAGATTCGGTTTACGATTATAAATTTGTGGGTCTGTCCCACAACACGGTCCGCGGTGCGGCCGGCGGTGCAGTTCTCTCAGCAGAGCTTTTAACCGCAAAGGGATATATCAAGGCCAAGGAATGATTGGATTGTAAGGCTCCCGGCCTGCAAGGAGGGAGCTTTCAGTAAAAAGGTATATGGAGGAAGGAAAATGGCATACAAGAAAGAGCTTTGGGGAAACATGCCCGATGGAAGAGAAGTGTATTTGTATACACTGGTAAACAGAAACGGAGTTTCCGCTTCTTTTACGAATCTGGGTGCAGTTTGGGTTACCATGAACGTGCCTGACAGGAATGGAACAATGGTTGATGTGGTCTTAGGATTTGACAGTGCGGACCAGTATCTTTTAAACCCGCCTCACTTTGGAGCCCCCATCGGAAGGAACGCCAACCGCATTGGAGGAGCGAAATTCAGCATTAATGGAAAAGAGTACAGGCTGGAAGCAAATAATGGGCCGAACAATCTTCACAGCGGTCCGGATCTTTACCAGAGCCGCCTTTGGGACAGTGAGGCCGAGGAAAACGATTTGGGCACCAGCGTCAGTTTTTCCCTTTTTTCGCCGGATGGAGATCAGGGATTTCCAGGAAATGCCAACATTACCGTGACATATACCCTTACTGCTGATGACAGCCTTGAAATTTCCTATCACATGATCTGCGATGCAGATACAGTGGCAAACTTCACCAATCACAGCTATTTCAACCTGGATGGACAGGATGGCTCAAATGTCATGAAGCAGCGCGTCTGGATCGATGGGGATGCCTTTACCAGGACCGATGAGGGTTCCATTCCCACCGGAGAACTGACTCCTGTTAAGGGTACTCCCATGGACTTTACGGTTATGAAGCCCATTGGGCAGGATATTAACGAAGAATATGAGGCGCTTATTTTTGGCAAAGGCTATGACCATAACTGGGCCTTAAACCACCCGGATGGAGAGATTTCCCTATGTGCCGCAGCGGAATCCGATCAGACAGGCATTCGGATGGAGGTATATACAGACCTTCCTGGAATACAGTTTTACACGGCTAACTTCCTGGCAGATGGAATGGCCGGCAAGGGCGGAGTCGTTTATGGAAAGCGCTGCTGTTATTGCTTTGAAACCCAGTATTATCCGGATTCTGTGAACAAACCGGAATTCCAGTCCCCGGTTTTAAAGGCCGGAGAGGAATATAAGACAGTCACTGTTTACAAATTTTCCAATATAGAATAAACAAAAAGATAATCCAGGGACGCAGGGTGCTGCGCCCCTGCTCTTATGTGAAAGGACATCAGGTGTACATATGAACAAACTGGACGGAAAAGGGATCAAGGCATTGTCTGTTTTGGGTCTGATTATAACAACGATTATATGGGGCAGTGCCTTTGTCGTGATGAAGAATTCGGTGGAAGTGATCACTCCCGCCTATCTGCTGGCTCTGCGCTTTACCATCGCTTCCGCTGCTCTGGTGGCTGTATTCTGGAAACGGGTGAGAAAGATCCGTAAGACCGATGTGATGTGCGGCGGGCTTTTGGGAATATTTTTGTTTATCAGTTATTTGTTTCAGACCTATGGTCTTAAATATACCACTGCCAGTAAAAATGCTTTCATCACCACATTGTATGTGATCCTGGTGCCCTTTTTTCATTGGTTTTACAATAAAAAGAGGCCTACGGCAAACAATGTGGCAGCTGCGGTGATCGCAGTATTCGGCCTTGCATTTTTATCCCTGGAAGGAGACCTTTCCGTGAATATAGGAGATGTGATGACTTTGGTATGCGGCTTTTTCTTTGCATTTCACATTGTTTTCATTGACCGTTATACAGAAGATCATGACCCGATTGTTTTGACAGTGATCCAGATGATCGTGGCAGCAATACTAAGCTGGGCAATCGCTTTGCCGTTGGAAGGCTCCTTTGATTTTCGCGTGATCGGCCCGTCTATGATGACCGGTCTGCTGTACCTGGGGATATTCAGCACAATGCTTTGCTTTCTCATGCAGAATATGGGGCAAAAGCATTTAAGTCCTAATACTTCTTCGATCATATTATCCTTTGAATCCGTATTCGGATTGATGTTTTCCGTGATCTTTCTTGGGGATCCTGTGACGTTAAAACTGGGAGCAGGATGTGTGCTGATGTTTGCTTCTGTTATCCTGTCTGAGTATAAAAAGAAAGGGACGGCAATATCATAGTTGCCGGAAAGAATTGCTATTCGTGAATTTTAGTGGTATAATAGAACGGTTACTATCATAAGGCGGTAGGGAGAGATATGTCAAAATCGTTATACATTGCAGAAAAACCAAGTGTGGCCCAGGAGTTTGCCAATGCTTTAAAGGCTAACGGAAGGCGCAGGGATGGATACATGGAATCGGACCAGGTGATCATAACCTGGTGCGTGGGGCATCTGGTAACGATGAGCTATCCGGAAAGTTATGATCCCAAGTACAAGCGGTGGAGCCTTTCCACCCTCCCATTTCTTCCAAGGGAATTCAAGTATGAGGTGATCCCAAGCGCTGAAAAGCAATATAAGATTGTGAGCAGTCTGCTGAACCGTCCTGATGTGGATACGATATATGTGTGCACGGACTCCGGACGGGAAGGAGAGTACATATACCGTCTGGTAGCACAGATGGCAGGAGTCAAGGACAAGAAGCAGAAGCGTGTGTGGATTGATTCCCAGACAGAGGAAGAAATTTTAAGAGGCATCAGGGAGGCAAAGGATGAATCCGAATACGATAATCTTTCAGCATCTGCCTATTTAAGGGCAAAAGAAGATTATCTCATGGGAATTAATTTTTCCCGATTGCTTACACTAAGGTATGGACAGAACATTTCCAATTACTTAAAGAGCGGAAAAAATACGGTAATATCCGTTGGCCGCGTCATGACCTGTGTCATGGGGATGGTTGTTCGGAGAGAGCGGGAGATCAGGGAGTTTGTAAAAACCCCGTTTTACCGGGTGATCGGAACCTTTTTAAGGGAAGATCCGGACCGGCCCGAGCTGTCGGGAATGGATTTTGACGGGGAATGGAGAAGTGCCCCCGGATCTAAGTATTTTGAATCCCCGTTCCTTTATAAGGAAAACGGCTTTAAGGAACGAAAATATGCGGAAGAGCTGATAAATGCCCTGTCCCTCATGGAACCCATGGAAGGGACCGTTGCTTCCATAGAAAAGAAAAAGGAAACAAAGAATCCGCCCCTGCTTTACAATCTGGCGGAGCTTCAGAATGATTGTTCCAGGATGTTTAAGATCAGCCCTGATGAAACCTTAAAGCTGGTTCAGGAACTTTATGAAAAGAAGCTGGTCACCTATCCAAGAACTGATGCCAGAGTTTTATCCACAGCGGTCGCGAAAGAGATCCATAAGAACATCGGCGGACTTAAGGGCTTTGAGCCATTGGCAGAAGCGGCAGCAGAGGTCATGGAAAAGGGTTCCTACCGGACCATTGAAAAAACCAGGTATGTCAATGATAAGCAGATAACGGACCACTATGCCATCATACCTACCGGACAAGGTATTGCTGCATTAAAAGGGGCATCTCCTTTGGGAACCAAGGTTTATGAAGTCATAGCAAGAAGATTCTTAAGCGTTTTTTATCCGCCGGCTGTTTATCAGAAATATGCTCTGGAACTAGTGGCGGATGCAGCGTACCCTGCTTTAAATTCCGCCCCGTCTCTTCAGGAACCGTGTAAGGAACATTTTTATGCCAATTTCCGTGTCATGCTGGAAGCGGGCTATTTAAAAATTGCAGAGGTATCTTGGGGGAAAAAGAAACAGCAGGAGGAAGGAAGTGGAGAAGCCCCCCCTGAGGACGGAAGCCAGGAAGAGAATAATCCGGAATCTTCTCAGAATCAGATGGATAATCCGGCATTCGTCGCCATGCTTGGAAGTTTAAAAAAGGGAATGAAGCTTCCCCTTAAGAAATTGATCATCAAAGAAGGAGAAACCTCCCCTCCCAAACGCTATACCTCCGGTTCCATGATCTTAGCAATGGAAAATGCCGGACAGCTTATAGAGCATGAAGAGCTCCGCGCCCAGATAAAGGGAAGCGGGATCGGGACCAGTGCCACCAGGGCTGAAATATTAAAAAAACTGTTTCATATTAAATATCTTTCCCTAAACACTAAGACCCAGGTGATCGTTCCCACACTTTTGGGAGAAATGATCTTTGATGTGGTTAATGCTTCTATCAGGCAGCTCCTTAATCCGGAATTGACGGCAAGCTGGGAAAAAGGGCTGAATTATGTGGCCGAGGGGACCATAACCCCTGAAGAATATATGGTGAAACTGGAGAACTTTGTTGCCGGGCGGACTGCAGGAGTTTTAAGGCTCAACAATCATTATGACCTGCATAGCATATTTGACGCTGCGGCAGCTAATTATAAAAAACAAAAATAGGAGATTATAAAATGAAAAAAGAAGATATGACAAACCAGGACTTATTTGATACCAGCCATACCATAGCCAAATTATTATTTGAACAGACCACTTACCCATGGGAGATCCTTCCGAAAATCAGCGAATTTATTGTTTCCCTGGGAGAGCGTCTTCCAAAGGATGAGTTTGTTCATGTGGGAAAAGCGGTATGGATCCATAAATCCATCAATCTTCCGCCAACAGCCTGTATGGGTGAGAATGTGATCATCTGCAAGGGAGCACAGATCCGCCATTGTGCATTTATCAGAGGCAATGCCATCATTGGAGAGTTTGCTGTAATTGGAAACTCTTCTGAAATTAAGAATTCCATTCTTTTTGACGGCGTGCAGGTTCCTCATTATAACTATGTAGGAGATTCCATCTTAGGCTATAAGTCTCATATGGGCGCTTCTTCTCTGGCTTCCAACGTAAAATCCGACAAGTCTCTGGTTACTGTCCATGCAGAAGACGGTGATATTGAGACAGGACTTAAGAAATTCGGAGCCATCATAGGCGATTTCGCTGAAGTAGGCTGCGGAGCAGTTTTAAATCCCGGAACAGTGATCGGACCGAAATCCAATATTTATCCTCTTTCCTGTGTCAGAGGCTGTGTAGAAGCTAACTCCATCTATAAGAACCAGGGAGAAATCATTGAGAAAAATTTGATTGAGGAATAAGGAACAGTACAATGGATAAACAACACACTGCGGCAAAGAACGGAACCTTTGGTTCACGGATCGGGTTTATTCTTGCCTCTGTCGGCTCTGCGGTAGGTATGGGAAACATCTGGATGTTTCCCTACCGCCTGGGTCAATATGGGGGAGCCGCTTTTTTACTGGTGTATTTTGGCTTTGTTTTTTTATTTGGCATGGTCGGGCTTTCCGGTGAGTTTGCCTTTGGAAGGCTGACCGGGACAGGCCCCATTGGATCTTATGACTATGCCATGAAGACCAGGGGGAAGAAGGGAGGAGCCTTTCTTGGAGCAATTCCTTTGATCGGCTCTTTTGGCATTGCCATAGGCTATGCCATCATTGTAGGCTGGGTCCTGAAATATCTGTTCGGTTCCCTGACCGGCGTAATGATGAACTCGGATACAACGGAATACTTTTCAGGCATGACGGGAAAATTCGGCAGTGTACCCTGGCATTTTCTTGTGGTGGCCATTACTGTGGCAGTGCTGGCAGGAGGCGTTTTAAAGGGCATTGAAAAAGTAAATGCAATCATGATGCCGTCCTTTTTTATCCTGTTTGCCATCATTGCGGTACGGGTCTTTTTTCTTCCGGGAGCTTTGGCAGGCTATGAATATCTTTTGGTTCCCAGATGGGAATACTTGCTGAAACCGGAAACCTGGGTGATGGCCATGGGCCAGGCATTCTTTTCCTTATCCATTACGGGTTCCGGGATGGTCATTTACGGAAGCTATTTAGATAAGAAGGAAGACATTCCCAAGGCAGCCATTACCACTGCGTTTTTAGATACAATCGCCGCGCTTTTGGCTGGTTTTGCCATCATTCCGGCAGTCTTTGCCTTCCAGATGGACCCGGCCAGCGGTCCGCCTCTTATGTTCATCACAGTACCTAAGGTCTTTTCCATGATTCCTGCAGGAAGATGGGTGGCAGTGCTGTTTTTCCTTTCTGTGCTGTTTGCAGGAGTGACTTCCCTGGTGAACATGCTTGAGGTATGCTCGGAGGCTGTTCAGACACATTTGCACTTTTCTCGAAGAAAAGCTATCTTTTTGGTAGGAGCTGCTGTATTTATTCCGGGACTTTTCATAGAATATGAGCCGTATATGGGATTCTTTATGGATCTGATTACTATATACGTGGTTCCCTTTGGCGCTGTTTTATGCGCTATAATAATTTACTGGGTTTTAAAGGACGGCAGGATCACGGAAGAATTAAACAGAGGCCGAAAGAAGCCTTTAGGGCCGGCTTATCTTTTTACTGCAAAATATATTTATGTTTTTCTTGCGGCACTGGTGTTTGCACTTAGCATTATATATAAAGGAATCGGATAAGATATAAATGAAAGCGCGTTTTGAATCGGCTGTATAAGCCGGATCAAAGCGCGCTTTTTATGCAGGTTCAAAGGGTGTTTTCTGACAGCCCCTTTGCAGTCTGCTATTTTGTACCGAAAATCCTGTCACCTGCATCACCCAGTCCAGGACAGATATAGGCGTTTTCATTTAACTGGCGGTCCAGATGTCCGATGTAGATCTGAATGTCCGGATGTGCTTCCCTAAGTCTTTTTAAGCCTTCAGGAGCGGCAATAATGGCCATGAACTTAATGTGCTTTCCGCCATGCTGTTTGATGAAATCCACGGCAGCAACTGCGGAACCGCCGGTGGCCAGCATGGGATCGGTCACAACAATGGTTCTCAGCTCAATAGGACTTGGCAGCTTGCAGTAATATTCATGAGGCTCGTGGGTGACTTCATCCCGGTAAAGACCGATGTGGCCTACTTTTGCGGAAGGAACCAAAGCCAGGATGCCGTTTACCATACCCAGCCCTGCACGAAGGATGGGTACCACAGCCATTTTTTTACCGGAGATCATGGGAGTCATGCAGGTCTCAATGGGAGTTTCCACCTCCACATCCTGTAAGGGGAGATCTCTTAAAGCTTCAAATCCCATCAGCATTGCAATTTCCTCAATGAGGGCGCGGAACTCGTTGGTGCCTGTTTTCTTATCTCTTAAAATAGAGATCTTGTGCTGAATGAGTGGGTGGGTAAAAATGGTTACGTTGTCCATTGAAAAGTCCATAGTAATTTTAATCCTTTCTTTCATCTCTTGCTGTATCAGGGGTTCCGGCAATGTGAGGCTTATGTGGACACCGGTCACGGCTGAGGGAACAGACCTGAAATGTTTAGTGTGATGGAGCCTGCTTCAACATGAAATCCTCTTAGCTGGAAAACTTAGTGATCCATTTGAAGCCTTGGCAAAAAAATGGGATATTGATTCATGACGGGAAAGCAATGGCAGAATAATCCATATGGAATACATTTGCAGTTCCTGACATGATGGATAACAAGCAATTTGCCGTAATTCCCATGAGAATGGGAACCGGCATAAAATAGCCCTGGGCAAAATAAATTCCACTCTGTGCTAAAGTACGTTTCCTGGGATCACGGTTCCTTCCGGCCGGATAATTGCGGTGACAGGGGCCAGAAAATCGAAGGAGGAACCAGGAAATACAGGAACCTTAAATTTAGTACAGCAGTGGAATATTAAGATGCCGACGCCTGCAAAGGATAATGCCGGCGATGGATTGAACTGTCAGTAAGGGGACCAGTACGGTGGCGCCGAATATGGCGGACAGATGCTGGATACTGAGCAGATAATACCGGGTGGTCAGTTTTGCATTGTTACTCATTTTTCTACCCCATTTCTTTTTATTTCCGTCCTATTTTATCAAAGAAAGGGGAAAATGGCAACTATTTTTCCTATTTTGTCTCAGGAGTATATTTAATAAGCGCAAAATCTCCTAAACTGTGAGGTACGGGGATGGAAACGATAATGGTGCCGTGATCCTCATAGCTAAAGGATTCCGGGAAAACAGGAGTGTTGTCTGAAGAAGCTGCTTTTGTGGAAAAATCTGCATTTTGGAACATTTTCACATATGCTTCCAGACTGGTTTCACCAAGTAAAGGGAATAAAGCTTCCTTTAGCTCAGGGGAGGCATCAAAAAACTGGCAGTCCTCTGAGCGGATGTATTCAGCCAGCCCCTTGGGGTCCGCATAATCCGTGAGCCTTATATTCTTTGCCTGGTTCATATCCACTGTGTTTGTAAAAAACAGATTTACCGGATAAGCCGCTCCTTCTCCATAAAACAGCCCGGTATATACCACGGTGATCCGTTTCCTGTCCACAGAAATTACCTCAGCTGTAATGGAAAGGCTGTCCTTTTCCGGATTGACCGGGTATGCTTTTAGTATTTCCAGGGCATTGTTTTTTAACAGATTGTTGATCTTTTCTTTCTTCGCCTCATCCTCTAATCCGGAGACAGCCGGATATTGTATGGAAGCTTTTCCTTCCTCATAGGTATGAAGGCCAGAAGTGATGGAGCCAGCAGAAGTATCCTTGTTTGCTTCGCTTTCCGGTGCTTTATTGTCAGAGGTTCCGGTCTTTTCAGGTTCCGGTGCATTTGTGCCGGAGGACATGGATTCTTTAGCAGCAGCGGTAGCTGATTGGTCTGTTTTCATATAATTCTTGTTTCCGCATCCGCTTAAGATCAGGGCGCAGCCGATGAAAAGGGCTGGAATGAATGAGTTTCGTTTCATAGAATGGCCTCCCTTCATTTTCAGTGATTTTTTACAGTATATCACAAATATTGCAGTTGTGCCGGGATTTCCCTCGAATTAAGAAAATTATAGGAAATTATTGGAAAAGGATGACGAAGAGCAGAGAAAAGGCCTTGGAAATCTGAAACGATTCAAATTTCCAAGGCCTTGCTCCCTGCCAAGGGTGTAGTGCCGGCAGTGGGACTTGAACCCACACGATGTTGCCATCAACGGATTTTGAGTCCGCCTCGTCTGCCATTCCGACATGCCGGCGCTGCTTACAACGTTCATTATTTTATCATAGGATTTTCCATTTGGCAAGTGTTTTTTTGCGATTATTAAATTGAAAATAGGCAGAATATATTGTATGATAGACAGAAGATGTGTTTAAGGAGGTGTCTGGGCCATGACATGTAAGGAAACAGAACGTCTGGTCATGCCATACATCAAGGATGAACTGACGGACGAAGAGCTGGGGGAATTTCTGAAACATATGGAATCCTGTCCGGATTGCCGTGAGGAATTGGAAATATATTTTACTGTGGACGTAGGAATCAGGCAGCTGGACTCCGAAACGGGGAACTATAATATAAAAGGGGCGCTGGAAGCCGCCATAGAACAGTCCAGGCAAAGGCTTCAGGTCATACGGTGTATTAAAATTGCCAAATATGCGGTGTCTACAGTAAGTATAATGGCGCTGATCTTTACGGTCCTTCTGCAGTGCCGGATTTGGATGCAGTGGGGCTTACTATGATGGGAAGAGTACCCGGTAAGTGCCTGTATGCCTGAAAGTGAGGGCAGGAAGCAGGAAACATCCTGGGGTATATCTTTATGCCCAAAAAGCGAGGCAGAAAAGAGGAAAGACCCAATGGGTATACCTTTATGCCCAGAGAACATGGGCAGGAAAGAGGAAACACCCTGCGGGTATACCTTTATGCCCAGAGAACATGGGCAGGAAAGAGGAAACATGGATAGAAAAAAAGTTATATTGATTGACGGAAGCAGCATGATACAGAACGCTTTTTATGGACTTCCTTCCAATGGAGCGAAGGGGGTTCAAAGCCTTGTAATGAATCTGGTGGAAGGGGGAGAAGCGGACTTTCTGGCCGCTGCCTTTGATTCCGGAGCAGACAGCAGAGGTAAAAAGATTCATAAAAACACCGGGGTGAATGAAGAGCTTTTAAAACAGGAAGAGCTTTTAAAGGAGGCTCTTCTTTCCCTGGGGCTTCCTGTTCTTAATAAGGAAGGTTATACTTCTTCCGATATTCTGGCGTCACTGGCAAAAAGATGCAAGGCAGAAGATGGAGAAGTCACCCTCCTGTCCGGAGATCGGATGCTCTTACAGGCAGTGGAAGAGCATGTGACACTTAAGCTTCCGGCTGTGGGGGAAGAGGGCCTGGAATTTAAGCCCTATTCCATGGAGACTGTCCGGGAGGAGTTCGGCCTTGAACCGGAGGATTTAAAAGGTGTTTTTGCGTTGGCCGGAACAGGGGGAATTGGAGAAAAGACTGCCTGTCAGCTGATAAGAGAATATCACAGCATTGAAAATATTTATAATGAGATGGAAAAAATAGAGTCTCACAGGATCAGGGAAGCCCTTGCCGGAAGTCAGGAAGAGGTAAGGAAGAAGGAAGAACTTGTTACCCTGCGAAAGGATTGCGATATCCGTCTGGATTACACAAAAACTCTGGAGCAGGCGGAGATCCAGAAGATCATAGACATGGATTTTGTTCCCGCCGTTTTTCCGGGAGAAGAGGAACCCACCCTGGAATCAGGCTTTCATGCGGTTACGGATCTTTCAGAGGCTGAAGAAATATTCTTAAAATGCGTGGAGGGCTGCCGGCCTGGCATCCAGCTGGTGGTCGAGGACAAGACCGTATCAGCCCTGTCTCTTTGCCTCAGTGAAACAGAATGTTACTGCTTCATTCCTCAGGGGCTTCTCAAGCCGGAATATCTGGCGGAGAAAGGGGCGGAGATATGTAAAAGGGCAGGCTTGACAGCTGTCCTTCATTTAAAGAGCCAGCTGTCCTTCTTAAGGCTTACGCCGGAAAGCCCGGTGTTTGATGCCAGTATTGCCGGATATTTGCTGGACCCATTAAAGGATTCTTATGAATACAACGATCTGGCGGCAGATTATCTGGACCTTTCCATTCCTTCCAGAACGGAGCTTATAGGAAAAAGCTCCTTTAAACATGCCTTGGAGGAAAACAGGGAAAAAGCCGTTTCCTGTATCTGTTATATGTCCTATGTTGCACTAAGGAGCCAGAGCCTGCTTCATGAGGAATTGAAAAAGTCGGGCATGGATAAGCTGTTTTATGAAATTGAAATGCCTTTGATCTACAGCCTGTTTCGTATGGAAGAAGCTGGGATCCGGGTGGAAAGGGAACGCCTTAAGGAATATGGGGATCGTTTAAAGGTCCGTATTGCGGAGCTGGAACAGAAGATATATGGGGAAACAGGAGAAACCTTTAACATCAATTCCCCCAAGCAGCTTGGAGAGGTACTCTTTGATCATATGAAAATTCCGGGAGGAAAGAGGACAAAAACCGGTTATTCAACGGCTGCGGATGTATTGGAAAAGCTGGCCCCTGACTGGCCCGCTGTCAATCTGATCCTGGATTACAGGCAGCTGACAAAACTAAATTCCACCTATGCGGATGGGCTGGCAGCCTATATAGGGCCTGATGAGCGGATTCATGGGACCTTTAACCAGACGATTACAGCCACCGGAAGGATCAGCAGCACGGAACCCAACCTGCAGAATATTCCCGTCCGCGTGGAGCTGGGAAGGGAGATCAGGAAGGTTTTCGTGCCTCAGGAGGGCTGTGTGTTTGTTGATGCGGATTATTCTCAGATTGAGCTGAGAGTACTGGCCCATATGTCAGGAGACCAGCGTCTTATCGGTGCATACCGGCAGGCAGAGGATATCCATGCTATCACGGCTTCCCAGGTGTTCCATGTCCCCCTTCATGAGGTGACTCCTCTTCAGAGAAGGAATGCAAAGGCCGTGAACTTTGGCATTGTATATGGAATCAGCTCCTTTGGTTTAAGTGAAGGCTTAAGCATCACCAGAAAAGAGGCTTCAGAATACATTAACAAGTATTTTGAGACTTATCCGGGAGTAAAGTCATTTTTAGACGGTCTGGTGGCTGAGGCCAGGGAACAGGGCTATGCTTCCAGCATGTTCGGCAGACGCCGCCCGGTTCCCGAGCTGAAATCCACCAACTTTATGCAGCGTTCTTTTGGAGAACGGGTAGCCATGAATTCTCCCATCCAGGGCACTGCAGCAGATATTATCAAGATCGCCATGATCCGGGTGGACAATGCCTTGAAAAAACAGGGATTGCGGTCCAGAATCGTTCTTCAGGTTCACGATGAACTTCTCATTGAAGCGTACCGGGATGAAGTGGACCAGGTAAAGGAGCTTCTGGTGGAAGAGATGAAGCATGCAGCGGACCTTGCGGTATCCCTTGAGGTGGAGGCTAATGTAGGAGATTCCTGGTTCGATGCAAAGTAAAATCCTTGCAGCAGCCTGCAAGGGATTTTACCTCATGGGCAGCCGCCGGATGGACATCCAGGCATATCGGGCTGGCCCAATGCATTCATAGGGATAAAGGGTTGGTGACAGGATGAGAGTGATTGGACTGACCGGAGGTGTTGGAGCCGGAAAAAGCATGGTTCTTTCTATTTTAAAGGAAGAATACGGTGCGGAAGTAATCAAGGCGGATGAAGTGGCCCGCCAGCTGATGGAGCCGGGAATGGAAGGCTATCTGGCGCTGACGGAAGCCCTGGGAAAGGGCTTCCTAAATCAGGAGGGAGCCATTGACCGCAAAGCCCTGGCTGCACGCATTTTTCAGGATGACAGCGCAAGGAAAATTGTAGATGGAATCATTCACCCTATGGTATGGAAAACCATAAGTGATAAAATTTCTGCTTCCCAAGCAGGGCTTATTGTGGTAGAATTTGCAATTATGAATGAAGAAATGGATGACAGCTGGGAAGAAATGTGGTATGTCCGAACTTCAAAGGAGAACCGGATCCGCCGTTTGGCGGAAAGCAGGGGTTATACAAGAGAGCATTCGGAACGTATCATAGCAAGCCAGGCCTCTGAATCAGAGTTTTTAAGCCGTTGTACGCGGGTGATTGAAAATGACGGTTCCATGGAAGAGGTGAGAAGCCAGCTGGCTGAAATATTGAAAAACAGGGGATAGAAAATCCCTGCTTATGGCTCAGCAGATGTGCTGCGAAAGGAAATACCCAGGGGTATGCCTTTATGTTTAAAAAGCGTGGACAGGAAAGAGGAAATCATGAGATTGGTAAGTATTGCAAGCGGAAGCAGCGGAAACTGCATTTATGTGGGCTCCGATACTACACATGTCCTGGTGGATGCCGGGATCAGCAACAAACGGATCGAACAGGGATTGAATGAGATTGGAATAAAGGGTAATGAGCTGACCGGAATCGTCATTACCCATGAACATTCCGACCATACGAAGGGGCTGGGAGTTCTGGCCAGGAAGTATGGAGTCCCCATTTACGGAACAAAGGAGACCCTGGAAGAGATATCAAAGCAGAAGTATCTGGGGGAATATCCCAGGGAACTATTTTGCGCCATCAGGCCTGACGTGGATTTTTGTGTGGGGGATCTGGAAGTAAAGCCGTTCTCCATTGATCACGACGCGTCAAACCCGGTAGCTTACCGGATCCAGCACGGGCGCAAGTCTGTTGCTGTGGCCACGGATATGGGACATTACGACCAGTACATCATTGAACATCTTCAGGGACTTGATGCAGTGCTTTTAGAGTCCAACCACGATGTAAATATGCTCCAGGCAGGCCCTTATCCCTATTATTTAAAGCGCCGGATCCTGGGAGATCACGGACACCTTTCCAATGAGAATGCAGGGCGGCTCTTGTGCTGTATTCTCCATGATAACTTAAAGAAGATTTTGCTGGGCCACTTAAGCAAGGAGAACAATTATGAGGAACTTGCTTATGAGACCGTAAGGCTTGAGATTACAGAAGGTGATAATCCATTTAAGGCATCGGATTTTTCCATAGCGGTTGCAAAAAGGGACCAGATGTCGGAAATTATTACAATATAGCGAGCTGAACTGTGGGCTTATAAACTAATTGAAGAGGAGAAGTATTATGAACAAAACGATTATTACAGTAGTTGGAAAAGACACCGTTGGGATCATTGCAAAGATCTGTACTTATCTGGCAGGCAACAGGGTGAACATATTGGATATTTCCCAGACTATTGTCCAGGGCTTCTTTAATATGATGATGATCGTGGATATCAATGACGCAGCAAAGCCTTTCGGGGAGCTGGCCGATGAACTGGAACAGATTGGCGATGAAATCGGCGTAAAGGTAAAATGCCAGCGAGAGGAAATTTTTACCAGTATGCACCGTATCTAATGATAAGGTAAAGGCTTAAGAAAAGGATGGGTTCTTGATATGCTAAATATGTTTGAAGTAAATGAGACCAATAAGATGATTGAACAGGAAATGCTTGATGTGCGTACCATTACCATGGGCATCAGCCTCCTTGACTGCTGCGACGGTGATTTGAAGGCAATGAATGAAAAGATTTATAACAAGATCACGACTGCTGCAAAAAACCTTGTGGAAGTAGGCAGGGAGATTGAAAAGGATTTTGGTATCCCCATTGTAAATAAAAGAATTTCCGTGACCCCCATTGCCATAGTCGGCGGAGCTGCCTGCAAAAGTCCGGAAGATTTCGTGACCATTGCACAGACTCTTGACCGTGCGGCCAAAGAGGTGGATGTGAATTTTATCGGCGGATACTCCTCTTTGGTAAGCAAGGGAATGACTGCTGCGGATAAAAATCTGATCCTCTCCATACCGGAAGCCCTTGCCTGCACGGACCGGGTATGCAGCTCCGTCAATGTTGGCTCCACAAAAACAGGCATTAACATGGATGCAGTGGCCCTTATGGGAGAGATTGTGGTGGAAACGGCAAAGGCTACCAAGGATAAGGATTCCCTTGGCTGTGCCAAGCTGGTGGTATTTTGCAATGCACCGGATGATAATCCCTTTATGGCAGGAGCGTTCCACGGGGTAACGGAAGCTGAGACAATCATTAATGTGGGAGTCAGCGGCCCGGGGGTTGTTAAGACGGCCATTGAAGCGGCCAGAGGAAAGGATTTTGGGGTTCTGTGTGAAACCATTAAGAAAACCGCCTTTAAGATAACCCGGGTGGGACAGCTTGTAGCCCAGGAGGCTTCCCGAAGGCTGAATGTTCCCTTTGGAATCATTGACTTATCCCTTGCACCGACGCCTGCCGTTGGCGACAGCGTGGCTGAGATCCTGGAAGAGATCGGACTGGAACGGGTTGGCGCGCCGGGCACCACGGCGGCTCTTGCCATGTTAAATGACCAGGTAAAAAAAGGCGGCGTTATGGCCTCCTCCTATGTAGGCGGTTTAAGCGGCGCGTTTATTCCTGTCAGCGAAGATCAGGGAATGATTGATGCGGTGGCAATGGGAGCACTGAACATAGAGAAGCTGGAGGCAATGACCTGCGTTTGTTCCGTAGGCCTTGACATGATCGCAATTCCCGGGGATACGCCTGCTACCACCATTGCGGGCATTATTGCAGATGAATCTGCTATCGGTATGGTAAATCAGAAGACCACTGCCGTCCGGATTATCCCTGTCATTGGAAAGTCTGTGGGTGATACGGTGGAATTCGGCGGACTTTTGGGATATGCTCCTGTTATGCCGGTCAGCCGGTATTCCTGTGAAAAATTCATTACCAGAGGCGGACGGATTCCGGCCCCGATCCACAGCTTTAAAAATTAAAAGGCAGCAGAGGAAGGATTGGGAGATGAACATTTATTTGATTCGCCATGGACGGCAAAACAGCAGGCTCTGTAATATTGATGTGAATTTATCGGAAGAAGGACTCCGCCAGTCGGCTCTGATGGGAAAACGGCTTGCCGCCAAAACCATTGAAGCGGTGTATTCCAGCCATTTGATCCGGGCGGTGGAAACCGCAAAAGAGGCAAACCGTTACTGGAATGCAGAGCACATCATAAGACAGGAGCTTAGAGAAATTTCCTTCGGGGAAATGGAAGGCCTGGCGGATGAGGAGATTGAGGCAAGGTTTAAGGAGTTTAAGAAAGAACAGGAGCAGATGGAACTGGATTTGCCCTATCCCGGCGGTGAGTGCGCAGGGGAGGTCATAAGGCGGGCAATGCCTGTTTTTGAGGAAATCACCGCAAGCGGCTTCCAGAATGTGGCGGTGGTGACTCACGGGGGCCTGATCCGCATCGTGATCACGGCACTGCTTCATATGGATCCGAAATATTACCGTCTCCTTGGAAACTCTCTTGAAAACTGCAGCATCACGGAAATACACTGGAATGAAAAAACAGGGCGTTTTACAGTGGAACGATTTAATGATTTTGCACATCTGGAACCATATCCCCAGCTTTTGCGGGCAAGCTGGGTGGAGACAGAAAACTGAAACACCCTGCGGGTATACCTGTATGTCCAATGGGCATGGGCAAGTAAGAGGAAACACCCTGCGGGTATACCTGTATGTCCAAAGATCATGGACAGGAAAGAGGAAAGGAATTGCCAGATTTCATGGAAGAAAAGGAAAGAGAAAATCTAATTCAGATCGGAAGGGAATTTCTGGATGAAAATCTGCTTCGGATCGTAGTCAGCAATCCGGCGGATAAGCAGGGCGTTTCCAAGGTAAAGGTACGCCCGCTTTTGCTAAAAGGAAGCCTGATCTTTCAGGCGGAGGAGCTGGTTGGGAACCAGGCCTTCCATAAGAATTATTCTGCAGAGGAATGCATGTCCTATATAGCGGACTTGCTGGATGGGAAGCTGCGCCAGATGGAACTGGATTCCGGGAAGGGCCAGGTAAGAGTTTTGGTGAGTAAAAAAGGGAATCTCAGCATCAAGGTGAAGCGGCAGCAGAAGATTGCAGCGCCTTCCCCAGTTCTTCAGCATAACAGACAGAAGACCTATATTTTAAAAGAAGGGACAACCGTTCCGTTTCTGGTGGATTTAGGCGTCATGACGGAGGAAGGGAAGATCATTGCCTCCCGGTATGATAAGTTCCGGCAGATCAACCGGTTTTTGGAATTTATTGAGGATATTCTTCCAAGGCTTGATAAGAACAGGGAGAATGTGATCATTGATTTTGGATGCGGGAAATCTTATCTGACTTTTGCCATGTATTACTATCTTCATGAGTTAAAAGGGTATTCTATCCGCGTCATTGGGCTGGATTTAAAACAGACGGTCATTGATGACTGCAACCGTTTAGGAGAACGGTATGGGTATGATAAGCTGAAATTTTATCATGGGGATATTGCCTCCTATGAAGGAGTGGATCATGTGGACATGGTTGTAACACTTCATGCCTGCGATACCGCTACGGATTATGCCCTTGCAAAGGCAGTTAAGTGGGGAGCTTCTGTCATTTTGTCGGTTCCCTGCTGTCAGCATGAACTGAATAAGACCATGGATCAAGAGCTTATGGCTCCTGTATTTCAATATGGCCTCATCCGGGAACGGATGGCAGCGCTTTATACCGATGCCCTCAGAGCGGAAATTCTGGAAAGCCGGGGATACCGCACTCAGATCCTGGAATTTATCGATATGGAGCACACTCCCAAGAATATTCTGATCCGCGCAGTAAAGCAGGGCGGAAAGAAGGACAACCGAAAGGAGATAGGGGAGATCCTGGAATTTCTTCATGGAAAACTGACTCTTGCAAACCTGTTGCTGGAAGATGATACAAAATGGAAAGCAGATGGTAATTTCTGATGATATGTGGTATGATATAAAAAATACTTTAAGGAGGAGCTATCAATGCCTTTTATTAATTCCAAAGTAAATGTTACATTATCAGAAGAAGAAAAAACAGCCTTAAAGGCCAGGCTTGGACAGGCCATCAGCCTCATTCCCGGCAAGTCGGAAAGCTGGCTCATGGTTGGTTTTGAAGATAACTGTTCTCTTTACTTTAAGGGTAAGAATGATACAAAGATGGCTTTTGTGGAAGTGAAGATTTTCGGTCATGCATCAGAGCAGGATTATGACCGCCTGACTGCTGAGATCTGCAAGATCCACAAGGACGTGCTTTCCATTGCACAGGATAAAATTTATGTGAAGTATGAGGAAGTGGATCACTGGGGTTGGAACGGCGGAAACTTTTAACTGCATCAGATGATTCTTAGGTCGGGAGGAATGGCTTATGGAGCTTTGGGATGTTTACGATGAAAACAGAGTGGCCACCGGAAAAACCCATGTCAGGGGTGTACCGCTGGCCCAGGGGGAATACCATCTTGTAGCAGATGTCTGGCTGGTAAATGAAGATCAGGAAATTTTGCTGACAAAGAGGCATCCGGATAAGCCCTATGGCCTTATGTGGGAATGCACCGGAGGCTCTGCTCTTACGGGGGAAACAAGTGTGGAGGGAGCCCTTCGGGAGCTTTCAGAAGAAGTTGGAATACGGGCGGAAAAAGATCAGCTCTTTCTGATCCATACCATCCGTCAGAAAGAGCGTTTTGTAGATACCTATATTACCAGGCAAAAGGTCACCATAAAAGATATAACCATTCAGAAGGAAGAAGTGGTGGATGCAAAATTTGTTACATTTGAGCAGCTCCTTGAAATGTGGAAACAGGGGATCGTGGTTCCAAAATCCCGGTTTCTTCTATATAAAGACAGGATCCAGGAATTCCTTCAGCCGCTGTCATAGAATGACGACGGAATGGGTGAACTCGTTTTTCATTTTTATGGGATATTTGTCCTGCACAATGGTCTGATAAATGTGGGAGCAGTAAAAATCCTGCCGGAGCATGGACCAGGCAACGCCGGAAAGGATGAGCCTGGCATCGGCGGTTTTTGTTATGAGAGGGATGCTCCCTCTCTTTTTTATTTCTCCCATAAGGGGGGCGGATGTCTTTTTAAAGCCTAAAACACGGGCATATGGAGCATAGCCGGCGTTCCGGCCCAAAACGACCTGATGGGAAGTGATCCCCAAAGCGATATGGAGAAGGGCCCGGCTGATCCGGGTGTAAGTATACTGTCTTGTTTTTAACTGGTTGATCCGTTCTTCAAAGGGAAGGAAATCTGTAAGCTGCTTTAAAAGCCTTGACGCCAATTCCTCCGAAACATCGGCATATTTCTGAAAGGGAATCCCTTCATAATCCAATTTCAGCAAGGAGGTATTTAACAGGGCGCTGAAATCATCAGGAAACACAGGGAAGCCCTGAGACATCATCTGCTTTACGGCATCAGGCACCTGTATCTGAGAGGAATCGGCCTGCTCCAGGATATCCGGGTTTTCATGAAGGGCTTTCCGGATCCCGGTGGCAGAACTGTAATGCTCTGAGGCCAGGCTGGTATCGTGATAGCCGCTGCCTTTTCTGGAAAGGGTGACAGGAGTCATCGGGCTTTTTTGCCGGTAAAGGGCCTTGCAATATTCGATCCCAAGGATGTTGTTTGGGGAAGTCAGGATGGAGGCCTCCTCCTCTTTTAGTATTCCGCAGGAAATCAAAGCCTGATTCCTGGCTTCCGGAAAGGTGGCCCCCTTTTTCAGCTCCCTGCGCAGCTCCTTCGTATAAACAGGGGGTTCGGTGGCTAAAATAGAAGCAATACCGGAAAGTTTTTCCACATCTCCGCATTCGCTTCCAAAACAGAAGGCACCCGTCACTCCCAGATTGTTAAGGAGAGCGACTGCGCAGGCGGCAAAGTCTTCTGCGCTGCTGGAGGCAAAAACAGAGGGTATCTCGATCACAAGGTCGGCTCCGCAGGACAATGCCATGGCTGTCCTGGTATATTTATCATAGATGGCAGGCGCTCCTCTTTGGACAAAATCTCCGCTCATGACTACGATGCAATAGTCTGCCTGTGTCATTTCCTTAGCCTTCCTGATATGGTAGGCATGTCCATTGTGGAAGGGGTTGTATTCGGCGATAATGCCAACGGCAAGAGAATGTTTATTTTTCACCATAAGAAATGTCCTTTTTCTTTTTTTATACTCTATTATGCTATTGTTCCGCAAAAAATGCAAATTATTTTAGCACAAGACTTGAAAATTTTAACGAATACACATAGAATAGAGTGAGAATCAATGAAAAACATTGATTACAAGAACAGGAGATCAGATAGGTATGAATTTTATCGTTGAAACATCAGCTCGTCATGTACATTTATCTCAGGAACATCTTGAGATTTTATTTGGACAGGGCTATGAGTTAACAAAGAAAAAATATTTATCCCAGCCGGGTCAGTATGCATGTGAAGAGAGAGTAACCGTTGTAGGTTCCAAGAGTGAGTTTAAAGGAATTTCCATTTTAGGACCGGTTAGAAAGGCGACTCAGATAGAGCTTTCTATGACCGATGCCCGTTCCATTGGAATTGCCGCACCTTTGAGAGAATCCGGTGACGTTGCAGGCAGCGGTGCATGCAAGATTATTGGACCTGCCGGTGAAATTGAAATAACAGAGGGTGTAATCGTTGCAAAGCGTCATATTCATGCAACCCCCGCAGAAGCAGAACAGCTTGGTGTGAAAGATGGTGAAATCGTTTCTGTAAAGGTTGACACGAACGGAAGAAGCCTGATTTTCGGAGATGTGGTTGTGCGTGTAAATGAAAATTATGCTTTGGCTATGCACATTGATACAGATGAATCTAACGCAGCAGGCTGCGGCAGAGAACAGTACGGTGAAATTATTAAATAATAAAGGAGAATCAAAGGAATATGAAAATTTTAGTTATTAACTGCGGAAGTTCTTCCTTAAAGTATCAGCTGATTGATATGGAGAACGAGGGAGTTCTGGCAAAAGGCTTATGCGAGAGAATCGGCATTAACGGTTCCAAGCTGTCTCACAAGGCAGAAGGAAAAGAGGAAATGGAAGTAGAGAAAGAGATGCCGAACCATACCGTTGCTATCAAGCTGGTTATGGATGCATTGGTTGATCCGGAATACGGTGTAATCAAGGATACCAGTGAAATTTCTGCAGTAGGACACAGGGTTCTCCATGCCGGCACGATTTACAGCGATTCCATCGTAGTAAATGAAGATGTGAAAAAAGTTATCCGTGACTGCTTTGATTTAGGACCTTTGCATAATCCTGCAAACCTGGTAGGAATTGAGGCATGTGAGGAAGCAGTACCTGGAGTTCCCAATGTAGCGGTATTTGATACTTCTTTTGGTATGGGTATGCCTGAAAAAGCCTCCATGTATGCAATTCCTCATGAATACTATGAGAAATACAGCATTCGCCGTTACGGCTTCCATGGTACAAGCCATAAATTTGTATCCAATGAAGCGTTAAGCTATTGCGGTTTAGATCCTGAGAAGGGCAAGGTAGTTGTTTGCCATTTAGGAAACGGAGCCAGCATTTCAGCCTCCATCGGCGGCAAGTGTGTGGACACCAGCATGGGACTGACTCCTTTAGAGGGCCTTATCATGGGAACCAGAAGCGGTGATATTGATCCTGCTGTTGTACAGTTTATCTGCAATAAGGAAGGCAAGAGTGTTAATGAAGTATTGGATATCTTAAATAAGAAATCCGGTATTCTCGGCATGTCCGGAGGCATTTCCAGTGATTTCCGCGATGTGCAGAAGGCTCAGGGAGAAGGCAACCATCTGGCTGATGTTGCTATTCAGGCATTTATTTACCGCGTAGCAAAATACATCGGTGCTTATGTGGCAGCCATGAACGGTGTTGATGCCATTGTATTTACTGCAGGTGTCGGTGAAAACGATAAGCCGATCAGAGGTGCGGTTTGCGAATATTTAGGTTACCTTGGCATTACCATTGATCCGGAGATCAATAAGGCAAGAGGAAAACGTGTCATGATTTCCACACCGGATTCAAAGGTAAAGGTATGTGTCATTCCTACCAATGAAGAACTGGCCATTGCAAGAGAGACAAAGGCTCTGGTATAATTCGGGTGAAACGGTACATGATGTTGTATATGGGATAAAGGTCGAAAGAAAATCCCCTTGATTCATTCGTATTCAAATATGGAAATATTTGTTGACAAATGTTGCACCCATATGTATAATAACATAGGTGCGTATTAGGAGACTAGTATGCTTATTAATTTAACTGAGTTGTTTACCCTGGAAGGGAAAGAGAAAACTTATACACCCGAACTTGAAATGAAGGTCTATCATGGGCCCAATGGCGATTATGAAGTGGTGGATGCAGAACCTGTGCTGCTGCGGATTATGAATCTGGGGGACAAGAGGCTGGAAGTGGAAGGAAAGGCGAAACTCGCTTTGCTTATTCCATGCGACCGCTGCTTAGAGCCGGTGCGTGTTGACTTAGATTTTGATGTGATCCGTGCTCTTGATTTAAGTGAAACGGATACGGGGATAGTAGAAGATTTTGAAGAACAACCATATGTTAACGGTTATAATCTGGATGTAGACCAGTTGGTTTGTGATGAACTCATACTGAACCTGCCTATGAAGGTTCTCTGCAGTGAAGACTGTAAGGGGATTTGTAATAGATGTGGAACAAATCTCAATCATGAGACTTGTGACTGCGATATTAGGCCTACAGACCCTAGAATGGCAGTCATCCAGGATATTTTTAAACAGTTTAAGGAGGTGTAACCATGTCTATTTGTCCAAAGAACAAATCTTCTAAAGGAAGAAGAGACAAACGCAGAGCAAACTGGAAAATGAGCGCTCCAAACTTAGTGAAGTGCAGTAAGTGCGGTGCACTTATGATGCCTCACAGAGTATGCAAGGCTTGCGGTTCTTACAACAAGAAAGAAATCATTTCTGTTGAGTAATCTATTTGAAAAAGAATAAGCTGTAAAGGCTGATAAAATCAAGGCTTTCCTATAATAAGGGAAGTCTTGTTTTTTGCATTGATTGCCTTTTGGTCAAAAGGCGAAAAGAATCGGTTCTCATCATCTTGCATCTAAGTCTGAAAATCTGATAAACAGTCAGAATCAATAAAACACTTCCAAGGATAATCTCATAAAAATAAATAATCAAATCATTCAGTATGCACTTGTTGCATGAGTCATTGTGTAAAAGAACAATTACCCAGGGATATTTCCAATAAATGCATAAACATAGTCCGTATGAATTGACAAAGAAATACTGCTGGTCTAAAATGACAACGTAGGACAAAAGGAGAACGGAAGGAAGGTGGAGGTTATTCAGAAAGCAAATATGATACAGATAGCCGAGCACTGCGGTGTGTCCCTAAAGACGGTATCGAGAGTGCTCAATCACCCGGAACAGGTAAGCCCCAAAACGAGAGAGGCAGTCAGACGTTCCATGGAGCAGTGCGGGTTTCAGGTGAACCTTTTGGCAAAGGGCTTAAAGCAGAACAGAACCAACATCATTATCGTGTTTCTGGATAAGCACAATGATGCATATATGAATCTGTGGAGAAGCGAGATGCTGAAACATATCTTTCGCTACTCCAGTAAGATTGGTCTGAAGGTAATTGTATCGCCGTCAGATTGCTATGGATTCCGGGAGGACGAGACAGATGGATTTTACCTTCTATCCAGCGGGATTGCTGATGGAGCCATTCTTTTGGAATACATGATAAAGGATCAGCGGATCGAATATTTAAAGCGTACAGCTACTCCCTATGTGGTGCTGGGACAGCCCAAGGAGAAGGATATTCCAGCTGTCAGTCTGGATAATTTTGATGTGGGACTGTCTGGCGGCAAATATTTGAGGGAAAAGGGCTTTCAGAACATCTGCTATCTGACCAATGACGAGAACTTCTATTCCACAGAGCTGCGTGTAAACGGCTTTTTAAAGGCAGTACCGGATGGACAAGTGATCTACGGTGTGAAAGATGCCAGAAGCGCTTATGAAAAGACAAAGGAGCTGTTAGCTGACGGGAAGACGGACTGTATCTTCACAAACGGTGACAACCGCTTCCTGGGAATTTATAGGGCGGCATTCGAAAGCGGAAAAAAGATACCTGAGGATTTGGGGGTGCTGTCAGCCGATAACTTGTCCATCAACGAGGAGGCTTACCCGGCCCTGTCATCTTTAGGCCAGGACTTTGAAAGGCTGGCAAAAGAATGCATCAGCCTGCTTCAGCTGCTTCTCCAAAAAGATCAGAACAATGAAGAACTAAAAAAGACACAGATGTTTCTGCCATCCACGATTATTGAACGGGAGTCCACCCGATGAGGCAAATGCAGGGATAATAAATCAGCCGGAGGAAATCATGAAAAAGTTAGTTGCAACAGCACCCAGAGTGGCCGAATTAAAGGACTATGAGGATCGGCCCATTGAAAGCAATGAGGTGAGAGTCAAGGTTGAATTTGCAGCTCCGAAGCACGGGACGGAGCTGGCCGATTTCAGAGGAACCACCCCTTTTATCGACGGAAAGTTTGACAGTGACTGGAATATTTTTACCCAGCGGGAGAAGGAGGAACCGCGGGGCATCGAATTCGGAGATCTTCCCATTGGCAACATGTTTGTGGGAACCATCATTGAGACCGGAGCAGATGTGACGGATTATGCAGCAGGAGACCGGGTATGTTCCTATGGTCCGATCCGGGAGACCGAGATTGTCAATGGAGTAAATAATTATAAGCTGAGAAAAATGAGAAGGGATGCCTCGGAAAAAAACGCAGTCTGTTACGATCCGGCACAGTTTGCCCTGGGTGGGATCCGGGATGCCAATATCCGCCCCGGTGATAATGTAGTGGTGATTGGCCTTGGAGCTATTGGCCAGATCGCGGTTCAGCTGGCGAAAAAGCTGGGGGCGGCCGTGGTCATTGCTGTTGATCCCATTGAAAAGAGACGGGAAATTGCAGCGCGCTATGGAGCCGATGTCTGCCTTGACCCGATGGCATGTGACGTAGGCTATGAAATTAAGCGCTCCACCGGAAAGCTGGGAGCGGATGGGATTTTGGAGACAAGCGGAAGCGTGCAGGCGCTGCAGTCTGCGCTGAAGGGCCTGGCTTATGGAGGAACGATCGCCTATGTAGCGTTTGCAAAACCATTTCCAGCCGGTTTGTGGCTGGGACAGGAGGCTCATTATAATTATGGAAAAGTCATTTTTTCCAGAGCCTGCAGTGAACCGAACCCGGATTATCCCAGGTGGAACCGGAAGCGGATCGAGGATGTAGTATGGGATATGCTCATGAGCAGTTATCTGGACTGTTCTGAAATCATTGATCCCATTGTGAAGTTTGAGAATTGTGCGGAAGGCATTTGTACCTATATGGATCGGGAACCGGAAAAGAGCATCAAAATGGGCGTTGTATTCGGAGGTGAGGCGTGATGTTGCTGGGAACACAGGAGCGGGATTTTTTTCCGAAGGATCTGACAGAGAAATTCAAGTTTATGAAGGCCATTGGATTTGAGTGCTTTGAGGTGGATGGAAAAGTCCTCATGGAACAGGCTGAGGAAATAAAACGCGCCATTGATGTCTCGGGACTTCCGGTATCCAGCGCATGCGGCGGTTACCGCGGCTGGATCGGTGATTTTATTGAAGAGAGAAGACTGAACGGCATCGATGATTTAAAGGTGATTATCCGCAATTTAAAGGAAGTGGGAGGAACCGGAGTTGTAGTGCCGGCTGCCTGGGGAATGTTTACATACCGCCTTCCGCCAATGGTTTCCCCAAGAAGCAAAGAAGGAGACCGGAAAGCAATTCTGGATTCTTTGAGGCAGCTTGACGAGACGGCTGATACATATGGAATAAACATCTGCCTGGAGCCGCTGAACCGTTATCAGGATCATATGCTCAATACCACAGAAGACGCGGTTTCCATCATTGATGAGGGAAAATTTAAAATGGTAAAAGTTACGGCAGACTTTTATCATATGGCGATTGAGGAGGACGATATCTCTGAAACGCTGGAGAAATATAAAGATTACATCGGCCATGTTCATATTGCCGAAAATCACAGATATCAGCCGGGCAGCGGCAGCATTGATTTTAAACGGCACATGGAGACATTAAAGCGAATGGGTTATGAGGGTGCGGTTGTCAATGAGGGGAGAATACGGGGCGAAGATCCGCTTAAGGCTTATGAGAATTCCATCGCTTATATGAAACAGTTCATATAGAAACAGGAGGGACTCATGAACAATTTAAGGGTGGCAATAATCGGAGCCGGGCAGGTTGCCCGGACTTCTCATATCAAATATTATCAGGACATGGACGGAGTGGCGGTTGATGCTGTCTGTGATATCAATGGGAAAGCTGCCGAGGATACGGCAAAGGACTTTGGAATTCCCCGATGGTACAGCGATGTTTTCCTCATGCTTAAGGAAGCAGAGCCGGATGCGGTCAGCATCTGCGTGCCCAATAAATTTCACTGTGATATGACCTGTACTGCCTTGGAGCATGGCTGTCATGTTCTCTGTGAAAAGCCGCCGGCAATAACGGTAAAGGAGGCTGAACAGATGAGGGATACGGCAAAGCGATGGGGAAAAGTTCTGACCTTTGGATTCCACTTTCGTTATGCCGAACGGATTGCATTTCTGAAGAAACAGATCGAAAACGGGGAGCTGGGTGCCATTTATGCCGGGGACGTAACCTGGATGCGCCGGAGGGGGATCCCGGGCTGGGGGAATTTTACTGATAAAGAGCTTCAGGGCGGCGGGCCGTTGATTGACATTGGAGTGCATATTCTGGATCTGGCGGTTTATCTCATGAACTATCCGCTTATTGACTATGTCTGCGCCACGGCTTCCGACAGGATCGGCAAAAGGGGAGGGACGGGCTTCCTGGGAAATTGGGACAAAGAGCGGTTCGGTGTGGAGGACGGATTATTTGGTTTCATTAAATTTGCCGACGGCAGTTCCTTAAATATCAGAACCTCTTATGCAGTTAATATTGGGGAAAAGGAGAAACGAACGCTCTGTCTGTATGGTGATAAAAAGGGCCTCAGTGTATTTCCTGCGGAGCTGTACGGGGAAGAAGACGGATGGCAGGAAAACCGGACATACCCCTTTGATGAGCTGCGGGACTGGCATTATGACTGCGTCAGGCATTTCGTGGAATGCTGCCGGGAGGAGGCTGTTAGTCTGGTGACACCGGATCAGGCCGTCTATGTTCAGAAACTGATTGCCGGTCTGTATCGTTCGGCAGAGACCGGAAAACCGGTTGTATATGGGGCTGGAAACGTTGATCTAATATAGAATTGAAAATCTGTTTGATGTGATTGTGGACGGGCTTTCCATAACCAGGGCAAAGCCTGATCCGGAAGTATTTCTGACTGCGGCAGAGCGGTTTTCCGTTGATCCTGGAACATACGGGTCTGCTTCTGGAAACAGAATATAAATCATTCTTTTGAAGTCCTGGAAAGTGGGAGATCATATGTACCAGAATTACTTAAATACAGAAAATGCGCAAAAAATTGCAGATGGGATCATGAAGATCATTCCCTGCAACATCAACATAATGGATACAAACGGGGTGATCCTGGCAAGCGGCGACAAAAGAAAGCTTGGAACCCTTCATCAGGGGTCTTTGACGGCCTTAAAGCGGAAGGAGTCTTACGTGGTGTATGAGACAACTTCCACGGAGCAAAAGGGTATCAGTCTGCCGATCATCTATAACAACAGTATTCTTGGCGTGATTGCTATTAACGGAGAGGTGGAGGAAGTGATGCCAATCGGCCAGATCTGCCTTTCAATTGCGGTTTTGATGATAGAAAACCGGCTGTTAAGTGATATGACGGCGATCAAGGAAAACCGTCTGAAGGATTTTCTTTACGAGTGGATTGGCCTGGGACAGGAAGAATATAACGATGCTTTTTATGATCAGGCCGCCTACTTAGGGATTAATCTGAAGATTCCCAGGACCGCGGTGATCATAACCAGCGGCCACATCCGTTACAGCATCATCGACATCATAAAGAACCGTCTGAGTACGGATGAATATATTGTCCGTCAGGGCATGGACGAGGTGCTGCTCCTCTTTCAATCAGGAGAACGGCTTAAGGCAAGGCTGGAAAAGATTATGGAGGTCAGCGGTGACTTAGAGCACTGTTATATCGGGGAATCCAACATCGTTGCAAGCAGGGCTACCAGTTCCGTGATGCAGACGTTTCACATTGCCAGTGCGCTGAAGATCAGGAAACGGATTCTGTGTTACCATGAGGTGGCATTGGAATGCCTCTTAAATAACATCGAGATGACCAGGGAACTGGATGAAATCATTCATTTGCTGGAAGCGCAGGATGTGGATGGGGTGCTGAGGGAGACCATATCAGCTTATGTGGAACATAATGACAATTATTCTCAGATATGCGAAAAGCTCCACATCCACCGCAATACCCTCAATTACCGGCTGGCCAAAATCGAAGAGCTGTTAAACAAAAACCCCAGGCGGGCAAAGGAGCTGATTCTGCTTTACATCGCCACCATCAAGATGAGCAGCCGATGAAAGCCGTGTTGCGGGCTGTGCAAATGAACAATGATAAAGTGGGAGTTTGGTCTCGTCCACATTGTAGCGGAGGAGGCTTAATGATAAAATACTATAAACATATAAGTAAAGACTAACTATTAAAAGTCAAGTCTAAAAAAGAAAGTTTATGAATGAATTGCAGAAATGCATTTCAAGTAAATCAGTACCTTGAAAACCGCATGACAAACAGAGCATCTTTACAGGTGCTCAAAAAGAAAATTATTAAACAGAAAAGTTAAGAGACTTTGTTGTATGCCTGTCCCGATTTTTCTAACCGATAAATGACTCTGACCAGCTTCTTCGCAGCATGAGAAACAGCAACGTTATAATGCTTACCCTCCGCCCTCTTTTTTGCAAGATAGGCGGCAAATACCGGATCCCACTTACAGACAAATTTAGCAGCATTAAAAAGTGCGTAGCGCAGATACCTGGAACCACGCTTTTCCATATGTGAATGAGAAGATTCCAACTGTCCGGATTGGTAGGTAGAGGGAGATAATCCAGCATAGGCAAGAATCTTATCAGGAGAGTCAAAACGGGAAAAATCACCGATTTCAGCTAGAATCATGGCGCCCATCCGGTAACTGATTCCAGGAATCGTAAGAATAGGGGAATGGAGTTCATCCATGATACGTTTTATTTCCTGTTCGATTTCATCAATTTCGGCATCTAATTCACCTATCAGCTTTAGGGTGTGTTTCAGTTCCAGAGATTTTACAGGCATATTCGAACCGATAGAGGCTCTGGCTGTTTCCCTGAACAGGATGGCGTTGTCTCTGCCGTAACGACCCTTAGAGGTTTCGTAAAGCAGATTGGTCAGTCTGGTAAGATGAGCAGAAGCAATCTGAAAAGCACCGGGGAATTCGCTTAGTAAAGCGGAAATGGAAGGCATATGAAGAGTGGGAACCAGCTTTTCCAGTTCAGGAAAAAGAATCGTAACCAGACGGGAAACAGAAGTTTTAAGCTTGGCGCGCTCCCTGACTTTATCAAAACGGTAACGGGTTAGTGACTTTAATTCCTCGTTGTGGTAAGATATGTCTGAGTAGGACTTTAAGTTCACATCAGACATAAGCATTGTAGCAATCGTATGGGAATCAACTTTATCCGTTTTCGTCTTTCTAAGGCTTAGACTTTTTCTGAAAAGACTGGTATGTAACGGATTGATAACAAAGGTGGTCAGACCTTTATCAAGAAGAAAGCCCAAGATGTTATAACTGTAGTGTCCAGTGGCTTCAAGGCCTACTTTTACATTGGTTAAATCATCTGTAGTGGAAGTGATCTTCTGATAGAGGACCTCAAAACCTTCCCGGTTGTTGGGAATGGTAAAGGATTTAAAGAGAATCTTCCCATCTGAGTTGGTGATAAAACAATCATGCTTATCCTTGGAAACATCAATCCCTGCGTATATCATAGCGAAACTCCTATTAAATGAATTTGATACTGTTTTAGACCACGGTGGCTCTCTGCGATTGTAACCTTGTTCTAAATAAACCGTCATGCGGTATCTAACTGATTAACAAGTGAACAAAGAGACTGTGGTTAGAGCCTTTACTAAACCATCAAGTGGTAGGAGAAATGAACTAATCCACAGTATCTAAAACAGCATAGCTCATACCTAAGAAAAGGTAAAGAAAAGCTATGACTATATAATACAAGGAGAGGGAATCATGAAAAAAAGTTTATCAAAGAAACTGACAGTACTGGGGCTTTTGATGGTGACCGCAGCAGGTGCGGCGGGGTGTTCATCAAAACCGGCTGAGACGAAAGCTGTTGAAACAAAGGCTGAAGAGACTGTGGCTCCGGCAGGGGAAAGTACCAGTGCCGGTGGGGAAAAGGCCTCAGGCGGGGATGTTTTAAAGGTTACATACAGCGGCACACCGGAAATCCATGAAAAACAGTATCTGATGGATTCATTCTTTAAAAAATTTGAGGAAGAAAATAATTGTAAAGTAGAAGTTGATTTTGTAGCACAGGCCGATGCGATCAAGAAGGTTCAATCGGAGCAGGAAGGAAAGAACTACATCACTGATATTATTTATGCGGACACAGCCAATATGGCACCCTATGTCAACGGCGGCTGGATGCAGAATATCACGGATCTGGTCAACAGCACCGGCTCTACTTATACACAGATGTTTGATAATTCTACAAATAAGGATGGAATACGTTACTTTGTCCCCATGAGTTTTGACGTATACGTTACCTGCGCAAACAAAAAGGCCCTGGATTATTTACCGGAAGGACTGACCGAGGAAGATGTTGTTTCCGGTATTACCTGGGAACAGTATGCTGAATGGGCAGTGGCAATCGCGGCAGGCGAAGGGGAAGGCAAAACCATGATGCCGGCCAACTTAACCGGTTCCCAGCTGCTTTACCCCATGGGCGGCATGAGCCTGGCTTATGGCGGCGGATTCCCGGAATTCACATCTGATGGTTTTAAGGACGCTCTCGGCATCATTGCATCAATCGCTGCAGGTAACGGCTTCTATGCGGAGCAGGATCAGTATACGGCTCCCACTGACCCGTTGAACAGCGGCGACGTATGGCTGACATTTGCTCATATGGCTCCGGTGGGCGCAAGCTACAATGCGGCTCCCAACAACTACGTAATTGGTGCGGCTCCCAAAGGCAGCAAGGGCGCAGGCTCGACTTCCGGTGCATGGTGCTATGGGATTGCCCAGGGGGCTCCGAACCAGGAACTGGCTGAGAAGTTTATCAACTATATCGCTGATCCGGAAGTAAACTATGATTTCTGTTCCAACTACGGCGGTTCTTTAAGCCCAATTGAAGAGGTGGGTGATATTCTGGGCTCAGATGACGTTGTCATGAGAGCTGGTATCGAAATGTTGAAAACAACGATTGTTACCGGTGTGCCGGCATCTGAGTATTCCGATTGGAACGCAGTGAAGCTGCTTTATGGAGATGTGTTTAACAGCGTTTTAAAGAACAAGGCAGTTCCCGGGGAGGATTTCCTTGCAGATGTTCAGAGCAAGATGGAGGCATTAAAGAACTGATGAACTAATCGTGTAAAAGCCTGGAAGGATGCAATGCGGACCAGGCGCCGCTGCATACTTCCAGGCTTTAAATTTACCGGAATTGCTTTCTGTAAATTTAAGACGCTCCGCGGGAGACGTACTTTGCACTGCAGACTTATATATAGAAACGGGGGATTTATTTGAACGAAAATGTCAGCAAACAGATTTTGGAAAAACCCATGCTCAGCAAAAAAAGTATTCCCTACTTTCTCCTGTTGCCGGCCTTCCTTTTTTATGCAGTATTCTGGCTGCTGCCGGTACTTTCCGGTATAAAAGAAGTGTTTACCGATTTTGACGGCAACTTTACACTTCTGGGCAATTTTAAGCTGATGGCAGAGTCTGATTTGATCAGCGCTGCAATTTTTAACACTGCCGCATTTGCAGCGGTATCCGTGATCCTTCAATATTTTCTGGCCCTTCTTCTGGCAGTGCTGCTGTCGAGAAAGTTTAAAGGTGCCAAGATCCTGATGTTCGTTTCCATGATTCCAATGGCCATCACACCTACGGCGGTGGCGATTCTCTGGAAGACCGGACTTGTGAGGGACGGCTGGATCAACACGGTTTTAATGGGGCTGCATCTGATAGAGAAGCCGATTGTATTTATGGGTGCAGAAGGACTGTCCGCAGTTTTTTTAATCATTCTCATCGATACCTGGACAGTTACACCGTCCGTCATGATCATCCTGATTGCCGGCCTGCAGGGAATGCAGCGGGAGCTGAAAGAGGCAGCCTATCTGTTCGGCGCCAACAAATGGCAGATTTTTAAGGATATTGTTATCCCGATTTTAAAACCTTCGATCACAACATCCATTATTATGAGGCTGATTGCAGCTATCCAGGTCTGGGCTATTGCTGTGATGGTTCTGGGTTACAGCAAAGTGCCGTTTTTGGTGGAGCGTGTTGCTTTTTATGTGGAGGCGGTACCTGGGGTCAGCACAAGCCAAAAGCTTGCCTTTACCCTGTCCTTCCTGACAACCATTATCGTCCTGTGTGCAACCGTGGTCTATCTTAAGGTTTCCAGGGGCGGAAAGAAGGAGGCGGCGAAATAATGGATAAACTGAATATTGTACAGAAAACCGTTATGGCAATCATCTTGGCAACCATGTTTCTGCTGGTGGCAATTCCGCTTCTGGCTTTCACAACGGTTGCATTCTCCAACGCTGCGGAAATGACGGAGTTTCCCAAAGGGCTGCTTCCGAAGTTTAAGGTCACAGTCAAAGTGGAGGCAAACCCGAAAGAAGAGTTTGAGATCTTCTATGACAGTGGGGAAGGTTATGAATCGATTATCACCACGAAAAGACCGTCCAAGCTGGAGTCTCATTTCACCAGACAGTACGCGGTGACTGTTCCCGGCGAGCAGCTTATGGAGGATTTCAGTCAGACCCTGACGGATGGGCCCATGGAATTTACCTATAAAAAAGATTTGTTTTACAATTTTAAAACCTTTTTCAGCATTGTGCCCAATGCTGCTTCAGCGCTTAAAAACAGCATGATAGTTTCCCTTTATACGATTCTGATTTCCCTTGGAGTCGGAAGCCTGGCAGGGTTTGCCATGGCCCGGTTCCAGTTTAAATTCAAGGAGCAGATCAATGTTTCACTCCTCATTGTGAGAATGTTTCCGGTGGTTGGGATCAGCATCCCAATGGCCATGCTGCTGATCAGATTCGGGCTCTTTGATACGAGGATCGGCCTGGCGCTGTTGTATTCGGTTCCCAATATTGCACTGACGGCCTGGATTACCAACAGCATTTTTATCGGCATCAGCAAAGAGCTGGAGGAGGCGTCGATGATCTTTGGGGCGGGCAGTGTACAGACCTTTGTCAGGATCACCCTGCCCCTGGCATTTCCGGCACTGGCTGCCAGTTCCATGTATTCATTTTTGACTGCCTGGAATGATACCATCTCGGCATTGATTCTGACCAATAAAAATCAGACGCTGTCCCTGGTTGTCTACAAGGCAATCGGCACAACGTCAAGCGGCATCCAGTATGCGGCAGCTGGAAGTATCGTGCTGATTCTTCCTGCACTGGTATTTACCTTTATTATCAGAAGATACATCGGACAGATGTGGGGCGGAGTCGAATTATAGGAGGAAGCTATATGAGCTATTTGGAGATTAAAAATTTACAGAAGAGATATACAAAAGATGGTCCTCTGATTGTCAACAACATGAATTTGCTGATCGAGAAGGGCGAGTTTATTGTCTTTCTGGGCCCGTCAGGCTGCGGCAAGACCACTACAATCCGGATGATCTCAGGGCTTGAAGATATCAGCGGCGGCGAAATACTGATTGATGGGGAGAGCATTGTTGGAAAGAAGCCGAAGGACCGGGGCGTTTCAATGATTTTCCAGAGCTACGCCATCTGGCCCCATATGACAGTGTTTGACAATATTGCCTATCCCTTAAAGCTTCAGAAGGTGCCGAAAGAGGAAATCAAAGAGCGGGTGACCACGGCGGCCAGGGCAACCGATATTGAGGGCTTACTGGATCGCTATCCGGCACAGATGTCCGGCGGACAGAGACAGCGGGTGGCCGTATCCAGGGCGATTGTTGTGAAGCCGAAGATTTTCCTGATGGATGAACCTCTCTCTAACCTGGACGCAAAGCTCCGGGTATCCATGAGAACAGAGCTGAAAAACATTCACCTCCAGCAGAACTCCACCAGTATTTTCGTGACCCACGATCAGTCTGAGGCGATGAGCCTTGCTGACCGGATTGTGGTTATGTACAAAGGTAACATCGAGCAGATCGGAACCCCGATGGAGGTTTATCAAAACAGTGCCACAAAATTCGTGGCAGAGTTTATCGGAACCCCGCCGACCAACTTTTTTAAGACAAAGATACAGAAAGCAGAAGACGGGCTGGTGGCGGCAAATGAACATATCTGCTATCAGGTGCCGGACGCTCTTGTACAGGCGCTTTTACCCTACGCCGGAAAAGAAGTTCATATGGGTGTCAGGCCGGAATATATCGATTTATCGTTTTCACTGGAAAAAACACCGGGATATATGTGTGATGCCACGATAGATTTTGTGGAGCCGCAGGGATCCCATGCCATTTTGATTACAAAGATAGGCGGCAATGAAGTGAAAATTCATACCACGGCCTATATGGAGATGGCACCTAAGACAAAGGTGGCGCTGCAGGTGAAAGAAGAACGGGTCATGTTCTTTGACTGTCAGACAACACTGCGCATCAGATAATTAGATTTGGAGATAAAATATGGACAGCATAAAAGAACATTTACAACATTTATATCCGGATTGCCACGAGGAACTGGCAGAACGGATCCATGGATTGATAGAAACCTGGAAACCGAAGATCAAGGAGTCATATCCCTGGGTAGACAAAGGCGATATCATGTTGATTACATACGGCGACGGGATTAAGCGGAAGGGGGAAGCACCTCTGGCCACTCTGCGGGCATTTCTGAAGGAAGAGCTTGCCCGTACGGTTTCTGCAGTTCATTTACTGCCGATGTTTCCCTATACTTCAGATGACGGCTTTTCTGTTGTGGATTTCAGGGAGATCAACCGGGAACTGGGAGACTGGTCTCATATCGAAAAGCTTCGTGAATCCTATGACATGATGTACGACGCGGTCATCAATCATGTGTCAAAGTCCAGTAAGTATTTTAAAGAATATGCGGCGGGTAACCCTAAATACAGAAATTTCTTTATTGAGGCGGATCCGGCAGGGGATTACAGCTCGGTCATCCGGCCGCGGGCACTGCCGCTCCTGACAGAATTCGAGACCGGTTCGGGCAAAAGATATCTCTGGACCACCTTCAGCGAGGATCAGCTGGATTTGAATTATAAGGATCCTGAGGTGGTGTTGGAAGTTCTGGACATTCTCCTGCTTTATGCGGCAAAGGGAGCCAGGTTTATCCGCTTCGATGCCATCGGATTTGCGTGGAAGGAGCTGGGGACAACCTGTATGCATCTGCCCCAGACCCATGAGCTGATAAAACTCATGAGGTGCGTGCTGGAGGCTTGTGTCAGCGGCTGTACTATCATTACGGAGACGAATGTACCACATAGAGAAAACATCAGTTATTTTGGCAACGGCTACGATGAAGCCGGTCTGGTCTATCAGTTTCCGCTGCCGCCTCTGACGCTCTATTCTTACTTAAGCGGAACAGCCGTCTATCTGTCGGACTGGGCGGCCGGTCTGGAACCGACTACCGAAGCAACGACATACTTTAATTTCCTGGCCTCCCATGACGGCATCGGGATGCGGCCGGTGGAGGATATCCTCAGTGAGAGAGAACGCCGGTTCATGGTTGAGCAGGTGCTGGCCCGGGGAGGTGAAGTGGGATACCGATCGCTGTCCGACGGAAGCCAGGTCCCCTATGAATTGAATATCAATTACTTAGATGCGGTTGCCGGAAATGAGACGGATCCCGTTCTGATGGTCCGGAAATTCCTGGGCTCCCAGTGCATCCTGCTGTCTTTGATGGGGATGCCGGCGATCTATTACCACAGTCTTTTAGGTTCCAGGAACTGTTATAAAGATTATCAGGAGTCGGGCATCAAACGGCGTATCAATCGTGAAAAGCTGGATGCAGACCGGCTGAGGGAAGAACTTTCCCACCCGGATTCCATAAGAAGCAGAGTGCTTTCCGGTTACCGGAAGATGCTGGCTGTAAGAAAACAGGAGGAGGCCTTTGCGCCGAACAATTTACAGCAGGTCCGCCGGCTGCATGACAAGGTCTTTGCCGTGGTGAGAGGAGCAGCGGGGAACCAGATATTGGCGATTGTCAACGTATCCGGGGATCAGGTGGAAGTAAAAACCGGACTGGACGGAACCGATCTGCTTTCCGGTAAAATCATGAAACAGAATGTTTCATTGGAACCATATGAATATCTGTGGTTCAAAATAAACGGCTGAACGGCATAAATAAGGAGAGTGCAGTTATGGACAGAGATTACAGTTTTTTAGATTCTCTTGACAGGGGAATGTATTTTGAGAAAAAAGAATATGACGGAGTTCCCTATCTGAAATACGACGAAGTAAAAGACTTACTTCCGGCACCAATTGTAACGAATCATCAGGAGTGGGTGGATTGCTATCATTATGCGGTTCGTATCCTGTATACCAATATTCATCAGCCTGCTGAGGGCAGTGGTTTTGTGAGCAATTTTGTGGATGCGGCTTTTAATAATGATATTTTTTTATGGGACACCGTCTTCATGACACTGTTCTGCAATCTGCTCCACCCTTTTGTGCCGGGAATCTGTTCCCTGGACAATTTTTATTGCAAGCAGTTTGATGACGGAGAGATCCCCAGGGAGATGGTACGGGATACCGGCAAGGATTTTCTGCTGTGGGTCAATGCCTTCGACAGCCCGCTGTACTCTTATTTTCACAACCATTATGGTTTTCGTATGCTCAAAGAACTGGGGACGCTGGCCTATGAGGATATGTATAAACCGAATATGGGGCGTATTATCGAAAAGAAGCCTTATCTGACTCTGGATAATTTAAATCATCCGCTGCTGGCTTTTGCGGAATGGGAGAGCTATTGCCATACCAAAGACGTGAAACGTCTCCGCATGGTGCTGGAACCACTGTACCGTTATTATGAAGCACTGAAATACCATCTCCGCCATCAAAATGGTCTGTACGTGACCGATTGGGCCAGCATGGACAATTCAACGAGGAATAAGCATCTGGGCCTGGCAGTGGATACCAGCTCGGAGATGGTGATGTTTGCCGGCAACCTGACTGACATAATGGATGAGCTGGTAAAATACGGCTATGATGTGCCGGATTATGAGAAACGGCGCGAAGAACTTGTCAGAGACAAAGCCATCCTGATTGAAAAAATCAACCGTTATATGTGGAATGAGCATGAGGGCTTTTATTATGACATTACCTTTGGTGAGCGCCAGACCAGAATCAAGACGATCGCCGGATTTTTTCCCTTGGTGTCAGGTGTTGCCGATGAGAAGCAGGGGAAACGCCTGATTGAATGGCTGGAGGATAAAGAAGCATTTAACCGCCCCCACCGGATTCCGGTGCTGGCTGCCGATGAAGAGGGATATGACCCACGGGGCGGCTATTGGCGAGGTTCCGTATGGGCGCCGACCAACGCCCTGGTGCTCCGCGGCCTGGAGAATCATGGTTTTCATAAACTGGCCAGAGATATTGCCGTCAATCACCTGGATGTTATTTCCAAGGTATATGAGCAGACAGGAACGATCTGGGAAAATTATCCGGCTGATGAGATTTCCAGCGGTGATTCTGACAAAAATGAGTTTGTCGGCTGGTCTGGTCTGGGTCCGATTCTCTGCCTGATCCAGTATGCCGTGGGTCTGTCACTGGAGCGCAAAGAAGGCGAGCCGACGGTCCGCTGGGAGATTTCAGGGAATCTTATTAAGGGCGGTATGCTGGGCTGTAAGAAGTACTGGTTTGCAGGAAAGACGGCGGACTTTGAGGCAAAGGACATGGGAGGGTCTCTTGATGTGACCATTCACACGGAGGACTGCTTTAAACTGAACTTAATTTACCAGGGGGCACAGCATTCCATCTCCGTGCAGGGAGATATGAAGCTGACATTTTAACCGAATCAAGCAGGGGCGCGGATTGCGAATATCCGCTTGACGGGAAGTAAACACCCTTAGGCAGAGGGAAAACCATGTGTCCGGCAAAACCTATACAAAGAGGTGCTGCTGAAGTTCCTGGCCGGCTGCCGGGCACGGACCGGAGAAAAGGAGATGTATAATGAAAAAGCTGGTAATATACGGCGACAGTATTTCAACGGTTAACCACGGCCAGGGCGGCTATGAGGCGTTGATTAAGGAAGCTCTCTGTGTGGCAGAGATCTGCAATTTTTCGGTTGGTTCCAGCGGTTTGACAAAAGCCACACCAGGGAACATGCTGGAAGTCCTGGAACAACATCCGATTCCAAAAGACGCAGAACTGTTTTTGGTCTGGCATGG
Organism: Lacrimispora indolis DSM 755; assembly: GCF_000526995.1. NCBI lineage: Bacteria > Bacillati > Bacillota > Clostridia > Lachnospirales > Lachnospiraceae > Lacrimispora > Lacrimispora indolis. The sequence goes on along the minus strand of NZ_AZUI01000001.1, from coordinate 5,214,598 downwards.
AAGCAATGACTGGTATTGGGGGAGTTCCCTGGAGGAATTTTCTGCAGCTGTCCGGATTGCATCTGATAAGCTGCGAGCCGCAGCACCGGCGGCTCTGCTGGCCTGGGTAACCCCCATATACCGTTTTCAGCGGCCGGACGGTGTGACGCAGGAAGGGGAGGCGTATGATCTTCCCAATAAAAAAGGATACATGATGCTGGACTATTATGAGGAGCTGGAGCGTTCCAGCAAAAAACTGGGATTTTTACTGATAGATATGCGCCGGCTTTGCGGAATTCACCGCAATAACGCGGAGTTGTATCTGGAGGACCGGGTTCACCCCAATCACGAGGGATATGTGAGAATAGCGGCGGTAATGAGCAATGAGATCAGGAGGATTCTGTTATGAAACAGGATTGTGTCCGGGCGGATGACTTTATTGCGGATAAGCGGCATGCCGTCCGGGGGTTAAGAGAGGCTGTCAGATGTGCTGTGAAAACAGGCTGCTTATGTGTCTGCCTGGGAAGGGGAACTTATATACTCGACGAGTATGAGACGATTGAGACCAATTCCATTGCCCATGACGATGGCTGCGGAGACATCCGGGAGAAAGACTGTTTTCTTTTTCTTTCAGGAATTCAGGGGCTGACAATCAGAGGAACATGCACAAAGGCTGGAGAACCGGCAACTGTTTTGGCAGGACTGCATGAGCAGGATCCCCAGATACTGATGCCGGCTATTTTATGGGCAGAAAGCTGCAGCAGCCTGAAGCTTGAGAACATTGCCGTGACCAGAATTCCGGAAACGGCCAGTGCCGGTGTGGTGAAGCGGGTCTCAAAAGATGAGGTGGAGGTGGAGGTTTTCCCGGATCTGCCCTGTGAGGATGGAATGGTCCCATACTGTATGAACCGTTTTGATACCGGGGGCAATGACCGGGGGAATAGGAAGGAATGCCGTCTGATGGGGGAGAGTCTTACCTATGGATTTGGTTATGACCGTCGGTTTATCAAAACAGGGGAAAGAACCATGTGCCTTCCGGACGCAAAGATCGCGGGAAAGGTAAAGGTTGGGGAGGGATTATCCTGGCATCAGTCAGGGCGCACGGATTTCCAGCTTTTTTTCGGCGGCTGCGACGGTTTGAGCCTGTCCAATATGCGTATTTACAATACAAACGGGTTTGCCATTCTGACGGAGAACTGCCGGAATATAACGGCCAGGCGTCTGGTTATAAAACCGGCCGGCGACCAGTTTTTTACCGGACCCAGGGATGGCTGGAAGATCTACCGCTGCGGCGGAGCGATATTGCTGGACCGGTGTCATGTGGAAGGCGTACGGATGGACGGTCAGAACGTGCACAGTAATTTTCTTATTGTGGAAAGGCGGATTGGCAGGCGAGAACTCATCTGTACCTGCAAATATGCACCTGTTCCGCTGCGTTTGCCTTCTGCCATAGGGATCTATGACGGCATCTCCATGTCTGAGTTCCAGCTTGAAAGCTGGGAGTTTGCCGGCGGTTTTAAGGAGCGCAGCGTACAGCCGGAGGAAAAGACTGCCGGTGCCGCTGTAGCGGGGACGGTCAACCAGATAACAAGATATCGTCTGGTGGTAAAGGAGGATCTGCCTGATTCTGCGGCGGCAGGTTCCCTGGTGCATGCACTGTGCTGGGAACCTGATTCCTATGAGTGCAGGGACAGCGTGTTTAAAAATATTGCCGGTGCGGGCCATCTGCTTCGATGCAGAAATGTAACTATTCGGGGCTGCCGCTATGAAAACCTTATGAATGCCGGGATTTTGATCGGTGCTGAATTCAGCACACACTGCGAAGGCGGGCACGGAGAGAATATAACGATCCAGGATTGCAGCTTTATCAACTGCGGGTTCAAGCCCCGGTATGGCTCTTACGGCATGGGCGGAATTGCTGTGAAATCCCAAGGCTTTTCCGGTCCGTACAACCGCAATATCATCATTTCAGGTTGCAGGTTCGAAGCTTGCCGCCAGGGGATTGAGCTTTGTGATGCGGGTCAGGTTGTTATGTCGGATTTGTGTTTTGTGGATGTGCAGCAGCCACTTAGGATAGAAGGGAAAACGACTGAAAAAGTCGAGGCAGATAATATCCTTGATTCTTCTCAAATCGAGGTAAAATATTTATAGAACAAATAGATAGAAAACTCTATGTGTTCATGCTATAATAAAACAAATATAAATTTGAACGAATCAAAGTGAGGATAAGTCAATGCCTACGATCAAGGATATAGCTGCAAAAGCCGGTGTCTCCCATGGCACCGTTTCCAATGTGCTGAACAAGAGAGGAAACGTTAGTGCTGAAAAAATTCAATTAGTGGAACGGATAGCCAATGAGATGGGGTATAAGATGAACGTCCAGGCACAGCAGCTGCGTGCCGGTATGGCGCGCAGAGTCTGCATCATTGTACCTAAAATCACTTTGAAGTGCTATAATGACTTATATTTTGGTTTAGAACAGTATTTACGGGATCATGATTTCAGCATAGAATTAATTTGTACCAATAATCTGGAATGCGGTGAGGAACGGGCAGTAAAAAAGGCTCTTTCTTTAAATCCCATGGCTGTGGTGGTGGTCAGTTCCCTGTTAAAGAACCGGGGGCTGTATACGTCAGAAGCAAATTTTTTCTTTGTGGAACGGAAGGTAAAGGGAATGCCGGAAGGTGCTGTTTACGTTTCGTTTGCATTTGATAAGGCAGGACAAGATATTGCCATGAGGTGCATTGCAGACGGTCATAGAAATGTGGCATTATTCTGTGAAAACAGTATTTATTCCAACAGCAAGAGTTTTATAAACGGAGCGGTGGATGTATTTGAGGATAACAACTGCTATTATAAAATATTTCCAAGTGATGACAGCAAATGGTTTAATAAGGCGTTTGACATTTTAAACTCCCAGGAGGAATTTGATGCGGTCATTGCAATGAGCCGGGAAGATGCGGATTATGTAAAGGCAGCCCACCAATATAATCCGGATAAAAAGATGCCGGTTATTTATGCTCTCACAAGTAAAAGCATTGGCATTGATCCTGAAGTGTGCAAATATGAGTTGAATTATAAGCTGCTGGGAAGGATTATTGCGAAACGAATTGTTGGAATCAGCGAAGAAGAACGGGAATTAAGTCAGCCTGAAAAGGCAAAGGAGCAAGGGAAGAGCCGGATGGAACAGGTTCTTGTGGAAAATGACGGGTTTTATCAGGAGGCTCCTTTTTGCAGTAAGGACAGTTCCCTCTGTTTTCTGACTATCCAGAATCCCACCAGTAAAGCCATTAAGATGCTTCTTCCTTCCTTTACCAAGGAAACTGGAATTAAAGTAAATATGATAGAGGTTTCTTATGATGAACATTATAAGATGTCCCGTGCATGCAGTCAGAGCAATCCTTACGATTTGATTCGGATTGATATGGCGTGGATGACAGAATTGGGAGATAAGATATACCGTCCTTTGGATGATGCCAGACCGGTGGTAAGATGGCTGAGAGAGCAGATTTTGCCTACATTATCTGATAATTATTCCATAGTAAATGGTATTCGGTATGCGTTTCCGCTGGACGCCTGTGTGCAGATGTTGTTTTACCGGAAAGATTTGTTTGAGGATGAGCTGATTAAACGGGAGTTTTTTGAAACGTATAAAAGGCGTCTGGAGATTCCCAAGACCTTTAAAGAGTATAATGAAGTGGCAAGATTTTTTACGAAAAAGGAAAATCCGGCTTCCAGAACCAGATATGGAGCGTCAGCTACTTATGGTCGGACGTTTCTTGCTGCCTGTGATTTCCTGCCAAGGTTTAGGGAATTTAAGAAGGATATCTTTGATGCAGACGGGCATGTGAATATCATGATTCCTGAAATGAAGCAGGCGATATTAAATTACCTGGACACCTGCCGCTATACCAGCAATGACATTTACCAGTGGTGGCAGGAACCAACGCGGCAATTTTCAGAAGGAAGCACTGCCATGCACATTGTATTTTCCAATTATGCTTCTGAGATGATTCACAATTTGGATTCCAAGGTAGTGGGAAGAATTGCCTATGGGACGGTCCCTGGCGGACAGCCTCTGTCAGGAGGCGGTTCTGTCGGTGTTTCTAAATTCAGTAATAAGTATGAAGAGTGCATGATGTTCTTAAAGTGGCTGTACCGAAAAGACATTGCCGAAACCATTACCTATCTTGGCGGTTATGTATGTAATCATGAAATCAGCAGGAATATGGACATACTGGAGCTTTATCCCTGGCTGGAGGATATGGAGAAATCCTTTGAACCTGGCTGGAGAATATCCCATCACGACAAAAACCATGTTTTTAATGAATTCCTGTTTGAAGATATTCTGGGAAAAGCGGTCCGTTCTATTGCTTCGGGCATTGAGGAAGCAGATATTGCCCTGGAAAAAGCACAGGCAGAATGCAGCAAAACTTTTAACCCTGTACCAAACGTTCTTAAATAATATAAAATTCAGAAAAGGTGTTGCAGCAGGAGTTTCAGTAACCGATTGCCGGTTAAACTCTGCTGCAGCACCTTTTTGTTGTGTTAATTGGAGAAGAAAGTTGTGAATAATAATTGAACGTGTCAATAAAAATGAAGAAAAAACATGTGAAAATGCGAGTGGCACATCATAATGTGCACAAAAAAATGTAAAATTCTTGATAAAATCATGTAAAATAAACAATTAAATCAGAAAATGATATTGACACGTTCCAATTAATGGTGTATAAAATAGATAAAGAACCAAGGAGGTAAGGATCATGTACACAAAGAATCAACCAATTAAAAATCTTATCGGGAGAAATAAGATTTTAATTGCGGCGCATCGTGGAACCTGCGGGGGAAATGTGGTCCAGAATACATGCATGTCATATAAGAATGCATTGCTTCATGGAGCAGATATGATCGAGGTGGATGTTTCCATGACATCTGACGGAGTGTTTTATGCGTTTCATAATGGGGAAGAACCGTTGGAACTTGGGGTTGACCGGGATATCAGAACGATGACTTCAAAGGAGGTGGATCAGCTTTATACTTTGAATTCCGTTAGGCATGTATGCAGGCAGAAGCTGGAGTATCTGGAAGAGGTTCTGGAATGTTTCCGGGGGAAATGTCTGATCAATATTGACAGATCATGGTTTTACTGGAAGGAAATCATAGCACTTCTGGATCGAATGGATATGAAGGATCAAATCCTTTTAAAATCAGGAGTGGAGGAAGATCTCCTGAGGGAACTTGAGGAAAGCGGCACAGAGATCATGTATATGCCCATCATGAAACATCCGGAAGAATGGGATATTTTAAAGAAATATAATATCAATGTTGCAGCAGCGGAATTGATTTTTACAGATTTAGAAAGTGAATTTTTAAATCCGGAGTTTATGGGGCAATTAAAGGAGGCAGGAATTGCACCATGGGTGAATGCCATTACACTGGATGATGATACGATTCTTTCAGGGCTTTTGGATGATAATAATGCCATTAAGATCGGTTATGAGGAAACATGGGGAAAGTTAATGGATCTGGGATTTGAAATTATCCAGACTGATTGGCCGGCGTTGTTAAAAGGATACATATTAAATAAATTTAAGGAAAAATAGGAGAAAAGTCATGAAAAATTTAAAGAAGTTTGCAGTACTTGGATTATCTGCAGCTATGGCATTGTCGCTGGCTGCCTGCGGGTCAGGCGGCAAAGAAACAACGGCCGATGGGACTGCTCAGACAACAAGCGGTGAGGTGGATAAAAGCCAGAAGCTGATCGTCTATACCAACTCAGGTTCAAATGGCAGGGATGCGTGGTTAAAGGAACAGGCTGCTGCGGCAGGCTATAACATCGAAGTTGTGCAGATTCAGGGCGGTGATTTAGCTAACAGAATTATTGCAGAAAAGAATAATCCCCAGGCAGACATGGTATTTGGATTGAATTCCATTGAATATGAGAAACTGAAAAAGGAGAATGTGCTTGATCAATGGGAACCTTCCTGGGTTGGAGATGTGGATATGTCCCTGGGAGATAAAGACGGATATTACTATCCGATCGTCATTCAGCCATTGGTGAATATCATGAGTGCTGATTTACAAAATCCGCCAAAAGATTATACAGACCTGGTGAATCCGGAGTGGAAGGATAAGTACAATATCTTAAATTTTGGCGGCGGCACGGGTAAGACAATTCTGGCCAGTTTGCTGATTCGTTTCAGAGATGACAGTGGGGAATATGGCATTTCTGATAAAGGCTGGGAGTTTGTAAAGAACTGGATTCAGAATGGACATATGGAGCAGCAGGGCGAAGATTACGTTGGAAATGTAATTTCTGGTTCTATCCCGATTACAGAGATATGGGGCAGCGGTGTGCTCCAGAATCAGACAGAGAGAAATTACAAATTCCAGATCATGGTCCCGGAAGCGGGTGTTCCGTATGTCACAGAGCAGATTGCGATGATCAAAGGCTCCCGGAAGAAAGACCTTACGGTTGATTTTGCAGACTGGTTTGGTTCTGCAGAGACACAAACAGCCTGGATGAAGCAGTTTGGTACCATTCCGTGCCAGCCAAAGGCACTGGAGGAGGCTCCGGCAGATATTAAAGAATTTATTGATCTGGTTCATCCCCAGGATATGGATTGGGGCTTTGTAGCTGAGAACATTGACCAGTGGGTCGAGAAATGTGAACTTGAATTCTTACAGTAGGTGATGGAGGGCGGTATGGTTTATGAGAATAAATGATACCGCCTTTTTGCAAGGAGAAACAGGATGATTGAATTTAAAAATATAGAAATAAAATACGGGGATTTTACGGCAATTAAAGATTTGAATTTAACAATCCAGGATGGGGAGTTTTTTACATTTCTTGGCCCCTCAGGGTGCGGCAAGACGACTACCTTAAGGTCTTTGGTGGGGTTTATCGAGCCAAGTGCCGGTCAGATCGTGATTGATGGGAAGGAGGTTACTCATACACCGGTGGAGGAGAGGAAAATCGGCATGGTGTTCCAGAGCTATGCCCTGTTTCCCACTATGACGGTATATGAGAACCTGGCATTTGGTTTGAAGGTCAAGAAGCTTTCAGCGGCAGAGATTGATCGGAAGGTAAAAGAGGTCGCGAAAGTAATTGAGGTAAAGGACGAACATCTGGTGAGAAATGTGTCGGAATTATCCGGCGGGCAGCAGCAAAGGGTGGCACTTGCAAGAGCCATTGTCTTAGAGCCGAAGATTCTGTGTCTTGATGAGCCCCTCTCTAATCTGGATGCAAAATTAAGGGTGGGACTTCGAAGCGAGCTTAAAAAGCTGCAAAAAAACCTGGGGATTACCACGTTGTATGTCACCCATGATCAGGAGGAAGCGCTTACCTTATCTGACCGGATCGCCGTATTTAACAACGGATTCGTAGAGCAGGTAGGTAAACCATATGATATCTATAACCATTCCAAATCCGAATTTGTCTGTGATTTTATCGGTGAAATCAACCGTTTGAATCCAGTGGTGATCAATGAACTAAAGAGGCAGACAAATTGCAGGCTGGATGAAAATAAAAGTGCCTATATCCGCCTGGAGAGAATCAGCTTAGAAGAAAACTCAGGCTATGGGAAGCTGAGCGGAATGATAAAAGATTATGATTATAACGGAGTTATGACCAAATACTCTGTAGATGTTATGGGCTGTATGCTTCGTGTCATCCATATCAATGACGGAATGCCATTTTTAGAACCTGGTCAGACATTGGATTTATACATTGAGCCGAAAAACATCATGCAATTTTAAAAGGAGGGTGTTTGTATGAAGCATATAATCAGAAAGCAGTCTTTCAGTATACAGACCTTGATCTTAAAAATTGTTATAATATGGGCGATTGCTGCATTTGTCATATATCCTAACGTGAACCTGATGATCGGTATGTTTTATAAAAACGGCCAGTTTTCCACTGAAGTATTCAGTAAGGTATTTAGCTCAGCCAGAGCCATGAAAAGTCTTGTAAACAGTTTTATTCTGGCATTTACTCTTGTTGTCACCGTGAATATAGTGGGAACGTTAAGTGTCCTTTTGACAGAATACTGGGATATTAAGGGGGCCAAGGTATTAAAACTTGCTTACATGAGTTCTTTGATCTACGGAGGAGTGGTCCTTGTATCCGGCTACAAATACGTTTATGGGGCTAATGGATTGCTGACAAAAGTATTACTGATGATCGTTCCGGGCATGAATCCAAACTGGTTTGTAGGATATGGGGCAGTTGTATTTGTTATGACGTTCTCCTGTACCCAGAATCACATGATGTTTTTAAAAAATGCCATTCACGGACTGGATTATCATACCATCGAAGCTGCAAAAAATATGGGGGCTTCCGGCAGCAGAATTTTCTTTAAAATTGTCATGCCTGTATTAAAACCCACCTTTTTTGCCATCACAATTCTTACGTTCCTTACAGGGCTGGGAGCCATGTCAGCACCGTTAATTGTTGGGGGAGATGCTTTTCAGACCATTAATCCCATGATCATTACATTTGCAAAGTCCAGTTATTCCAGAGAGGTGGCAGCGTTCCTGGCAATCCTGCTGGGACTTGCAACCATGCTTTTATTGGCAGTATTCAGCAAAATTGAAAAAGGCGGCAATTACATCTCAGTATCCAAAACAAAGGCGAAACTGCGCAAACAGAAAATCAACAATCCTGTGTGCAGGTTACTTGCCCATGCTGTTGCCTATGTTATGTTTGTCATATATGTCATTCCGATTATTTTGGTGATTGTGTATTCCTTCTGCGATTCCCTTACCATTAAGACAGGTAATATTACCATGGCTTCGTTTACTGCAGCTAATTACCAAAAGCTGTTTACAAGTGCAGATGCCGTTAAACCGTATCTGGTAAGCATCGTGTATTCCCTGCTGGCAGCGGTTGCAGCAGCAGTAATTGCTGTTATCTGCGTCAGATTCGTGCGGGCCGCTAAACACAAATATGATGTATTCTTTGAATGGGGAATGCTGGTTCCGTGGCTGCTGCCGTCTACCTTAATTGCACTTGGCCTGACCATAACATATGGAGAACGTCATGCAATTCTGTTTCATTATGTTATGGTAGGTACCCTGGTGCTAATGCTTGTGGGTTATACGGTAGTCAAGCTTCCGTTCTCTTACCGGATGATAAAGGCGGCATTCTTTAGCATTGACGATGATCTGGAGGAGGCTGCAAAATGTATGGGCGCCAGTACCTTTTATACCATGGTAAAGGTAATACTGCCGGTCATTTTCCCGGCAATCATGTCCGTCATTATTTTAAATTTTAATGGTATGCTGTCAGATTACGACCTATCCGTATTTCTGTACCATCCATTATTCCAGCCCCTTGGCATTGTTATTAAGGCAGCTTCCGACGAGTCTGCAGCTATTGATGCCAAAGCGATGGGTTTTGTATATACGGTTGTTTTAATGATTCTTTCCTCGGTCGCTTTATATTTTGGACAAGGAAATGGAATGGCAGCAATCAGACGGTTCAAACAGAGACGTATCCAGAGGAAAACAATAAAAGAATTAAAATAAAGCTGGGATTCTTTTCGTCATAACATTGGAAGGAGGGGGGCAATACTTAAAAAGAGCCGGTTTAGAACATGTAATAGAGGAGGAAGTATGAGGACGGTAGCTGAAGCTGTAGAATATTTGGAAAGGATAAATTCAATTTCAATCAGTGTGCGCATTCTGATGTCTATGATTTGCGGCGGAGTGATTGGCATTGAGCGGGGAAGATCCCGCCAGCCGGCTGGAATGAGAACCTATATGCTGGTTTGTATGGGAGCTGCTGTGGTTATGATGACAGGACAGTACATGTACGATCATTTTCAGAGTGGTGATCCGGCGAGGCTGGGAGCTCAGGTAATCAGCGGCATTGGTTTCCTTGGAGCCGGAAGTATCATTACTTTTGGAAAGACAAAAATCAAAGGATTAACCACGGCGGCAGGTCTTTGGACAGCGGCATGCATCGGTCTGAGCATTGGAATCGGATTTTACATAGCCGGAATCATTGCTACGTTGGCAGTATCTCTGATCATGACACAGTTTAAAAAATTGGAGTATTATCTGATTTTTGATGATGCGTGGCTCAGCTTGTATGTGGAAATGTCAGAGGATGCCAACATGGCGGATATTTCCAGGGAAATTGCAGGTTTTGGTTTGGAAATTGGTGAGGTGCAGGTTGGAAAGAAGAGGAAAGGATTTCAGAAGGCTGTTATTAATCTGAAAAATACAGAGCATAAAGGCCGGGAGGAAGTGCTGAAGTATTTAGAAAATATGGAAGAGCTTCAGTTTGTAAAATATACGTCTTAATGAAAAGCCGCCATACCTGTGGGTGTGGCGGCTTTTGCCATCACACGAAAGTGCGTCAAAGGCCCCTGTGTATTCCCTTCATATCCAGCACTATTTTCTCCTTACATCAAAAAGTTTCCAATACCATTGTAAAAAATGATAAAAAAGGCTTTACATTCGCCGGACAATGTGTTAATATGCATATGTAACCGGTTACATAAAGGAGATATGACATGAATATACGGGATATTGCCAAAAAAGTGGGCGTTTCTTCTGCGACCGTGTCCAGAGTGATAAATCAGTCCGGATACGTAAAGGACGAAACCAAGCAGAAAGTTTTAGCAGCGATTGAAGAGGCGGATTTCGTACCCAATGCCATAGCAAGAAGTTTAAGCATCCGCGACTCTTCCAGTATCGGGGTTATTGTTCCTGATATAGCCAATGAGTTTTTTTCCAGCATTATAAGCGGAATGGGAGAGATGGCGGCCAATAACCAGTATAACATTGTTTTGTTTGACACAGGTGAAATGCAGGAAAGAGAGCATCAGTACTTACAGGTGGCAGAAGGCCAAAGGCTTTCCGGTTTGATCATAACCCCGGTTTCGGAACTGGATATGGTGACCAGGGATAAGCTGATACAATTCGAAAATAAAGGAATTCCGGTGGTGTTGGTTGACCGTAATATTAAAAATTCCAGCTTAGATGGGGTTTTTGTAGAGAATGACGCCGCTGCTTATAAGGGAGTGGAAGCGCTGATCCATGCCGGTCACCGGAAAATTGCAATCATTACAGGTCCCAGTACTTCTATGCCGGGAAAGGACCGGTTAAAAGGATATAAAGCTGCCTTAAATGATTATGAGATTGAACTTAAGGAAGAGTATATTGTATCCGGAGATTTCAAGATCATCAAGGCATATGAACGGACAAAAGAATTGCTGGAGCTTCCGGATCCTCCGACTGCAATTTTTGCTTCCAATAACCAGACCAGTCTGGGAGTGCTTAAGTATCTCACAGAGCACAAGCTTAAAATGGGCAGGGACATATCAATGGTGGGCTTTGACCAGATTGAATCCCTTAAAATAATTGATTACAGATTATCTACCATCGAACGTGATGCAAAGAAGCAGGGACATGACGCAATGGCAATGCTCATTGACAAGCTGTCCCATAAGGAAAGTAAAAGCTCCGGAAGAAAAATCTTTGTTCCGTATCAGGTAGTGCTTCGCGGGTCAGAGTTAATAAAATAGGCTGCGGTAAGCAGTTTATTTTTCCCCTGAGTATGTAACCGGTTACATACTCAGGGGATGATAGATCATGAAAGAAAAGAGGAGAAGAAAATGAATATTGCAAAAATGGTGGATCACACGATGCTGAAGGCAGATGCAACGTCAGAAACGATCAGAAGATATTGTACAGAAGCAAAAGAATATGGATTTGCATCCGTGTGCGTGAATACATGCCAGGTGCCTCTTGTTGCCCAGGAATTAAAAGGCAGCGGGGTAGCTGTCTGCTGTGTGGTCGGCTTTCCTTTGGGAGCGATGCTGACTAGTGCAAAGGCCTTTGAAGCCTCCGAAGCAGTGAAGGCTGGGGCAGATGAAGTGGATATGGTAATGAATATCGGCGCCATGAAGGACAAGAATTATAATATGGTGCGTGACGATATAAAAGCAGTTGTGGAGGCTTCCCAGGGCAAGGCTGTTAAAGTTATTTTAGAGAACTGCCTTTTAACGAAAGAAGAAATCAAAATGGCCTGCGAGATTTCAGTAGAAGCCGGGGCTCATTTCGTTAAAACATCCACTGGTTTTAGTACAGGCGGTGCGGTAACCGAGGATGTGGCACTTATGAAGCAGACGGTAGGAGACCGGGCAAAAGTAAAGGCAAGCGGAGGGATTCGAACACCGGAAGAAGCCCAGGATATGATAAAAGCCGGAGCAGACCGGATTGGGGCAGGTAACGGAATAGCCTTGTTATAAGGAGAGGAGAAGGGTCATGGGGAAAAAAGTAACAGTTTTCGGGAGCTTTGTAGTGGACCTGATGGGGAGATGCCCTCATCTTCCGGTTCCGGGAGAAACCGTGAAAGGAAGTATTTTTAAAATGGGTCCTGGCGGCAAAGGATTCAACCAGGGGGTAGCTGCCCATAAAGCGGGAGCTGATGTGACCATGGTGACGAAGCTTGGAGAGGATACATTTGCAGATGTGGCATTATGTACCATGATGAAGCTGGGAATGGATACCGGACGGATATTCCGTACCGGAAAGACAGAGACCGGCAGTGCCCTGATTATGGTGGATGAAAACACCAGCCAGAATGAAATTGTTGTGATTCTGGGGGCCTGTGACACGATTACAGACGAAGAAGTGGAATCTATATCAGACCTGTTGGATCAGTCGGAATTTCTGCTGACCCAGCTGGAAACCAATCTTTCCTCCGTGGAAAAAGTCATTGATATTGCATATGAGAAAGGCGTAAAGATCATTTTAAATACAGCTCCTGTACAGCCGGTCAGCGACAGCATGTTAAGCAAGGTGGATTTAATCACGCCGAATGAGGTAGAAGCCGGCATATTAACCGGTATACCGGTAGACGGGGAAGAAAGTGCTGGAAGAGCTGCAGACTTCTTTTTTGAAAAAGGAGTGAAAAATGTTCTGATCACCATGGGCGGAAAAGGAGTTTATCTGGCAACTCTTAAGAAGAGGGGACTTCTGCCTGCTTACCGGGTCAATGCAATTGATACCACAGGGGCAGGAGATGCGTTTAACGGCGGCCTGGTGGCGGCACTGGCAGAAGGAAAGGATTTATGGGAGGCTGCAGCCTTTGCCAATGCATTAGCTGCTATTTCGGTACAAAGAATCGGAACTACGCCGGCCATGCCTGACCGGGAAGAAATTGACTCATTTATCAGGGAGCATGAGAAGGAGGAACGGTCATGTTAAAAACAGGAATTTTACACCCTCAATTAGCAAGGGTCATGGCAGAGCTCAGACATATGGATATGCTGGTAATCGGTGATGCCGGGTTACCTATTCCCAAGGGAGTGGAACGGGTGGACTTAGGCTGGAAGCCGGGAAACCCTTCTTATCTGGAGGTATTGGAAGAAATAGAAAAGTATATGGTAACGGAAAAGGCCATATTTGCAGAAGAGGCACTTGCCGTAAGCCCGGAGCTTCATAAGAAGGCCCTGGCGCTTCTGCCGGAAGAAATACCGGTAGAGTATGTGCCACATAAGGAATTAAAAACGATCACGGAAGGGGCCAAGGCGATCATCCTGACAGGCGAGTTTACAGGATACACAAATGTCATATTGGTCTCAGGCTGCGCATATTGACCAGAAGCAAAGGGGAAGTGGTGAAATCATATGGGAGGAAGGTTAGTTTTAAAACTGGAATCAATCGTAAAGACGTTTCCCGGTGTCAAGGCACTTGACAGGGTGCATTTAGAGATTTATGAGGGAGAGGTTCATGCTCTGTGCGGAGAAAACGGGGCGGGGAAATCCACCTTGATGAAAATAATCGCGGGGGCACAGCCTTATACTTCCGGTGCCATGTATCTGGATGGGAAAGAGGTGGTGTTCCATTCCGCCAAGGATGCAGAAAAACATGGAATCGCCATGATCTATCAGGAATTTAATATGGTTCCGGAATTATCGGTGGCAGAAAACATGTATCTTGGAAGACTTCCTGTGAATCAGTTTGGGAAAGTGGATTGGAACAAGCTATACCGGGACGCACAGGAAAATCTGGATCATCTGGGTTTAAAGTTCAGTGCAAAGGCCAGGGTACGGAATTTATCTGTGGCAGAGGCACAGATGACGGAGATCGCCAAGTGCCTGACCATCGGCGCCAAAATCATCATTATGGATGAGCCCACGGCAGCGCTGGCGGAAGAAGAAATTCAGATTCTCTTCCGGACGATTGAGGAACTGAAGAAAAAGGGAATTGCGATCATTTACATTTCCCACCGGATGGATGAAATTTTTCGTATTTCTGACCGTCTTACGGTTTTCCGAGACGGAAAATTTGTGGCGACCAAATTCATTGGAGAGACAGATTATGAAGATGTGGTATCCATGATGGTTGGGCGGAATGTATCTAATCTGTACCCGGTAAGGGATTATAAACCTCAGGAAGTGGTATTTGAAGCAAGAAAAGTAAACAGCCGCGGGGTTCATGACGTCAGCTTAAAGCTCCATAAAGGGGAAATCTTAGGGATTACAGGACTTTTGGGTGCTGGTACCATAGAGCTTTCCAAGTTGATTTACGGCGCCATGCCAATGGAAAGCGGAGAAATTTATGTACACGGTGAAAAAAAGGATTGTTCCTCTCCAAGAAAAGCATTGGAAGCAGGAATCGGGTTTGTCTCAGATGACAGGAAGCAGGAAGGGCTTGTTTTAATAAGAAGCATCAAAGAAAATGTTTCCATGTCTTCTTTAAAAAAGCTGACCAAAGGATTCCGGCTGGACAACAGACTGGAAATGGAACGTGTAAAGGAACAGGTTAAGGCGCTGAATATTAAAATCAGTTCCACGCAGCAGCTTGCCGGAAAGTTAAGCGGCGGAAACCAGCAGAAAATAGTGTTTGCAAAAGTGCTTTTAGCGGATTCTGATATTCTGATTTTAGATGAGCCTACACGGGGAGTCGATGTGGGGGCGAAGGCAGAGATCTATGCCATTATGAACAAGCTGACAGAGGCCGGTAAAAGCATCCTGGTTATTTCCACGGATTTACCGGAGCTGATCGGAGTCAGTGACCGCGTCATTGTCATGCGGGAAGGACGGACGGTATTAGAAATCTCCAAACAGGAAATGAATCAGGAAAAAATATTAGCGCATGCGTCTGGAGGGGTAAGTGAAAATGAATCAGGAAACTAAGAAACGGTTAATCAACCAAATAAATATATATCGTTCGGTTTTGATCTTGCTGGTCATCTGTATCTTTGCCGCTTTTTTGTCAAAAAGTTTTTTAAGTGTTTCCAACTTATTTAATGTTTTTAAGCAGGTGACAGTTGCCGGTATTATCGGATGCGGCATGACCTTTGTAATTCTGACCGGCGGAATCGATCTGTCCGTTGGTTCCATTCTGGGGTTTGCAGGAGTGGTAGCCTCCGGTGTGCTGGCTTCCACCGGCAATACTTTACTGGCAGTATTTACAGCAGTTGCAATCGGAATTACCTGCGGGATCGTCAATGGATTTTTTATTTCCCAATGCGGCATTCCCCCGTTTATTGCCACTCTGGGCATGATGACCCTGCTTCGGGGCTGTGTTTTGATCTATACCAAAGGTTCTCCTATTCCGGTAAAAATAGATTCTTATAAATTTATTGGAAAAGGTACGGTTCTGGGGGTTCCTGTGCCTGTTATTATCCTTATAGCGCTTTTCCTGCTGGCCCATTACATTTTGACACAAACCAGCTTTGGGCGCAGTATTTATGCATTTGGTGGAAACAGGGAAGCTGCCCGTTTATCCGGAATTTCTGTAAAGAAGACGGAGTGGATGGCTTACATCATCAACGGTTTATTAAGCGGCATTGCGGCAGTGGTTTTAACAGCCAGACTGGGGTCTGCCCAATCCACCAGCGGACAGGGGATCGAGATGGATGCCATTGCAGCGGTCATACTTGGAGGAACCAGCTTAAGCGGAGGAACCGGATTTGTACTGCCTACGGTGGTAGGCGCCATGATCATGGGAATAATCGATAACATTCTTACGCTTATGAACGTCAATCCACATGCCACCAATATTGTAAAAGGCGCAGTTGTGCTTATTGCAGTTCTGGTGGACAAAAAGGTCAAGGATTTATCTGCGAAAGCAGAATAAATAAAACTATTAATGTAAAAAAGAAGGGAAGGTAAAAAATTATGATGAAAAGAAAACACATGGCAGCAATGGCAGCAGCAGGACTTGTTCTGGCATCACTGGCAGGATGCAGCAGCGGAGAGAAGGCGCCTGAAACCAAGCAGGAGACCACACAGACAGAAGCAGCCACCACAACAGCGGAAGCCCAGTCCAATGCAGAGGCTAAGCCGGCGGACAAGAAATACGTGGTAGGACTTGCCATGAATACTCAGACAAATCCGTTCTTTGTAGACGTAAAAGACGGGGTACAAAAAGCCGCAGACGAATTAGGAGTGGAGCTTTATATCACAGATGCCCAGGATGATCCTACGATCCAGATGAAGGACATCGAAAATCTGATCACCAAAAAGCCGGACTGCATCATCATTGATACCTGTGATTCAGATGCAATCGTTTCTTCCATTGAAGCTTGCAACGAAGCCGGTATCCCGGTGCTTACCATGGACCGTGAAGCCAGCGGCGGAGAAGTTGTTTCCCATATCGGCTACGATGCCATTAAATCCGGGAAACTGGCAGGCCAGTATCTGGTGGACACACTGGGAGGCAAAGGAAATATCGTAGAAATCCAGGGTATTATGGGAACCAACGTGGCTCAGAGCCGTTCCAAGGGCTTTAACGAAGTGATAAGCCAGAATCCGGACATGAAGATCGTTGCATGCCAGGTTGCAGATTTTGACCGTTCCAAGGGCATGAGCGTAATGGAAAACATCCTTCAGGCCAATGACCACATTGACGGATTATATGCGGCAAATGATGAAATGCTTCTTGGCGCATTGGAAGCAATTGAAGCCGCAGGCCGTCTGGATGAGATCACCATGATCGGCTGTGATGCCATTGATGATACCATTGAAGCCATTAAAGCAGGAAAAGTTGAGGCAACCATTGCAGAACCCCCATTCTTCCTGGGAAAAGCAATTATGAACTCTGCATACAACTATCTTCAGGGAAAAGAAGTAGAAAAGTATGTGATCCTGGACAACGAACTGGTAACAGCTGATAATGTAAATGAATTAGTTACAAAAGAATAATCCGGATTTATGCCGGCTGGGGCATCAGACTGAGTGGATCGGTCTGGTGCCCCGGCTCTTTCTGTTGCTGTGATCATATTTGTAAATTTTGAAAAGATTTTCATTACAGTTTGTGATATAATTTTTACAGCTGCCAGGCATTGTTTCCAATCCGCTTCGCAGACTGATTCGGTTAAATAATGGCGGCTGTAATCAAAAATCTGAGCCAGGAGGTGTTTTCATGATTATTTCCCTCGATCCAATGACTGTAGAAAAATTAACAAAGACAGAGCTTGAAATCGTAAATTTTATCAACACCCATGAAGATACCCTTCCTGAAATGTCGATTGTAGATATTGCATTTGAGACTTATTCTTCTCCCTCTACCGTTTCCAGAGCAATCCGCAAGTGCGGATTGAACGGATTTAATGAGCTTCGCTACCGTTCGGTCAATCATGCAAAGAGCGAGGAAATACAAGAGATGAATGAGATACTCAATAAGACTCTTATTGAAGCTCAGAAGGTTCATGAACGTATTTCCCTTACCAATGTTTTGGAAATCATAAAATGTCTGGACTCTGCCCGGCAGATATCGGTGTTCGCAAGAGGTCCCACAACTTATGTAGGCCAGGAGTTTTCTTTAAAACTTCAGCTTCTTGATTACGATGTCTTTTTTACGGATGATCCCAATATCATGCAGGTAAAAGCTTCAAAACTAAAGGCAGATGATGTTTTGTTTCTCCTGTCTTTAAACGGGGAAACTCCGGAGCTGATATCCTCTGCTTTTACAGCTTTTCATCGGGGAAACCGGGTGATCACCTGCTGCTGTAATGAGAAGTCCAAACTGTTCTTATACAGTCAATATTCTCTTGTGGGATATAAGCACTCTCATCAGGCTATTAAGGAATTTGAGGTCTCATCAAGAATTGCATTGCATATGATTTGCAGAATTATCATTGATTATATATCAACCTATCGCAAGAAATAACAGGGCGGATGAAAAATCCGGCCCTTTTTTTATATCTTAACCTTGCTTTTACAGGAAATGGGTTTTCAAATTCTGAAAAGATTTTCATGTGGTTTCCCTATATAATGGCAAATGAGCAGAAGTTCTGAAAAAAGGTGAGGTGCAATAAAGATGATCTATACTTTGACTACAAATCCTGCGATTGATATGAATATTTCAACCAATGGGATACAGGCAAAAGTTGTAAACCGGACGTATGGTGCTGTTTATACTCCCAATGGAAAGGGCCTGAATGTAAGCTATTGTTTGAAGCGGTTTCATATCCAGTCAAAAGTTCTTGGCTTTTTCGGAGATTTTTCAGGAAAGTATATCGTTGAGGAGACTCAGAAGAAATCCATTGAAACCTTTCCTGTCTGGGTGGAAGATATTACGCGGATAAATATTTTTTTAAACGATGGGAAAGAGGAGTACAAATTTGTGAATGAAGGGTCCTATGTATCTGACAAAAAGCAGGATGATATGCTCCGGATTATGAAAGGACTTGCTGATTTAGATACGCTGGTAATCAGCGGAAGCCTGCCAAAGGGGATCGGAAACCAATTTTATGACGAGGTAATGGAAATCTGCAGAAAAAGACGGGTGAGGGTGATTTTAGATATCAGTTCCGATTATTTAAAGGAATTGATGCATTACAGGCCATATTTAATTAAGCCCAATGATGATGAGGTAAAAGATATTTTTGGAATCATTATACGGGATGAAGATGATATGATAGATGCCCTGCACGATCTCCATGAAAAAGGGGCGCAAAATATCCTAATAACACTGGGGGACAAGGGGTCTTATTTTTATAATGGAAAATCAGTATATTTTGCAGGCACAAAGAACGTGGAGCTGGTCAGTTCTGCCTGTGCGGGAGATGCGTCCCTTGCCGGTTTTTTAAGCATATGGCTTGATCAGCCCGAAGAGGTGGAACATGCATTAAAGCGTTCTGCCGCTGTGGGAGCAAACGTGGCTGAGAGCAATGGACTTGGGCCTATGGACCGGGTAGATGAGTATGAAAAGGAAATTGCAGTCAGAAGAGTGGAATGAGCATGAAGTTGTTACATGATTGTCGCAGGAATAGGAGAGATAAAAATGCCGTTAGTTACTTCTAAAAAAATGTTACTTGATGCCCAGAAAGGGAAATATGCAGTTGGCGCCTTTAACGTGGAAAATATGGAAATGGTCATGGCGGTCATAGATGCCGCAAAGGAGCTTCAGGCGCCGGTGATTTTGCAGACAACGCCGTCTACAGTAAAATACGGGGGCTTAAACCTGTACTATGCCAATGTAAAAGCAGCAGCCGAACGCGCTTCTGTCCCTGTTGCCCTTCATCTGGATCATGGAAGCAGCTTTGAGCTGGCCATGCAGGCCTTTCGTGAGGGGTACACCTCCATTATGATCGACGGATCCCATTTTCCCCTGGAAGAGAATGCGGCTTTATCAAAGTCCGTTGCAGATGCCTGCCATCCGTCTTGTATACCAGTCGAAGGGGAACTGGGCCGCGTAGGAGGAAAAGAAGATGATTTGGAAGGCGGCAAAGGAGGACTGACATCACCGGATGAAGCTGCTTATTTTGTAGAAAAGACAGGGATCGATTATCTTGCGGTGTCCATTGGAACCGCACATGGCGTATACTCAGGGGTTCCAAATATCCGGGTCGATATACTGAAGGAGATCAAGAAAAAGGTGTCCATACCCCTTGTACTTCATGGAACTTCCGGGCTTGCAGATGAAACAGTGCGGGCGTGCATTCGGGAAGGTATCTGTAAGGTCAATTATGCGACGGATTTACGAATCGCCTTTAGTGAAGGGGTGAAAGCGGTTTTAAATGAAAATCAATCTGTAATTGATCCAAAGACTTATGGAAAAAGAGGCAGAGAGTTTGTGAAGCAATATGTAATGAGTAAAATTTCAGTTTGCGGCAGTGTGAGGAAAGCAGGAAATTATGAATAAGCTGATTAATTGCCAGAACCGGATTGTAGAGGAGATGCTGGAGGGTTATCTGTCCCTGAATCCGGACCTGTATTGTAAAGTACCTGGTGTTATGGGAATAAAAAATAAAAGAGAAGTAGATAAGGTTTCGGTGGTCATTGCCGGAGGGTCAGGGAATGAACCATGGGTTCTTGGATTTGTTGGAGATGGCCTTGCTGACGGGGCCGCCCTGGGAAATGTCTATACAGCTCCGCCTTCCCGTACCGTATTGGAGGTGACAAGGTCAGTGCCACATGATAAGGGAGTTATCTTTATCGCGGCAAACCATGCCGGAGATGTACTGAATTTTGAACTGGTACGTGAGCTGGCTGAATTAGAAGGAATCAAGTCCCATTGCATTTATGTATCCGATGATATTTCTTCGGCTCCCCTGGAAGAAAAGGAGGATCGAAGGGGGATCGCAGGTATTTCCTTTGTGGTCAAAATTGCGGGGGCAGCATCAAAGGAGGGGTATTGTCTGGAAGAAATGAAACGGGTGGTTGAGAAAGCAGGCAAAAACACAAGAACCTTTGGTGTGACCACATCACCGGGATATATGCCAGGCTCAGGAGAGGCAATGTGTGAATTGCCGGATGGTTATGTGGAGTTTGGAATGGGATTTAATGGAGAACCGGGAATAAAAAGAGAGGTGCTGTCATCAGCAAATAAGATAACAGAAGCGCTCATGGAACAGCTGTTATATGAGGTGCCTACAGGCTGCGAAGCTGCGCTTATGGTGAATGGTTATGGATTCACCAGCATGCTGGAATTGTGTATTGTAAGCCGGAAAGTGATTGAGATCGCAGAGACAAAAGGAATTGTCAATGTCCATTCATTTATTGATACTCTTTTTTCTCCTCAGGGGACCGGCGGCTTTTCCGTATCAATCCTGATTCTGGATGATGAGCTGAAAAAATTATACCAAAGACCCTGTAAATCTCCGTTATTCCGGTTTCAAGGAGGCAGCAGATGAATGTGGAGAAGCTAAATACAGAACAGGTGAAGCAGCTTTTCCTGTATGCTGCAGACGGGATTGTGAAGAGTGAGCCGTATTTGACGGAAATTGATATGAAAATAGGCGATGGAGATCATGGCACGGGAATGGAACTGGGATTTAAGGCAGTCCTGGAACAGCTTCCCTCACTGGAAGCGAAATCTGTAGAATCCGTTTTTCAGGAATTGGGCCGGATCTTGCTTGATACCATGGGCGGCGCCTCAGGGGTTTTGTTTGGCACAATGTTTATCAGCGGCGTTATCAGGCGAAAGCCCTCGCCTTATTATGAACTTTCAGATTTTGCGGAAAGCTTCCGTATATCCTTAGATGCCATTATGCAGAGAGGGAAGGCCAGGGTCGGAGATAAGACCATGGTTGATGCATTGGAGCCGGCCGTTGCTGCCTTAGAATACGCAGCTTCCCAGGGACTGGATATTCATGAGGGATTTTTCATGGCTGCGGAAGCGGCAAAAAAAGGTGTTGAATATACAAAAGAAATAAAAGCCAGATTTGGAAGGGCAAAGTATTACGGGGACAAGGCCATTGGACTTCAGGATGCGGGTGCTACATCCGTATGGCTGATCTTTCAGGCAATGTCGGATTGGATATCAAATCACTTGATATAAATAAAATTTATGGGAGGTTACGTAACATGAAGAAAGCATTAAAAAGAATCTTAGTTGCCGGAGCAGTGGTTTTAAGTCTGGCGGGATGTCAGAAAGTCAGGCAGGAGGCGCCAAAGGTTGCTAGTGAAGGAAACCAGACAGCTGCAGAAACCAAGGAAGCTACGGATGCTGCAGAAGCGAATGCAGAAGACGGGAAACCTATTACGGTCGGCGTCAGTCTGTTAAACAATGCTCATGTTTTCTACAACAACATTGAGGCGGCTATGAATGAAAAGGCAAAGGAAATGGGCTATCAACTGGTTATCCAGGATGCAGCAGGAGACGGAAATAAACAGCTGAATCAGGTGCAGGATTTTATTACACAAAAGGTAGATGCCATTGTCATTTGTCCCACCAACTCCGCCGGAAGCAAGTCAATGGTAGAACTGGCTGACGCAGCCGGTATACCGGTATTTACCATGGATGTTGCGTCAGATGGAGAGGTAATCAGCCATATTTCAACCGACAACTACAGAGGCGGAGAACTGGCGGCAGAATATGCGGTGGAACATATTTTGAAACAGAAAACCGGCCAGGCGGCAGTTATTACATATGCGGAGATTGAAGGCTGCGTACAGCGTGAAAAAGGCTTCACAGAATGGCTTGGCAAAAATGCTCCCGATGTATCGGTTGTAGATGTGCAGAACTATTCCGGTGACCAGGGAAAAGCGGCAGAGGTTATGCAGAATATGCTGTTAAAGCATGAAAATCTTGATGTGGTATTCTGCGTAGGCGATCCGGCAGCCGTTGGTGCCATGTCCTCCATCAATGCGGTGGAAAGTGATGTGAAGGTGATCGGTTTTGACGGAAATCCGGAAGGCATTGAGGCAATTTTAAGCGGAGGAAACTGGATTGCAGATATTGCCCAGGACCCCACGGCCATTGGAACCACAACCCTGGAATGTATTAAGAAGTATTTAACCGGTGAGTCTGTTGAAAAATTAATTCCTATCCCACCAAGAGTCATTGATGCAAGCAACTTAAAATAGCAATATAACCTACAACGGAAGGAGTGAGATGCAATGGAAGAACAGGCTTTCGTTGCTTTGGAACACATTAGTAAATCCTTCCCTGGCGTAAAAGCATTGGATGATGTTTCCATCAGCTTTTCCCCTGGCAGAGTTCATGTTCTGCTGGGGGAAAATGGTGCAGGAAAATCTACAATTATTAAGATTATTTCAGGTGTATATCAGTCGGATGAAGGGAATCTGATTGTCAGAGGAAATAAAGAGAGATTTGAGAACACCAGAGAATCTTTAGCTAAGGGAATCAGCGTGATCCATCAGGAACTGAGTGTGATACCGGATCTGACCATTGCTGAAAACATCTTCCTGGGAAGGGAACCTAAAACGCCCTTAGGGTTGATTGATAAGCAGCAGATGAACCGGGAAGCAGGTAAATTGCTGGAAGCATTGGGAATGCATTTAAATCCAAAGACATTTATCAAAAAACTGACCAATGGGGATAAGCAGATGGTTGAAATCGCAAGAGCGGTATCCCAAAACAGCTCACTGGTCATTATGGATGAGCCTACTTCCTCTTTATCAGATAAAGAAGTGGGGGCTTTGTTTAACGTCATAAAGTCTTTGAAGGAAGAGAATGTTGCGGTTATTTACATATCCCACCGTTTGCAGGAAATACGTGAGATTGGTGATGATATCACAATTTTAAGGGATGGGAAAGTTGTGATGAGTTTGCCCCTGCCGGAAATTTCAGAAGAAGAAATGATCAACAAGATGGTTGGCAGAGAAATGAAGCAGTTTTATTACCGGTCTGAAAATGCGGTGACGGATGAAATCGTGTTGTCAGTAGACAATCTGGGACGAAGCGGTTCTTTTCACAATGTCACGTTTCAGCTGAGAAGGGGAGAAATCCTGGGTGTTGCGGGATTGATCGGCGCCGGGCGGACAGAAGTAATGAGAACTGTTTTCGGCGCGGATGCCCCGGACTCTGGTTCCATGCTTGTTTATGGCAGGCCATACCAGCCTAAAACAGTGAAGGATGCGGTTGCTTCCGGTATTGGTCTGGTTCCGGAGGACAGAAGGGGCCAGGGACTTCTTCTGGAAAAGAGTGTTGCCGTCAATACAACCTTATCTAGTCTGCGTCGAAGATCAAAAAATGGGTTGATTGATTTTGCATGGGAAAAGACGGCATCTGAGGAATATGTTAAAAAGATGGGAACGAAAACTCCCGGGATTAAGACCAGGATTAAAAATCTCTCAGGAGGAAACCAGCAGAAGGTGGTAATTGCAAGATGGCTTCTTGCAGGCTCACGCATTTTGATTATGGATGAGCCTACCAGAGGAATTGACGTCAATGCAAAAGCTGAAATCTACAACTTAATGAAAGAGTTTGTAGAGGCCGGAGGAAGCATTATCATGGTCTCTTCTGATCTGCCTGAAATTCTTGGAGTCGCAGACCGGATTATGATCATGAGGGAAGGAACTGTTTCCGGATTTTTAGATACGAAAGAGGCTTCGGAAGAAAGGATTATGGGATTGGCAAGCATCAGCACAGAAAGTTCCGGGAGGGCAAAAGAATGAACACACAAAAACCAAATAAATATCTGACATTTGTAAAAGACAATACCATGCTGATTTTCCTGATCCTCTTATTTGCACTTTGCCTGCTTTTTGTTCCCAGGTTTGCTACCATCGGGAACTTTAAGAATGTATTGATTCAAATTGCGATTAACGCATTGATCGCAACGGGCATGACATTTGTAATTCTCTCTGATGGGATTGATCTATCTGTCGGCTCCGTTGCAGCACTTGCAGGTATTGCTGCGGCAGCCTGTATTAAGCTCTTTCCGGATGCTGGGATAGGGCTGAGCTTGTGTGTGATTGTGGCATCGTCTGTTGCGGTAGGAGGAATTTGCGGAAGCATCAACGGATTATTTGTATCCGTTTTAAATGTTCCGCCTTTTATCGCCACCCTGGCGATGATGAATGCCGCAAGGGGGCTTGGATATGTTTTTACAGATGCAAAGCCAATTTTCGGACTTCCGGCTTCCTTTGGCTGGGTGGGGCTGCGCTCCGTTGGTCCGGTACCGGTGTCTGTTATACTTATGTTTTTAATAATAGGCACTGCCATTTTTATACTTGCCAGAACGTGTTACGGCAGATACATTTATGCAGTAGGAAGCAACACTGAGGTTGCAAAGCTCAGCGGCATACAGGTCAGGAAGGTCAAAATGTCCGTTTATATTATCTGCGGAATCCTGGCAGCTCTGGCAGGCGCTGTACTGGCCTCCAAGCTGCAAAACGGGCAGGCGACTGCGGCAGCCGGGTATGAGTTGAATGCGATTGCCGCTGTGGCAATGGGAGGCACCAGCATGTCCGGAGGACGGGGCGGCATGGTGCAGACGATCTTTGGCCTCTTTGTTATAGGGATCATTAATAATGCGCTGAGCTTGCTGGGCATATCCTCATATTGGCAGACCATTGCCATGGGCGTCATTATTCTCATTGCGGTGGTGGTTGACCGGTTACAGAGCAATGAGTGATGCCGGTAATAATATATTTCCCTGCAAAGGATTGTTTTTTATTCTGAGCCTCTTTGTGGTATGATGAAACTAAAACAGGAGAAGATTCTGGTAAGAGCATGTAAAATTCTATGATTTCTGATATTAACCGCACATAAAATCAGGCAGAGTTCTGTCAAAGGATGTTGGTAAAACGGAACATTTGCTGAACATAAAATCTGTGATTATCCGCAGCAAAAATATCAGGAATTTAATCAAAAACTCATGTATGATTGTTTTGAAAGGAGGAATAGGCAATGAATACGCTGGCTCAATTTAATGATGTTATGGCTTATATAGAAAGAAACTTGATGCATGATATGGAACCGGGTCAGATTTCACGTATATCCGGCTGCTCGGAATACCATTTCCGCAGAATGTTTTCTTTTCTTGCGGGAATGCCATTAGGTGAATATATTCGCCGCAGGCGGCTGTCGGTAGCTGGGCTGATGCTGCAGACGGAATCAGTAAAAGTCATTGATTTGGCGTTACAGCTTGGCTATGAATCACCGGAAGCTTTTAGCAAGGCGTTTCAGGTGATGCATGGAGTGCCCCCATCCCAGGCTAAAAAAGAGAATACTGAACTTAAAGTCCTGCCCCCAATGACCTTTCAATTAACAATCACAGGAGGAATGGAAATGAATTATCGTGTTATAGAAAAAGAGGAATTTCATATTGTTGGATTTAAAAAGAGGATTACAATGCAGTTTAAAGGGATCAATCCGCAGATGGACTCATTGGTACAAAAACTAACGCCTCAAGTTATTGAGGAGTTAAAAGGTTTATGCGATGTGGAGCCTAAAGGAATTCTCAGTGTTTCTGCTGATTTTAATGAGCGTACCACAGAAGGCTCCCAGCTTGACCAATATATCGGTGTTGCCACTTCAAAGGCGGTTTCAAACGGCTATGACATCCTGGATGTTCCAGCCTCAAATTGGGCGGTATTTAAAGCGGCAGGTACTTTTCCGGATGCGATTCAGGATACATGGGCTAAAATATATTCGGAATGGTTCCCTGCATCAGGATATGAATTGACCGGTGGGCCAGAGCTATTGTGGAATGAAACCCCTGATACCAGTAAGCCGGATTATAAAAGTGAGATATGGATCCCTGTCCGCAAAATTGACGGTAAATAAAAGCCGTCTTCCGGCAGGCAATATGTTGTGTACAATAAGATATGGATAGTCATGGGGCGGTTTTGCAATCGGAAAGATTCAAAGCCGCCGCTTTGCTTTGGGATAGGTGATTTGCTGGCGCGGAAAACGCCTGCTTGAAATTTTGAATTACTTATGTAATGATAGAGATATGGAAAAACATTTTTTGCAGGATCATGTACCCCTGCAGTTTTATGATAATAGGGTAAATAGAATAAATTTGAACCAATAAATGAAATAATAAGAAGAGATTTATAATAAAGGCGAAATCAAAACAGGGCTTCTGAACTTTCAGAGCCTTGTTTTTCATTTTCTGCAACTTTTTTACATAAGAAATCATCTATATAACAGAACGGCAAAAATGTCTGTGAAAGGACAGAAAGGGTAACAAATGAGACAAGAGATCTATGATAAAATGACAGGCTATATTATTGAAAATCAGAAAAAATTTTATCGGCTGGCCTTCAGCTACGCCCAAAACCAGGAGGATGCCCTGGATATTGTTCAGAATGCTGTATTAAAAGCCCTGGATCATTATGAATCCTTAAAAAATCCCGACGCAATCAAGACGTGGTTTTACAGAATTCTTGTGAACGAAAGCATTTATTTCCTAAAGAAGGATAAAAAGGAGATCGCATCGGGAGAAGAACTGGGTCTGGAGATCCCCTATTATGAGCAGGGCTATGAACCATCGGAGGATCTTTATGATGAGATCAATCAGCTGGATACGGAAACACAAAACATCATTAAGCTTCGCTTTTTTGAAGAAATGTCGCTGAAAGAAATTGCAGAGATCACCGGTGCCAATTTAAATACAGTGAAGGCAAGACTGTACCGGGGGCTAAAATTGTTAAAGCAGAATATTCAGGAGGTAAATTTATGAACCAGTTGGATGATGCAAAAAGAAGATACCATGAGACTCCCATTCCGGAAGAATTAAGCATACGCATACAGGGAGCCATAGAGCAGTTTGAAGGAAGAAAGGCGGCAGGCAGCCGGAATGGATTTCGAGGCGGGAGAAAACAATTCTATAAATGGGGACTGGGAACAGCAGCCGCTTTCCTTATTACATTTACCGCGGCGCTGAATACAAACACAGCCTTTGCCAGGGAAGTGCACCGCCTTCCTGTCGTAGGCGCTATCGCCCGAATCCTGACCGTTAGCTCCTACAAGAAGACGGTTGGGGATGAAAAGATCTCGGTAGAAGTGCCGGGGCTGGAATTTATCCAAAACGATACCCACGGACTTTCCAAGCAGATAAATGAAGAAATCCGTGAGATATGCAGCCAATATGCGGATGAATCGTTGGAGCGGGCGGAGGAATACAAAAAGGCATTTCTGGATACAGGAGGAACAGAGGCAGAATGGGCGGAGCATAAGATCGAGATCAAAGTATGGTATGAGATCAAGGCCCAAAGCGATGCTTATCTTTCCTTCGCAGTAAAGGGAACAGAGAGCTGGACCTCTGCTTACAGCCAGGAAAAGTATTATAACATCGATTTAAAATCAGAAAAGCTCCTGACCCTGGAGGATGTCCTGGGAGAGGATTATATCAATAAGGCCAACGAAAGCATTAAAAGCCAGATGGAGGAAAAATCCCGCCAGCTTGGGATCTTATTCTGGACTCCTGAGGAGGGCGGCTTTAAGACCATTTCCCATGAGACAAAATTTTATATAAAGGATAATGGAAATCCGGTCATTGTTTTTGACAAATATGAAATAGCACCTGGAGCGGCCGGGGCGGTTGAATTTGAAGTGAAAAGATAGGAAGACTGGAAAACAAGCGTGTTATTCGTTGTGAACGATGCGCTTGTTTTCCTTTGCAGGACGGCAGCTTCCGCACTCTTGCACTTTTTATTCTCATAAGATACAATTAAACCCTCCACTATAACACCAGACTCTTATACGATGTTATTATTGCGGAAAAGAATGGCGGTGACAGAATAAAATGAATACTTACAATACATCGGAAATTGCTCACAGCATAGGAATCCATCCCAATACGGTACGTCTTTATGAAGAGCTCGGGCTCATTCCAAAGCCAGAGCGGAGGGCAAACGGTTATCGTATTTTTACAGATCTTCATATGGAACAGATGAAGTTCGCAAGAATCGCACTAAAGGTTGAGGTTTTGCAAAATGGGTTGAGAAAACAGGCAATTGCTATTATTAGGACCTCGGCTGCCGGAAATTTTAACAAGGCGGTTGGTTTGACGGAACATTATTTGCAGCAGATAAAAAATGAGCAGAAAAATGCGGAAGAAGCCATTGAGATTACCCAAAGGCTGTTATCAGGCGGCAGCCAGGGACAAAAGACCGGAACCATGGTTTTAACCAGAAAAGAAGCGGCTGATTATTTACAAATCTCAATGGATGCTTTAAGAAATTGGGAAATGAACGGCCTGCTCACTGTAAAACGGAAACAAAACGGTTACCGGATTTATACGGAGGAAGATATGCATCGGCTTAAAATCATACGTTCCCTGCGCTGCGGGAATTACTCCCTTTCAGCAATCTTGCGGATGCTGAATGCCTTATCCCAAAACCCAGAAGCAGATATCAGGCAGGTAATTGATACACCGGACAAAGATGATGATATTATTTCCGTATGTGATAAGCTTCTCACCTCCTTGCATTACGCCGAGGAACATGCGGAAGTTATGCTGGCCCACCTTAAGAAAATGAAAATACAATTTGAAACAGACCCTACACTTTAACACCAGACTTTACTCTGGTGTTATTCTTTTTGTGAATAGAAAAAACAGGAGGGATTTTATTACATGGAAACAACTATTGAAGTGAAAGGGCTGTGTAAGTCCTACTCCCAGGTGAAAGCCATAGAGCATATTAATATCTCGATTTGCAGCGGGGAGGTGTTTGGCTTACTGGGAGCAAACGGAGCGGGTAAAAGTACTGCAATCGAATGTATCCTGGGAACGAAAAAGCAGGATAGCGGAACAATATCTATTTTAGGAATGGATCCGCAAAAAGACCGGAAAAGGCTTTTTCAGAAGGTTGGCGTTCAATTTCAGGAGGCCAATTATCAGGATAAAATCAAGGTATATGAGCTTTGTGAAGTTACTGCTTCGCTTTACAAAAACACTCTGGATTATGGGATTCTTCTGGAACAGTTCGGACTTTCGGAAAAGTTAAAAAGCATGGTCAGTGAACTTTCAGGCGGTCAGAAGCAGCGGCTTTTTATTGTGCTTGCGCTGATCCCGGATCCGGATGTTGTGTTTTTAGACGAGCTGACAACTGGATTGGATGCCAGGGCACGGCGGGAAGTGTGGAAGAGTCTTTTACAGTTAAAAGAAAAAGGGATCACCATTTTACTTACCTCTCATTTTATGGATGAGGTGGAGGCCCTTTGTGATAAGATTATGATTTTGAAAAGCGGGGAAAGCATTTTTTGCGGTACCGTACAGGAAGCGGTTGCTGCCTGTCCATATGAAAAGCTTGAGGATGCATATCTTTGGTATACCGACGGGGAGGGTGAATATGAAAGCATTTAGAACTTTGCTTAAAACAGAAGGGAAATTGTCTCTTCGCGGATTGGATATGTTTATTTTTGCTATCTGCATGCCGGTTGCGGCGGTTGTAATTTTAGGAGCAGTATTTGGAAACAAGCCCGCTTTTGACAGCGCAGAATATACGTTCCTGGAACAGTCCTTTGGTGCGGTATCTTCTATTGCCATTTGTGCCGGAGGCGTGATGGGGCTTCCCCTGGTTGTGTCTGATTACCGGAGCAGAAAGATTTTAAAACGGTTTAAGGTTACACCCATTGACCCCGCCCTTATCCTGGCAGTGCAGGCTTTCATTTACGCCCTTTATTCCATTGCATCCCTTATCCTTGTTTACGCAACAGGAGCGGTATTTTTCGGATATGAATTAAAGGGCTCATGGCTTCTTTTTTTGGGGGCATACTTACTGGTTATGCTGTCCATGTTCAGCATTGGCCTGTTGGTGGGAGGAATTTCGCCTGACACGAAAATAGCCGGTGCTGCAGCCAGCCTGCTGTATTTTCCAATGCTGATTTTTTCGGGTGCAACTCTGCCTTACGAGGTGATGCCGGCTGTGTTCCAAAAAGCAGCGGATCTCCTGCCATTGACACAGGGAATAAAACTTCTTAAGGCCGCCTCACTGGGTCAGCCAATGGACAACGTTTTCATTCCGGTTATGGTGATGATTGGGATTGCAGTGATATGCATCAGCATTTCACTCCGCTTTTTCAAGTGGGAATGACAGATTGTATTGGCCGGTTTGACGGAATTAACCATATCCATGGATTATGTCTGCTTTTCTTTTTTACACTACTTCCTTCACATGGACGAACATGCTATAATGTCATAAGAAACGGGGCATAGCAGGGGGATAATCATGTTAAAAGTATTGATAGCAGATGATGAAGAAAAGATCTGCCAGTTGATTGAAAAGCTGATCGACTGGCAGGCACTGGATATGAAGCTCAGCGGTGTGGCGAATAACGGGATCGAGGCGCTTGAAAAGATAGAAGCCCTTTCTCCTGATGTGGTGATCACAGATATCCGGATGCCAGGATATGACGGCCTGGACCTGGTGAAAAAGACCAGGGAACTGAATGTGGGAGTGGAATTCGTCATTATCAGCGGATACCGCCATTTTGAGTATGCCCAGACGGCGATCAAATATGGGGTCAGCGATTATTTGCTGAAGCCCATAAAAAAACAGGAACTGACGGAAACTCTGGAAAAGATCAGGGAGAGGTACAATGAAAAAAACGAACAGCTGACCTACGAAGAACGGGTCAGGCTTGCAAGAAAAAGTGATGCGGAGAGGCTGCGGACCACCTGGTTTTCCAGTGTTCTGTACAGGGACAGGAGCGAACAGGATTGTACCGGATTGGAAGAAATCAATAAGCAGTATTATTATCAGTTAAAGCCGGGCTGCTTTCAAATCGTCTGTGTTAAATTTGACGGAATTTCCATGCCAGATGAGAAAAACCTGGAATTTCTGACAGAAAAGACAACTCAGATTGCTGAACAGATGCTGAAAGGCCATGTATTTGACTGGGAATTGTATGTGGAAAACAGCCATATTTACATATTCCTCAATTATGGGGAGGAGAGCAGGAAGCTCATCCGCAGGCAGTGTAAAAATATATTAAATGAACTTGCTGTTCTGGAATCCATTCTGGAGGGGCTCCGGGTGACCATTGGATTTGGAACAACCGTACGGGATGCCGCCCAGCTAAGAAATTCCCTTAAATCTGCCAGGCATCTGGTGGAACAGCGGCTGGTGGCCGGAAACGGCAAGCTTTTGGAAGGCGAGCTGCGCAGCTCCTTTCATCTGGCAT
This sequence comes from Lacrimispora indolis DSM 755, assembly GCF_000526995.1. NCBI lineage: Bacteria > Bacillati > Bacillota > Clostridia > Lachnospirales > Lachnospiraceae > Lacrimispora > Lacrimispora indolis. Next base: position 5,182,822 of record NZ_AZUI01000001.1, on the reverse strand, counting down.
CAAGCCAGTGGTTCACCCAGTTTAACCAGAGCATGAATACGGCACTGGAAAGCCTGGACCGGCAGCAGGTAGGAGACTGTCTGATGAAGCTGAAGGAAGGGCTTTTGGAACAGCCGGATATGACCGGACATGAGATTTTGCAGATGTGCCGGGAAGTGTGCAATCTTTACTTGTTTTTCATGAAAAACCATAAGATTCCCATTGAGCAGAATTTCATGGAACGGTTTAATCAGGGAGTGGAATTTTGTTCCTCTGCAAGAGAGGTCCTGCGCTTTCTGATAAAGGAAATCTCTTCTTCCTATGACAAAGCCGTAGCAGGAAAGATGCAGGAAAATAACCGCCCCATCCGCATAGCCAAAAAATATATCAGGGATCATTATAAGGAGGCCATTACTCTGGAAACCGTCAGTGAAATCGCAGGATTCAATCCTACCTATTTCAGTTCTCTGTTTAAAAAAGAGACAGGA